>NZ_CP029145.1:3456472-3770697 GCF_003149515.1 Hymenobacter nivis
AGCGGGACGGGCGGAGGGAGTTATTCCTAAATAGAAAACCGCATATAAAAGAACGTCATGCAGCGCACAGCGAAACATCTTTCCGGCGCCAGTAATCATGATTAGTTACGCGGAAAATATGCTTCGCTGTGCGCTGCACAACGTGCTGCTTTCTTTCTAATTCAGTGCCGACTCTACTAAATACCAATTGCTGACGACCAAAATAATCATGGCTTTTCGCGTAGAACGATGGCTGGCCGTGGCGGCCCTGGGGGCCCTGGCGAGCTGCGCAGCCGTGGCCCCGCCCCAGGGGGGCCCCCGCGACGTGACGTCCCCGCGCCTCATCAGCAGCGTGCCCGACAGCGCGGCCCGCAACGTGAAATTGCAGTCGGTGCGGCTCGTATTTTCGGAGTATGTGCAGGTGAAGGAGTTGAGTAAGAACCTGCTTATCACGCCCCAGCTGCCGCCCGACAACAACTACAAATTGCGCGAGGACCGCAACACCGTCACGCTGCTTTTCGAAAAGCCGCTGGCCGACAGCACCACCTACAGCTTCAACTTCCGCAATGCGGTGGTAGACATCACAGAGAGCCTGCCAGCCAAAAATGCCCGGTTGAGCTTCAGCACCGGGGCGATACTCGACTCCGGGGCCGTGCGCGGCACCGTCACGGACCTGCTCACGGCCCTGCCCACCCTCGACGCCAGCGTGGCCTTATTCCGCGTGGCCGATACGGCCGGCGTGCGCCGCGGCCGGCCCTATTACCTCACCCGCACCGACAAAAAAGGCCTTTATAACCTGGGCTTTCTGCGGGCGGGCGCGTACCGGCTCTACGCCTTCGTGGATAAAAACACCAACAACCGCTTCGACGAGGGCGAGCGAATCGGCTACCTACCCGCGCCCGTGGTGGTGGGCCCCACGCCCCTCGTGGCCGACCTGCAGCTGACCCGACCCGACCGCCGGCCGCCGCTGCTCACCACCCAAACCCCGGGGCCCAACGTGCTACGCGTGGTCTTCAACGAAGGGCTGGCCGCCGCCGCCCTGGCCCCGCTGCCCGCCCCCGACCCCGCCCGCACCCCCGCCCCCGAGGCCGTGCAGCTCACCGATGCGAGCCGCAACGTGCTGCTCTTCAAGTCGCCGGGCCTGGCCGACGGCCGCTACCTGCTCACGGCCACCGACAGCAGCGGCAACGTGGCGCATGACACGCTGGCCGTGCGCTTCCCGGTGCCCGGCGCCGCCGCCCGCAAGACCGCGGCGCCGCTGGCCTACATCGTGGAGGGCAACCCCCGCAGCGTGTACCGCCAGGGCCGCGTGCGGCTGCAATTTCCGGTGCCGATACTGGCCGTGGCCGGCCGGCCGGTGGGCACGCTGGTGGAGGACTCGGTGCGCCGCCGCCCCCTGCGCCTGCCCGCCGACGGCACCTTCAACGCCGCCCGCACCGAGCTGACGGTGCTGCTGAACACCCAGGCCAAAAACCGCGTCGAACTCGTGCTTGACAGCACCGCCCTGCTGCCCGTAACCGGGCAGGCCCTGCGCTGGCCCCGCCGCCCCGTGCGCTTCGAGCCCGGCGAAGTAGACCCCGACGGCACGCTGTTCGGCACCGTCAAGACCGCGCGTAAAAGCTTCGTTTTGCAACTGCTCAACGACAAGTACGAGGTGGTGCAGGCCCTGGCCTCGCCCTCAGGCAAGTACCGCTTCGAGCACGTGGCCCCCGGCAAGTACCGCCTGCGCGTGCTCGTGGATGCCAACGGCGACGGCCGCTGGGAAGGCGGCAACCCCGACCTGCTCACGCCCCCCGAGCCGGTGCTCTTGCTCCCCAAGGTGTTCCAGATGCGCTCGAACTTCGAAATCGAAGAACCCGTGGTGTTTTAGCCATAGCAGTCCACATTAGTGGATAACTTTAGGCTATTTCCAGTTACTGAGGCCATTTTTGAGCGGTAATCCACCCGTTTTCCACCGGCTTATCCACATCCCTTTGCTCGGGGCCCCGTTTTGGTGGATAACCTGGGGGAAACCCACCGAACACAGGTGGATAACATGCGCACAACTTTATTTGGTGGGGGAGGGCCCCCGTACAGGGCGCGCGGCCTGGGGACAACCGGGGATAACTCCCCCACCAGATATGCCCAATCCCCAACGGCCCCGCCCGGTGGATTGTGCGTATGTGGAGAACGTGGGGATAGGTGGAAAATCGAATCAACACGCTGATTTACAGATTAATGATATCCACATTGCCGGTGGATATCCGGTGGAAAACCCCCATATTACCCACAAGTTATCCGCACGGTGGATAACCCCGCCGAGTTGTCCACTTGTTAACGTCCCTAATAACTGGAAATAGAAAGGGTTTTTTTAGAAAAAAATTTAGTCAAAGTTTATCCAGGTGGAAAACTCCCGGCTCCCGCTTCGGCTTGGCCCGCCGGCCGTGGCCCCCGGGCTGGGTTGGCCGAGGGCCCCGGCCGGGCGGTTAGTGCGGTTTCGAAAGCAGTGTAGGGGCGGGGCCTGCCCCCGCCTGGGCGTTTGCGCCAATCCACCGATTCCGTTCAACGACGGGCGGGGGCAAGCCCCGCCCCTACACTGACTCCCAAACGCGGTTATCCCCGTACTTATCCACTTTATCCCCATCGGGCCCCCCAATGCCGTTCGATTACACCCTCGATTTCGCTGCCGTTGATTTCCGCCAGCACCCCGAACTGTACCGCGTGGGGCGCGGCGAGCAGGGCGTACTGCTGGTGCAGCCCTACAAGGGCGAAATCCTGCCCCACTGGCGCTTCAAAGACGCGGCGGCGGCCATGGCCTCGTCGGAAGCTATTTGGGGCCTGTTCGAGGCGTATTTGAAGGCCGACGACTTTGTGGGGGCCGACATGGCGCGCAAGTTTTTGCAGATGGGCTTCACCCGGGCCCGGCGCTACGCCAACCACCGCGGTGGCAAGAAATACGCCGGCCCCGTACCCGCTAGCAAAAAAGGCCAGTCCGGGGCCCACGGCCGCGCCGAGCTGCCCCGCACCGCCGCGCCCGACCCCGACAAAATTGCCGCCGCCGAAATCTTCGGCCGGGAGTGGGACGAGGCCAGGGCCCACCCCGACTACGTGCGCCAGAAAGACGCTTTCATCGCCCGCTACGGCAAGTAGCCGGGGCCCCCGGGCCAACGCCGGGGCCCCGCGCCCCGTTCTTACCTTTGCGCATCACTTTTACTTACCAGCCCAATGGCAACCATTCAGCCCTCCAGCATCGAGGAAAACGAAATTACCCTGGGCACCGGCATGGGCCTGCTGCGCTTCGGTGCCACCATGGACGAGGTGCGCACCCTGGTGGGCGAGCCCGAGGAAATCGAGGAATCGGAAGACGAAGACGAGTTTGAGCACCAGGAGTGGGTGTACCACGAGGAGGAATACCTCGTGTCGCTGTACTTCGACCGCGAGGACGACTTTCGCCTGAGCTGCATCGAAACCGACAACCCCAACATGCGCCTTTTCGGCGAAATCATCCAGGGCCAGCCGCTCGAAAAGATCCAGGAGCTGATGCAGCGCAACGGCGTGGCCGACGCGGAAGTGGAAACCATGGATGGTGGCGAGATGCGCCTGAGCTATGAGCAATCGATGATTGATTTGTATTTCGACGAGGGCTTGCTGCAGTTCGTCAACTTCGGCGTATTCATCAACGACGAGCTGGAAGTACAGTGGCCCAAATAGGTTCCCTAGGTTATCCACAAAATAGCCCTTTTTCGCTGTGGATAAGTGGATAACTAGGTGAAAACGGCCTGTTTACCGTTGGATTTGAATGTTAGTGGTCAACGTTTTCTTCCACCCGCCGGCCCAAAAGCAAAAGAGGCTGTCCGCTGAACCGGGCAGCCTCTTTCTGCTGGGGCAGCAACCGAAAACGATACTGCAACGGGCCATCGGGCGGGTGATAGCGGAGTAGTTTTATCAGAAAATATATTTAAATATATATTTTCTGATCGTTAACCATTCACCTAGCTTTTGCTATGAAAAAAGTTCGGCAATGGTCTAAACCAAGGTGCTAAACTCGTTATTTAATATAATGATTTTGAGGAAAAATTATTGGATAAATATATTGTTAATCAATTATTTATGCATGAAATAAAAATAAATTCTAAGTCTGATTAATAAAGCTAATTCGGAAGTGTGTGTTAAGTTACTGCCCGTAGGCGAGGCGTAAATTTGGCTATGGATTACCTGAGTTTGCGCGAGCGGCCCCGCCAGTTTCTGGCCCTGACCAGCCTGCGAGCGGCGGAGTTTGACGACTTGCTGACCGACTTTGCCCCGGCCTGGGAGCGCCACCACCGCTACCACACCCTGGAAGGAACCCAACGGGCGTTCCCCGCCCACCGCGAGCGGGCCAACGCTGTGCTGGCGGGCAGCGATATAAAGCTCTTTTTTCTGCTCACCTACCTCAAAAGCAACGCCTTGCAAGAGCACCAGGCCGCCAGCTTTGGCATTTCGCAAGCGCGCGTCAGCCACTTGGCTACCGCCCTGCTGGGCGTGCTCAACCAGGTGCTGGCCCGGCGCGGGCTGCTGCCCGTGCGCGACGGCGGCGAGTTGGCTCAGCGCCTGGCTAACCACCCGGAGCCGGTCTTTGCCTACGACGGGGTCGAGCGGGGCGTACCACGTAACACGGACCGGGAGGCCCAGGCGGAGGAGTACAGCGCCAAAAAAAAGCGCACCGCGTGAAAAACATGACCTTATGCGATTCCACGCAGTACGTGCATTTTCTCTCGGCTACGGAAAGCGGGCGAGCGCACGACAAAAAACTGGCCGACGAGTACGCGCTGCACCTACCGGCGGGCTGCGTGTTACGGCAGGATTTGGGCTTGCTGGGCCACGCCCCGACCGGGGTCGTGGTGGAGATGCCCCACAAGAAGCCGCCGAAGCGGGAGTTGACGTTTGCCCAAAAGCTGTATAACCAGTTGCTGAGTCCGTTGCGCGTCGTTATCGAACACGCGCACAGCGGTATCAAGCGCCTGCACATGGTGCAGGGCACTATCCGCTTGCGCGGCGAATGGGTGCGCGATACGGTCATGGTCGTGGCCTGTGGGCTGCACAACCTGCGCGTGCGCAGCCCGCACCGCGCCTATCGCGCACCTGTCCACGCGAAACTCGCTAACTACGCCGAATAAGCTTTAATGATTTTGCAAATCACCATAAATTAGACGACTGCCAAAAGTTCTTTGTTGCTTGCCCGTTTTGTTTGCGTGCGCCGGGGCCCTGCCCGCCCAGGCGCAGAAGTCCCTGGCCGGCACCACCTGGGTGGGCATCGCCAGCATTCCTGAGCCCGTCGAAATCGTTTTGCAGTTCAAGCAGGACACGGTGTTCATGTTCGTTAAAGACAGCAAGCAGCTGGCCGAAACCATGCACTACACGCAGAAGGGCAACAACCAATTTGTCTGGCAAAAAATAAGCGGCGGCAGCCCCTGCGATACCCAGACGCCCGGTACCTGGGCCTACAAAATCAAGAAGGACGAGGTTAATTTTACCGTGGTGGATGATCCTTGCCCGGGGCGGACGCAGGCTTCGCTGGGTACGCCCTTCAAAAAAACAACCTGGCCCAACCCGTAGCTCCGGGGCCCTATTCGCTTATTTACGACAACGCCCGGCGCACTCGAAAGTGGCCGGGCGTTGGTGTGTTTAGGGGCCCCACGGGGCGCGGGGGCCTTAGCCCAGCACGGCGCGGAAGAGCAGGAACAGGAGCCCGGAGAGCACCATCGTGACGGGCACGGTGAGCACCCAGGCCAGGGCGATGTTGCGCACCATCTGGGGGTTGAGGTTTTTGATGCCGCGGTTGGCCACCATGCTGCCGGCGATGGCCGATGAGAGCACCTGCGTGGTGGAAGAAGCCAGGCCGAAAGCCGTGCTGGCCCCGATCATAGCGGCGGCCACCAGCTCGGAGCTGGCGCCCTGGGCGTAGTTGAGGTGCTCCTTGCCAATGCGCTCGCCGATGGTCGTCACGATGCGCTGCCAGCCGATCATGGTGCCGCAGGCCAGCGACAGCGAGACCATCAGCAGCACCCACCACGGGGCGTAGTCGGTGAAGGTTTTCATCTCCTTAATGGCCCCGTCGAAGGTGGTACGATCCTGGGTGCTGAGGCTCACCTTATTGGAGCCGAGGAGCTTTTTGGCGCGGTTGGCGGCCAGCAGGAGGTCGCGGCGGATTTCAAAGCGGGCGTTTTTGGGTAGTTGGGCCACGTCGGTTTTGCCGGCAAACAGGCGGTCGAGGTCCGCGGTCTGGGCGTTCACTTCGGCCAGTAGTTTTTGATCGGCGGGGCTTAGCTCGGCCCGGTTCACGCGGCCCATCACGAATTCCACCTTGGTCAGCGACTCGCGCAAATCCAATGGGTTCTTGCTCTGGTCGAGGGAGTAGAACGTGGGCACGATGCCGATGAGGATGAGCATGATGAGGCCCACGCCCTTCTGGCCGTCGTTCGAGCCGTGGAAGAAGCTCACCAGTGTGCACGTGACGACCAGCAGCAGCCGGATCCAGAGGGGCGGGGGCTTGCGTTTGTGCGGCTCCTTAAAGATGGCTTTGCTTTTAACGAAGCGTTTGAGCAGGAACATCATGCCGATGGTGAACGTGAAGCCCAGCAGCGGGCCGATGATGAGCGCCAGGCCGGTTTCGCCGGCCTTGCTCCAGTTCACGGCCGCGCCCTTGCTTTCCGGCAGCAGCGAAAACGCAATGCCCACGCCCAGGATGGAGCCGATGAGGGCGTGCGACGACGACGAGGGCAGGCCGTAGTACCAGGTGCCCACGTTCCAGACGATAGCGGCCAAAATCAGGGCCCCCACCATGGCAATGCCGTGGTACACGTTCTGGTCCACGAGGCTCTCGACAGGTAGCAGGTACACGATGCCCATGGCCACGGCAATGCCGCCCGAAAACACGCCGATGAAGTTCCAAAACGCTGACCAGACCACGGCTACCCACGGCCGTAGCGTGTTGGTATAAATGACCGTGGCCACGGCGTTGGCCGTGTCGTGAAAGCCATTGACGAACTCGAACGCGCAGGCGGCCAGCAGGCACACGCCCAGCAGCAGCAACACATGGGGTTCTAATCCAAACATATAAAGAGAATTGGTGGTTGGGCGGAGCGCAGTTCGGGGGCAAAGGTAGCGGGGTATCAGGTAGCGGATATGTTACCGAATTGTGACTACTGCCGGTAAGGGGGCTGACCAACTGGGGCCCCAGCGGGCCGCCGGGGCCCCGCCACCAAACGCAAAAAGTCCGGTATAGCCGGGCTTTCAGAGGGAAAACAGAGCCCCGCGCCAATGGTATTTAAAGTGGAATGCGCAGCACTACATCGCTGGCCCCGGCAAACAGGCCGTAGCCGCCCGGTACGTTGGAGCGCAGCGGCGCGGGCTCGGCAAAAATGCTGTTTTCGGTGTCGTAGTAGCGCTGTACCGACAGGTAATAGTTGTACGTATCGACCGGGATGCTGCTCACGAGCACCTCGATGAACGCCGGGGCCGGCGGGTTAGGATGATTGCCGTAGCCGCTCGGCGGGTTGTAATAAAACCGCACCTTGCCGCTGTACACCAGGCGCTGGCCGTTGCGGCCGGCGTCGCTCACGGGCAGCGTCTGGTAAAAAATGCCGGGCTCGGACAGGTCGAAGCGGTTCAGGTTGACGTCGGGGCCCTGGTTGTCGCGGCCGCTATTGTCCTGGTACACGCCGCCCCAGGGCTGGCCGTTGGCGTCCAGCACCCGGGCGTAGGCCAGGTAGTAGTCAGCGGTGGCCGCGTCGTCGAGTACCGCGAAGGAGAGCCGGCCCGTGGGATTGTTATACGGCGAAGACGACGTGGGCGAATCCGGCACGAAGCTGCCGGCCCCCAGGGTGGGCAGGGCGGGTAGGGCAAGCGTGGCCTCCACCGCCTCCACGCCCGGGGCGCTGGCCCGTAGGGTGTAGCGCTGGCCGGGCTGGCCCACGTAGCCGCGGGTGGGCACGTAGTAGCCACGCAATGTATCGTTGTTGTACAGGCCCCGATTTACGGCTCGGAACTGCTCCACCACTTGCCCGGCGGCGTCGCGTAGCTCCACCGTGGCGTCGGTGCGGCCCGCCAGCTTCTTGGTAGCCAGCACGCTCTGGCTGGTGCTCACGTAGAGGTCGCGGGCATCGCCGTAAAATTGCCAGTTGCCGGCTCGAGCCACGCCGTTGGTTACGGTGTAGGTGAGGGCCAGTCGGGGCGTGTGGGCCGGCGGCTCCACGCTCACCACCGACTCGCAGCCGACCAGGGCCCCCGCGGTGGCCAGCAGCAACCAGAGAAAGGTTTTCATGGGGCTCAAAATTTAAAGGCCTTGCTGACCGATGGGATGATGGGAAACAGCGACACCTGGCGGTAGCTGGGCGGCCGGCTCATCGTCCCATTACTTTCGAAGTAAGCCGCCTGGAAGTACAGGTAGTAGGGGTTGTTGCGGCTGTACACATTGTAGATGGAGAGGCTGTTGACGATTTCGCCCCAGCGCTTTTTCTTGGTTTTGCTCAGGTCCAGGTCGAAGCGGTGGTAGGCGGCCATGCGGAACGAGTTGCGGTCGCCGTAGTCGTTGTAGCCCTGCTGGGGCCCCGTCTGGAAGCGGCCCGAGGCGAGCGTAGTGGCGTTGCCCGTGCCGTACACCCACGTGCCGGAGAGCGTGAGCGTGGGGCTGAAATGGTGGATGACAACCAGGGAAATGTCGTGGCGCCGGTCGTACTTGTAGGGGAACGCGCGGCCCCCGTTCAGCTCCGGGAAGCGGCGGGTGCTCCAGGCCAGGGTGTAGCCTAGCCAGCCGGTGGTGCGGCCGGTTTTCTTCTGCAAAAATAGCTCGCCGCCGTAGGCCCAGCCCTGGCCGCTGATCACCTTACTCTGCCAGTCGCTGTCGGTGGTGTTCAAAAAGCTGGCCCCCTCGCGGTACTCCACCAGGTTTTGCATGGGCTTGTAGTAGGTCTCGAAGCTGAACTCGAAAGCCTCCCCCTTGTAGCGCAGCGTGCGGGCCGCCCCCAGGCTAAACTGGTGCGCCAGCTGGGGCCGCACCGCCGCCGTGGCCGGCACCCACAGGTCGGTGGGCAGGCCGATGCCGCTGTTGGTGAGCAAGTGGATGAACTGCGTGGTGCGGGCGTAGGCCGCCTTCAGCGCCCACTCGTCGGTGAGCATAAAGCGCGCGGCCAGGCGCGGCTCCACCGACGGGAAAAACTTATCGTCCACGAAGTAGCCGTTCAGGCGCAGGCCGGCGTTCACATTCAGCCGGTTGCTGAGGCGGTAGTCGTCCTCCACGTACAGGGCGCTTTCGGTGGCCAGCACGCGGCTGCCCGACGTTGCGCCGCTCCGGGCCGTGTCCAAGCGCTCGGTTTGGGCGAAGGCCCCGGGCCGGAACGCGTGCCGCGTGAGCTGGGCCCCAAACCGCACGTAGTGGTCGGGCGATGGGGCGTAGTCGAAGTCCGTTTTCAGGCTGAAATCGCGGATGTTCGACAGGTAGCGCAGGCTGTTGGTGGTGGTTTTGGTGTCGGCCTGGCCCGGGGCCCCCGTGCGGTCCTCCCGGTCCTGGCCCACGTCGAACTGGTACTGGCTGTAGGTGAGGTGGGTGTTCAGAAACAGCCGGTCGTTCACGACGTGGTTCCAGCGCAGGGCCCCCGTGAGGTTGCCCCAGCCGAGGTTGACGTCGGAGCGGGTGTAGGTGGACTGGGTCTCGTCGGCGTCGCGGGTGTTGGCGTAGAAGTTGTCGTAGCCCCGGTAGGCGCTCAGGTACAGGCGGTCGCGCCTGCTGAGCTTCCAGTTGAGCTTGCCGTTGAGGTCGTAGAAGTAGTAGCCCAGCGTGCCGGCACGCTTTTCATTGGCCAGCTACGCCTTCACAAACGGCCGGGCCACCACGTCGATGTAGGTGCGTCGGGCCGAGACGATGAACGAGGCCACGTCCTTCTTGATGGGGCCCTCCAGCGTAATGCGCGTGGCCACCAGCCCGATGGCCCCTTCGCCGTGGAACGCTTGGTCGTTGCCCTCCTTCATCGAGATATCCAGTACCGACGAGAGCCGCCCGCCGTAGCGCGCCGGAAAACCGCCCTTGATCAGCTCCACGTTGTTGAGCGCATCGGCGTTGAAGACCGAGAAGAAGCCGAACAGGTGGGAGGCGTTGTACACCGGCGTGCCATCGAGCAAAATCAGGTTCTGGTCGGGCGAGCCGCCGCGCACGTACAGGCCGCTGGTGCCCTCGCCGCCGCTCTGCACGCCGGGCAGCAGTTGCAGCACCTTCAGCACGTCGGTTTCGCCCATGAACTTGGGGAGGCTCTTGATTTGGGCAATGGGCACATTGATGGTGCCCATGCGCGTGCTGCGGGGCCCCCGGTCCTCTGCCTGGCGGTCGGCCACCACTTCCACGCCGGCTAGCTCGTTAGCCGCGGGCGCGAGCAGGAAGTCGTGGCCCGCGCTGCCGGTGGCCGGGGCGGCCCAGCGGCCACGGGCGTAGCCCACGTAGCTCGTCACCAGCCGCAGCGAGTCGAGGCCCGCGGCGGGCAGCGTGAGCGAGTAGAAGCCGTAGGTGTTGGTGGCGGTGCCCAGGCCGGTGCCGGCCTGCACCACGGCCACCCCGATGAGGTTTTCGCCCGTGGCCCGGTCGCGCACGTAGCCGCTAATGGTGACGCGCGCGGACCCTTGAGCCCGCGCAGAACCCGTGCCCAGCCATAAGCCCGGTAGTAACCAGCAGAAAAGGTGCTTCATAAGGAGAAAATAGGATGGGGTAGCATCCGGGCAACAGGGCCCCTAAGGTAGCGCTGAGGCCCCACGCGTGAGCGTTGGATGAGCCAATACTTGCCCATTCGGTTGCTTCTGGCTGGAAAATAATGGGCTCCCCAGCCGAGCTTAGGGAGCCGGCATTGGGGCCCCCAGCGCCATTGCTCCAGTGGGAAAGCCCAAGCAACTGCCGGCCGAAAGCACTGAAAGTACCGAACTCAAACGGCCCCAAAAAGCCCGTTCTTTCTGAAAAAAACGGGCTTTCTGGTACCACTGCCGCGATGCAGCTTACTTCCCGCCGAACATGTAGGATAGGTATAGCTGGAAGGCGCTGTTGCGGATGCTTTGGCCACCGCTGTACTCGCTGATGTTCTTAAAACCACCATTGTAGCGCAAGCCGATGCCTGGCCCAGCAGGTAACTGGTAGCCCAAACCCGCCGCGTAGCCAAAATCCACTATTTTGTAGTCTCTGCGGACGCTATAAGAACCGGCTGGGAAATTAGCGCTGCCGTCCTGCGCAAACTTGGCAGCTACCAGATAGCCAAACTGGGGCCCTGCTTCGAAGAACAAACCACCGGCGTTAATGCGCGCCAGCACGGGCACGTCGATGTAATGTAACGTCTTTCTACCATCCACCTGAGCTCCGAAACCATCATCCGCACTGAATTTGTAGCCCTTCATGGAGTACAATAGTTCGGGCTGAATCGAGAAGCCGTCGCTAATAGGTAGGTTGGCCACGAATCCGCCGTTGAAGCCGAGCTTGTTTTTAAAATTACTACGGTCAGCAAAGTTTGTCAGCGAAGCGCCGGCTTTGATGCCGAACGAGGGGCTTTGGGCCTGGGCCGCGGTGGCCGTAACGGCCAGCAGCGCGGTGGATAGAAGTACTTTTTTCATACGAAACGGGTAGAGAGTATGCGTGGAAACGCAGGATGAGTGGCAAAAGTATTGGTTGTTCTGTGTCGACTTCAGGGCCCTGCGCGGCCCAGCTTTGCCCTAAGGCCTGGGGCCATAATTGGACGCTTGAGTGCTGGCGCTAGCACGGCGGCTCCGGGCTCTAGATGAGCCAGCGCGGGGCCGTCCGGTTGCTTTTATCGCAGAAAATATTCGACGCCCTGGCCGGGCGCCTGGTTTCAGCGCGCCGGGGCCCGGGCGGTAATATCTACCTTTGTAGCCTATGAGCAATCCTACTGCCCCCGCCGACGCGGCCCAGCTGAAAGACATCGTGGCCCACGCCAAGGAATACGGCTTCGTGTTCCAATCCTCCGAGATTTATGATGGCTTGGCCGCCGTGTACGACTACGGCCCCAACGGCGTGGAGCTGAAAAACAACCTCAAGCGCCTGTGGTGGGAGGCCATGACGCAGCTGCACGACAACGTGGTGGGCCTCGACGCCGCCATTTTCATGGACCCCCGCACCTGGGAGGCCAGCGGCCACGTGGCGGGCTTCAACGACCCGCTCATCGACAACCTCGACAGCAAAAAGCGCTACCGCGCCGACGTGCTGCTGGAGGAAAAAGCCGCCGAATACGAGAAGGCCGGCGACCCGGCCCGCGGGGCCGCCCTCACCGCCGAGATGGGCCGCTTGCTGACAGCCAATGACTTAGCTGGCGTGCGCCAGCTCATCATTAACGAAGACATTCTGTGCCCCGTGTCGGGCACTGGCAAGTGGACGGAGGTGCGCCAGTTCAACCTGATGTTCTCCACCCAGGGCTCGGCCGTCGATTCGGACGCGCCGCCCGTGTACCTGCGGCCCGAAACGGCCCAGGGCATCTTCGTGAACTTTTTGAACGTGCAGAAGTCGGCCCGCCAAAAAATCCCGTTTGGTATTGCGCAGATTGGCAAGGCATTTCGGAATGAGATTGTGGCCCGGCAGTTCATTTTCCGGATGCGCGAGTTTGAGCAGATGGAGATGCAATTCTTCGTGCGCCCCGGCACCGAAGGCGCGTGGTACGACACCTGGAAGGCCGCCCGCCGCCGCTTCCACGAGGCCGTGGGCCTGAGCCCCGCCAAGTTGCGCTTCCACGACCACGATAAGCTGGCCCACTACGCCAAGGCCGCCGTGGACATCGAGTACGAGTTTCCGTTCGGCTTTAAGGAAATTGAAGGTATCCACTCGCGGGGCGACTTCGACCTGACCCAGCACCAAACCCTGAGCCGCAAGAAGCAGCAGTATTTCGACGCCGATATTGACCCCGGCACCGGCAAGGCCTATGGCAACTACATCCCGTTCGTGGTGGAAACCTCCGTGGGCGCCGACCGCCTGTTCCTGGCCACCCTCTGCGAGGCCTTCGCCGAGGAAACCATTACCGAAGGCGAAGGGGAGGCCCAGCAAACCAAAACCCGCACTTTCCTGAAGCTGCACCCGGCACTGGCCCCCATCAAGGCCGCCATTTTCCCGCTGGTGCGTAAAGATGGTATGCCCGAAAAGGCCCAGCAAATATTTGACGACCTGCGCTTTGACTTCCGCGTGACCGTGGAGGAAAAGGACGCCATCGGCAAGCGCTACACCCGCCAGGACCTCATCGGTACGCCTTTCTGCATTGTGGTGGACGGCCAGACCCTGGAAGACGACACCGTGACCGTGCGCGACCGCGACACCCGCGCCCAAACCCGCATGCCCATCAGCGCGTTGCGGGCTTACATCGCGGAAGCCGTAAGTTTCCGCCGCATCTTCGAGAAGTTGTAAGCTGCACCTTCTGAGAGGTATATTCGTTACCAATCCTTGCTAAATTCCTGAAGGTTATGGATACCGCCGACACCTATATTTTCGACCGCATCACCGTTAATCCGGCCCGTTGCAGTGGCCGTCCCACCATTCGGGGAACCCGGCTCACGGTGACCAATATCCTGGATTTTCTGGGCGCGGGCGATTCGGTAGAGGACATGCTCGATGAGTATCCGCAATTGGAGCGGGAGGATGTACTGGCCTGCATTCAGTTTGCGCTGGCTACCGTGCGCGAGAAATATGAGCCGCAAGAAGTATTGCATTAGTGGCTCTTTGATGTTTGCAACGGCCCAGCGCCCCAATTGTGGGGCAGTTTCTAGGATGCTCCTGCTGCACACCGCCACTTTTGTGGTATGACGACACCCCGCTTTCTACTTGACGCAAACCTTTCGTCACGTTCGCAGCACTGGCAGCAGCCCGCATTCGAATCGGCTCCCGACCATTGTGACGACCACACCGTTTGGCAATACGCCGCCGAGCACAACCTGATTATCGTAACCAAAGACGCAGATTTTGAGGAGCGGGCCTTGCGCTACGCTCCCCCGCAAGTAGTACGGTTTTGCACGGGCAACATGCGGCGGCAGGTGTTTCGCGCGTTTCTGAGCGAGGCTTGGCCGTGCATTTTGGCGGTGCTTGACCAACCGGGGGTGCGGTTGGTACGTGTATATGCCGACCGGCTTGAAACCACCTAGCCAAGTCGCATGCCTGGGGCCCCTACCTTTACTTATTCGCTAACCTCTAAAAGCTTATGTGGGGACACATTGCCCTCTTCATCATTAAGTACCGCGTTTGGCTGCTGAGCCTGATTGGTGTTTCGACCGTGTACATGGCCTGGGTGGCTAAGGATGTGGAGATGACCTACGACTTTGCCCAGGTGGTGAGCCCGAAGGACCCGGACATGGTGTACTTCCAGCAGTTTAAAAAAACCTTTGGCGAGGACGGCAACATTCTCGTGCTGGGGATGCAGGACAGCTCGGTGTACCAGCTCAAAAACTTCACCCAGCTCCAGAGCCTCACCGATACGCTGGCCAAAGTGCAGGGCGTGTCGGGCGTGCTGGGCATCACGCGCCTGATTCAGATTGAGAAGGACACGGCCCATGGGCGGTTCGTGACGGCCCCCGTTTTTAGGGGCCCGCCCCGCACGCAGCACGAGCTGGACTCGCTGATGCGGGTGGTGAACAACATCGAGTTCTACAAAGGCCAGATCATCGCGCCCCGCACCGGGGCCACGCTGCTGGCCGTGACGCTCGACCCGGCTTACCTGAACTCCAACCGCCGCCAGGCGGTGATGAACAGCATCCTGGGCCACGCCGGGCGGTTTGAGAAGTCCACCGGCATCAAGCTGCACTACGCGGGCCTGCCCTACGTGCGCTCAACGATGACCACGAAGGTGGCCGGCGAGATGAAGTTCTTCGCCCTGCTGGTGCTGGTGGTGATGGGTATCACGCTGTACTTGTTCTTTCGCACGTGGTCGGCGGTGGTGTTTCCGCTGCTGGTGGTGGCCATCGTCATGGTCTGGTGCATTGCCAGCATCGTGCTGCTGGGCTACAAAATTAACCTGCTCACGGGGCTGATTCCGAGTATTCTGGTGGTGATTGGGGTGCCCAACTGTACGTACCTACTCTCGCGCTATCACTACGACTATCGCAAATCGGGCAACCAGATTCTGGCCATGACGCGGGTAATCCGCAAAATCGGCCTCATCACCCTCATGAACAATACCACCACGGCCATCGGCTTCGTGGTATTTACCTTCACCGACATCGCCATTCTCTACCAGTTTGGCATGGTGGCCACGATCAACATTTTCGTGGCTTTTATTATCAGCTTCATCATGATTCCGGCGGTGTTCACCTACCTGCCGCCGCCTACCGAAAAGCAGCTCGAACACCTCGATTCGAAGCCACTGATGGGCATCATCAACTTCCTCGATTACATCGTGCTCAACCGCCGCGGCACCGTGTACCTGGCGGCGCTGGGACTGCTGGTCATCGCCGGCCTGGGTATTCGCAAGATTGAGGCCGTGTCGTTTATGGTGGACGACTTGCCTAAGAACAGCTCGGTAAACTCCGACCTGAGCTTTTTCGAGGCCCACTTCAGTGGGGTAATGCCCCTGGAGTTTGTGGTGGATACGGGTAAGCCCAACGGCCTGCTCAAGCTGCCCAACCTGCAAAAAATCGACCAGTTCGAGCGGTTTTTAAGGGCTCAGCCCGAGCTGTCGCCGCCCATCAGCATCGTCACCTTCGTGAAGGCCGCTACCCAGGCGTTCTATAACGGCCAGCCACAGTTCTACCACTTGCCCGACAACTCAGATAAGAATTTTATCCTGAGCTACCTGGCCAACTCGAAGGGCACCGGCGCGGGCACCGACAGCAAGCTCGTCCGCTCGTTCATCGACAGCAAATCGGAGAGCGCCCGCGTCAGCCTGAAAATTGCCGACATCGGTTCGCACAAGCTCGATACGCTGGTGAACCGCCGCATCCAGCCCGCCATCGACCGCATTTTCAAGGGCACGGGCATGAAGGTGACGCGCACGGGCACGACGGTGATTTTCACCAAGGGCAACGAGTACGTGATTGGTACGCTGCAAG
This sequence comes from Hymenobacter nivis, assembly GCF_003149515.1. NCBI lineage: Bacteria > Pseudomonadati > Bacteroidota > Cytophagia > Cytophagales > Hymenobacteraceae > Hymenobacter > Hymenobacter nivis. Next base: position 3,472,472 of record NZ_CP029145.1, read on the forward strand.
AGAGCCTGTTGTGGGCCTTCGCGCTGGTGGCGCTGGTGGTGCTGCTGCTGTTCCGCTCGTTCCGCACCATCTTCTACGCCCTCACGCCCAACCTGGTCACGCTCTCGCTCACGGCCGGTATCATGGGCTACATCGGCATCGCGCTCAAGCCCAGCACGGCCCTGATTTACGTGATTGCGCTGGGCATTGATGGCGATAACTCCATCCACCTGCTGGCCAAGTTCCGGCAGGAAATGGCCATCGGGGGCCGCACCGTGCGCGAGGCCATCACGAACACGCTGAGCGAGGCCGGCACGAGCATGATTTACACCAGCATCGTGCTCTTTATTGGATTTAGTATCTTCGCCTTCAGCGAGTTTGGGGGCACCAAAGCCCTGGGTGTGCTCATGGGGGCCTCGCTGCTGATTACCAACTTTTCGAACCTGGTGCTGCTGCCGGCGTTGCTCGTCACCTTCGAGCACGGCAAAAACGAGCAGATTTCGGGCAGCGCACCCATCCGCCACTACGACGACAGCTACCACGAGGAAGACGACGACATGGACCAAAACCTGCAACGCCTGAGCGTGGAGCGGGTCAAGCCGGTGAAGACGGTTTGAATAGAATAATTATAGAAAACGTTGTGCCAAAAGGCCGTTGCGCGATGGTTGCGCTAAAAGGCCGTCATGCTGAGCGCAGTCGAAGCATCTCTACCGCTTGCTAATCAATAATTACTGCTGCGGTAGAGATGCTTCGACTGCGCTCAGCATGACGGCCTTCACCCCGGATATGACTTCTAATAATAATCAAAAAGCTAACAGCTACGGGCCGATTAAAGGCCCCCGCTGACCGCTAACAGCTCAAAACATGAAATACCCCGAATACAAACAGCCGCTCGACTACGCCAAAGTAGGGGAGGACGTGCTGGCGTGGTGGCAGCAGAACCACATTTTTGAGAAGAGCGTGAGCAGCCGCGAAGGCCAGCCCACGTTCGTGTTTTACGAGGGGCCCCCGTCGGCCAATGGGGCCCCCGGCATCCACCACGTGATGGCGCGGGCGGTGAAGGACATCTTCTGCCGCTACCAAACCATGCTCGGCAAGCAGGTGCCCCGCAAGGGCGGCTGGGACACCCACGGCCTGCCTATCGAGCTGCAGGTGGAGAAGGAGCTGGGCATCACGAAGGAGGATATCGGCAAGAAAATTAGCATCGCGGAATACAACCAGCGCTGCAAGGAAACCGTGATGCGCTTCAAGGCCCAGTGGGACGACCTGACCCAGAAAATGGGCTACTGGGTGGACCTCGACGACCCCTACGTGACCTTCGAGCCCGAGTACATCGAGAGCTGCTGGGCCCTGCTCAAGAAGCTCTACGACAAAGGTTTGCTCTACAAGGGCTACACCATCCAGCCCTACTCGCCCGCCGCCGGCACCGGCCTCAGCTCGCACGAGCTGAACCAGCCCGGCACCTACAAGGACGTGAAGGACACGACGGTGGTAGCGCAGTTCAAGGTGGTGCGGGACGAGAAATCGGAGAAACTGTTTGAGGCTGCTGAAAGTGTCACCTCAAGACCAAGTGATGGTAATGTTTTCTTTTTGGCTTGGACAACCACTCCTTGGACGCTTCCAGCCAATACAGCTTTGGCAGTTGGAAATAAAATCACTTACTATTTAGTTGATACAATCAACCCTTACACAAAAGAGGAGATTTCGGTAATTCTAGCGGAGGATTTATTCGATAAATACTTCGTTCACAGTTTAGTATTACCTGAAGGAGATTATGTTACGGATGCTGGAGAGCAAAAAGGTGAAATGCCTTATTTTGACAAAAAAGGCCGTATCACTAAATGGTTTGTTGCAGGAAAATTTACCGGAGCCGACTTAGTAGGCATCCACTACGAGCGCCTATTCGACACCGAAGCCGGTTTTCCGCACTTTGAGGGCGAGGAAAATGCTTTCCGCGTTATCCCCGGCGACTTTGTGACGACGGAGGACGGCACTGGTATCGTGCATATCTCGCCCACGTTTGGCGCGGATGACTTCCGGGTAGCGCAGCAAAATGGCATCCCGGCGCTGATGGTGCCCGATGCCGAGGGCAAGCTGGGACCCATCGTGGACCGCACGGGGCGCTATGTGGCGCAGATGGGCGAGTTTGGCGGCCGCTGGGTGAAGAACTACGACGGCCACGACCAGAGCGGGGCCGACTACAAGACGCTGGACGAGAGCATCGCCATCAAGATGAAGGGCGACGGTACGGCTTTCAAAGTGGAGAAGTACGAGCACACCTACCCGCACTGCTGGCGCACCGACAAGCCGGTGCTGTACTACCCGCTCGATTCGTGGTTCATCAAAACCACGGCGGTGAAAGACCGGCTCATCGAGCTCAACAAAACCATCAACTGGAAGCCCGAAAGCACTGGCACCGGCCGCTTCGGCAACTGGCTCGAAAACCTGGTGGACTGGAACCTGAGCCGCTCGCGCTACTGGGGCACGCCGCTGCCCATCTGGCGCACCCAGGACCGCACCGAGGAAATCTGCATCGGCAGCATCGCCGAGCTGAAGGCGGAGATTGATAAGGCCGTGGCGGCCGAAGTCATGACCCACAACCCCTACGCCAACGGGGAGAAAATCGACCTGCACCGGCCTTACGTCGACGATATTTTCCTCGTTTCGCCCACCGGCCAAGCCATGTACCGCGAGGCCGATTTGATTGACGTCTGGTTCGATTCGGGTGCCGTGCCCTACGCCCAGTGGCACTACCCGATTGAAAACGCCGACGTTTTCCACAAGAATTTCCCCGCCGATTTCATTGCCGAGGGCGTGGACCAGACCCGCGGCTGGTTCTTCACGCTGCACGCGCTGGCCGTGATGCTGGAAGACTCGGTGGCCTTCAAAAACGTGATTGCCAACGGCTTGGTGCTGGATAAGAACGGCAACAAGATGAGCAAGCGCCTCGGCAACGCCGTGGACCCGTTTGCCACCATCAAGCAGTACGGCCCCGACGCCACCCGCTGGTACCTCATCGCCAACGCGCCGCCGTGGGACAACCTCAAGTTCGACCCCGCCGGCATCGTGGAGGTGCAGCGGCGCTTCTTCGGCACGCTCTTCAACACGTACTCGTTCTACGCCCTGTATGCTAACCTCGACGGCTTCCAGCCCGCCGCTACCGGCCGCGTGCCCCTGGTCGAATTGAGCGAGCTGGACCGCTGGGTGCTGAGCAAGTTGCAGTCGCTGGTGGGCGAAGTGCGCAGCCAGCTAGATACTTACGACCCCACGAAGGCCGCCCGCGCCATCCAGGATTTCGTGACTGACCACCTCTCCAACTGGTACGTGCGCCTCTCGCGCCGCCGCTTTTGGAAGGGCGAGCTGACCACCGACAAACGCGGGGCCTACGAAACCCTGCACGAGTGCCTGACCACCGTGGCGCAGCTCATGGCGCCCATCGCGCCGTTTTTCGCCGAGTGGCTGTACCAGAACCTGACCTTCGGGGAGTTAAAAGTTAAAAGTGACGAGTCAACCGGGGCTGATTTCTCAAATCACAAATCACAAATCACAAATCATAACTCTCCCGAATCGGTGCACCTCACGCTGCTGGCTGAGGCCGATGCCACCCGCGTCGACCGGGCCCTTGAGGAGCGCATGGAGCTGGCCCAGCGCATCAGCTCGCTGGCCCACTCGCTGCGCAAAAAGTCGGTGCTGAAGGTGCGCCAGCCCTTGCAGCGTATCCTGGTGCCGGTACTGAACGACACCACCAAGGAGCAAGTTGGCCTCGTGGAGGACCTGATTTGCGCTGAAATTAATGTGAAGCATATCGAATTTCTGGACGACGAGAGCGGCGTGTTGGTGAAGTCGGTGAAGCCCAACTTCAAGCGTCTGGGCCAGCAGTACGGGCCCCGGCTGAAGGCTGTGGGGGCCCGGATTCAGGCCATGACGGCGGCGGAAATCTCGCAATTGGAGAAGGAGAGAAGCCTCGCCGTGGAAGTCAACGGCGAGTCCATCACCCTGGCGCCCGACGACGTGGAAATCCGCACCGACGATTTGCCCGGCTGGCTCGTGGCCACCGATGGGCCCCTGACCGTGGCCCTCGACGTGACCCTGACCGACGAGCTGCGCCAGGAAGGCCTCGCCCGCGAGCTGGTGAACCGCCTCCAAAACCTGCGCAAAGACTCGGGCCTGGAAGTGCAGGACCGCATCCGCGTGACGCTCGCCGACCAGGAGCCCGCCCTAACGGCTGCCGTGGCCGCGTTCGGCGACTACATCCGCACCGAAACCCAGGCCCTGGCGCTCGATTTCGCGCCGGAAGTGACGGGCGGCTCGGTGCTGGAATTTGATGACTTTGCAGTGCCCGTGCGCCTAGAAGTGGCAACTAGCTGAGAATGAACGGCTCGCCGGGGCCCCAAAACCCCGGCGAGTCCAACGCCGCACAAGGGCTTCATAAGCTCGTCTTTATTGGCTCAAAAGTCCAGTAAATCAGTTATAAAAGGTATAAAAAGTCGATAAGCCGGCTCCCCGTTGCTTCGGCAACTCCCCGGCACGCTGCCATGCAACCAACCCGCACCACCCGCCCCCAAACGGCGCTCAAATTCTTCCTGCTGGCCCTGTTGGTCATCGGCCTCGACCAGCTCTCGAAGTGGGCCGTGCATACCTACATGCAGCCCGGCATGCCGGGCGAAATCCCGCTCATCGGCCACTGGCTCAAGCTGCACTACACCCTTAACCCCGGCATGGCCTTTGGCGTGGAATTGCCGCCGCCGTACGGCAAAATCCTGCTCAGCAGCTTCCGCCTGCTGGCTGTGGGGGGCCTGAGCTGGTACATCGTGAAGCTGTGCCGCGAGCGGGCCGCCGCGGGCTTCATTGCCTGCATGGCGCTCATCCTGGGCGGGGCCGTGGGCAACCTGGTCGATTCCATCTTTTACGGCTTGCTCTACAAAAACGCACCGTTTGGGTCCCCTACGCCCTGGTTTCACGGCCAGGTGATTGACATGATTTACGTGGATATCTACGAAGGCTTCTTGCCGCAGTCGTGGCCGCTACTGGGCGGGAAGTACGTGTCGCTGTGGCCCATTTTCAACATCGCCGATTCATCCATCTTCATCGGCGTCGCGCTTATTCTGCTCAACCAAAGCCGGTTTTTCCAGCAGGAAGAAGCCAGCCCGCAACCCGCGTCCGGCACGGCCGAAGCCCCGGCCGCACACTAACTTCACGTCCCCGGGGCCCCTTGGCTTCGGGGATTTTTCTTGCCTGCCACTGCGCAGCCTGCTGCGCTTTTCTACCCCACCTTTCCCTTGCTTTCGCCGCCCGTGCCTCAACCGCTACTTACCGTTTCCAACCTCACGCTCGATTTCCTCAGCCACCGCGGCCACACCCGCGCCGTGGACGGCGTGTCGTTTGAGCTGAGCCGGGGCGAAACGGTGGCGATAGTAGGGGAGTCGGGCTCGGGAAAATCGGTGACGTCGCTGGCGCTGCTGGGGCTGATTCCGATGCCGCCCGGCCGGCTTGTCTCGGGCTCGGCCGTGTTCCAGTCGGGGGCCCTGGGCGAAGTAGACTTGCTGGCCCTGCCCGAAAAGCAGCTGCAAAAAGTACGGGGGAATGATATTGGGATGATTTTCCAGGAGCCGATGACCTCGCTGAATCCGGTGCTCACCTGCGGGGCCCAGGTGGCCGAGGCCTTGCTGCTGCACACCAGTCTCAGCAAAGCCGAGGCCCGGGAGCGCACCATCGAGCTGTTCACTGAGGCGCAGCTGCCGCGTCCGGCCGGCATCTTCACCAGCTATCCGCACGAGATTTCCGGGGGCCAGAAGCAGCGCGTGATGATTGCCATGGCCATGGCCTGCCGCCCCGCGCTGCTTATCGCCGACGAGCCCACCACGGCCCTCGACGTGACGGTGCAGGCCCGGATGCTGCGCCTCATCGACGACCTGCGGCGGCAGCACGACACGGCGGTGCTGTTCATCACCCACGACCTGGGCGTGGTGGCCGAAATTGCCGACCGCATTTTGGTCATGTACCGCGGGAAAGTCGTGGAACAGGGCCCCGTGCTGGAAATTTTCGAAAATCCGCAACATCCGTACACAAAAGGTCTTTTGGCGTGCCGTCCACGCCTCTCAGTGGGCCTAAAAAGGCTTCCCGTAGTAGCCGATTTCATGGCTGAAGACGCCAGTGGGCTCCTCACGGCCCAACCGGCGCCAGTGGTGGCCTTGGAGGATGAGGCACTTACGGATTCGTCGCCCGAAATCGAGGCCCAGCAGTTACGGGATAATTCCGGTACTACCAAAACGTTCCCCGTGGAACATCTACGGATGGGCGTGGAACAACCTGTCCCGACTGGGGCCCCCGTGCGGGCGCTTCAGCCTGGCGGGGCCCTAGCCTTGGTCGCCAGCTCCAGCCTTGCGGGCACGCGACCGCTGTTGCAGGTAGAGAATTTGCAGGTGCATTTCCCCGTGCGCAGCGGCTGGTTCCAGCCTAATGCCGTAGTACGGGCCGTGGACGATGTGAGCTTCACGCTCTACCCCGGCGAAACGGTGGGCCTCGTGGGCGAGTCGGGCTGTGGCAAAACCACCCTGGGCCGGGCCCTGCTCCGCCTCACGGAACCTACCGCGGGCCGCATTCTGTTTGAAGGCACCGACCTTGCCCGGCTGCCAGCCGAGGAATTGCGCCGTCGTCGGCGCGAGTTCCAGCTGGTATTCCAGGACCCCTACGCGGCCCTCAACCCGATGCTAACGGTGGGGGAGGCCATCTGGGAGCCCATGCGAGTGCACGGCGTGGGCGGTACCCGGGCCGCGCAAAAGGCGCGGGTGCTGGAGCTGCTGCAAATCGTGGGGCTGCGCGAGGAGCATTTTTTGCGCTACCCGCACGAGTTCAGCGGGGGGCAGCGGCAGCGCATTTGTATTGCCCGGGCCCTGGCCTTGCAGCCCAAGCTGATTGTGTGCGACGAGTCGGTGTCGGCGCTCGACGTGTCAGTCCAGGCCCAGGTGCTGAATCTGCTCAACGACCTCAAGCGCGAGTTCGGCATCACGTACTTATTTATTACCCACGACCTGTCGGTGGCCCGCTTCATGAGCGACCGGCTGCTAGTCATGCACCAGGGCCGCATTGTGGAGAGCGGCCCGGCCGCTGCCATCTACGCCCACCCCCAGCACGCCTACACCCAGGGCCTGCTGGCCGCCATTCCCAAAGACAGCCTGGCCGACATTCGGCTGGCGGTGGCCGGGCGGGCGGCTTGATTAGTTTTTGGTTGTTCGTTGTCAGTTGTTAGTTTTTGCTCGGATGGAATCGTCCGAATGAGGCTGTTTAGGAACAAGCAGAACGTCATGCTGAGCGCAGTCGAAGCATCTCTACCGCTTCGTATGAGCCGTTTAGAGAAGCAGTAGAGATGCTTCGACAAGCTCAGCATGACGTTCTGATGGCTTCTTTTGGACCATCAAATAGTTTCCAATAACTAGCAGCCCACTACTGCTAATTAGTAACTAAAATCCTACGCTTATAACCTCGCGGCCACGGCCGCGTTTTACTTACCTACTGCCGAGCCCCGCCCGGCTTCTCCGCCCGCCGCCTCGGCTCAATTCACCTATTGGCGGCCTACGTTTTAAATGGAACCAACGAATCCCCCCCGGCCGGCCCGCGCCAAGCGCGAACAGCCCGCCCCCGCGCCCATCACCCAAGAGTTGGTGTTGCGCGCTTTTACCGACAACCCTGAGAAGGTGCTGGCTTACCGCCAGCTTTCGCGCCGCCTGGGCGTGACCACCAAGCAGCAGCGCGAAGAGATATTCAGCTACCTTAAGAAGCTGCGCCAGCTTGGGGCCATCACGTTGCTCCAGAACGACGAGTACCGCTTGGCCGATGTCAGTGTCGCTCCCGCGCCGGAGCAGCCGGCTAAAGGCAAGAAAACTGCCAAAGCCGGGGCCCCCGCCAGCCATTCGTCGGGCCGCGAGTCGGTGGCGGAGTTCGGCCAGGACCCCATCGTGCACCGCCGCCGCGAGGCCGGCTTCGACTACGTGGGCGACGATTCGCGGCCCAGCCGCGACGCGAATACCATCATCGGCACCGTGGATTTGGCCACGGCCAACTTCGCCTTTGTGATACCCGAGGCGGAAGGCGGCGACGATATCCGCGTGTTCACCGATCAGCTTAAGTTTGCTTTGCAGGGCGATGTAGTGCGGGTGCGGATGCGCGGCTCGCGCGATGGCCGCCCGGTGGGCGATGTGGTGGAAGTGCTCAAGCGGCAGCGCCCCGAGGTGGTGGGCCGCCTGCAAGTACAGGGCACGCTGGGCTTTGTGAAGCCCGACAACCGCAAGATGTACTTCGACGTGTTCGTGCCGCCGCATGCCCTGGGCGATGCCCGCAACGGCGACAAGGTACTCGTGCGCATCGTGGAGTTTCCGGAGGACAGCCACCGCCAGCCGGTGGGCGAGGTGGTGCGTACCTTCGGCCAGGCCGGCGGCAATGAAGCCGAGATTAACGCCATCATGGCCGAGTTCGGTTTGCCGTTTGAGTTTCCGTCGGAAGTGGAGGAAGAGTCGGAAGCCATTTCCGATGTCATCCCCGAGTCAGAAATTGCCCTGCGCCGTGACTTCCGCAACGTCACCACGTTCACCATTGACCCGGCCGACGCCAAGGATTTCGACGACGCGCTGTCCATTGAAAAGCTGGAAAATGGCAACTGGGAAATCGGCGTCCACATCGCCGATGTGACCCACTACGTGCGCCCCAACACCGAGCTGGAGCGCGAGGGCAAGCACCGCGCCACGTCGGTGTACCTCGTGGATCGTGTGATTCCGATGCTGCCCGAGCGGCTCTCCAACGGCCTCTGCTCGCTGCGGCCCAACGAAGATAAGCTGACCTTTTCGGCAGTATTTGAGTTGGACGAGCAGGGCAAGCTGTACGAGTCGTGGTTCGGCAAAACCATCATTCACTCCGACCGCCGCTTCGCATACGAAGATGCGCAGGAGCGCATCGAAACCGGCGAGGGCGACTACGCCGAGGAGGTGAATATGCTCAACGGCATCGCCAAAAAGCTGCACGCCCAACGCTTCAAGCAGGGGGCCATCAGCTTCGAAACCCAGGAGGTGAAGTTCCGCCTGGCTCCCGACGGCAGGCCGCTCGGCGTATACGTGAAGGAGCGAAAGGATGCGCACAAGCTCATTGAGGAGTTCATGCTGCTGGCCAACCGCAAGGTGGCCGAGTTCGTGTTCAACCTCAAAAAGACCAAGCCGCGCTACACGATGGTGTACCGCACCCACGACGCCCCCGAGCCCGAGCGGCTCCAGAACTTCGCCCTCTTTGCCCAGAAGTTCGGCTATACCCTCAAGCTTGATAACCCCAAAAAGGTGAGTACCGAGCTGAATACCCTGAGCGAGGAAGTGATGGGCAAGCCCGAGCAGAACGTGCTCCAGGGCCTGGCCATCCGCACCATGTCGAAGGCCATTTACTCGACCGAGCCGCTGGGCCACTTCGGCCTGGCGTTTGCGCACTACTCGCACTTCACCTCGCCTATCCGTCGCTACCCCGACATGATGGCCCACCGCCTGTTGGAGCACTACCTGCTGGGCGGCAAGAACGTGCCCGTAGAGCCGGTGGAGGACGAGTGCAAGCACTCGTCGGCCCGTGAGAAACTGGCGGCCAACGCCGAGCGCGCCAGCATCAAATTCAAGCAGGTCGAGTTCATGGCCAACGAGATTGGCAACGTCTTCAAGGGCGTGGTGTCGGGCCTGACAGAGCGCGGCATGTACATCGAGATTGAATCGAACAAGTGCGAGGGCATGGTACGCCTGAGCGACATTCCGGGCGACACCTTCGAGCTGGATAAAGACAACTACCGCATCGTGGGCCGCGGCAGCAAGCGCATCATCCAGTTCGGCGACGAGCTGGACGTGGTGGTGAAGTCGGCTAACCTGCTCGACCGTACCATCGACTTCGACCTCGTGGACAACCGGCCCGACGACGTGAAGCGCCGCGAAGCCGAAGAGCGGAAGGCCCAGCGCAGCGCCCCCCGCGGCTACCGCGAGCATTCGGGCGATGGCCACAAGGGCGGCTCGAAAGGAGGCCCCAAGGGCGGTAACCGCCGCCGCTAGTTTTCAATGATTGGCACTGCACTGTCATCCTGAACGCGGCGAAGCGGAGTGAAGGACCTAGCGAGAATTGAACAACACGCAGTAGCTAGTCACTGCTAATTGTTCAGCTTTTTCAAGGTCCTTCACTCCGCTTCGCTGCGTTCAGGATGACACCTGCTACCAACCGAGATACTGTCAAAAGCTGTTCTTTGTACCCACATGACTCCGCAAGACTTCCCCGCCCACATCACCGCCGCCCTCGCCCAGCTCCACTACGGTGAGGCCCCCGACACGCTCTACGAGCCCATCCGCTACATCATGGGCCTGGGTGGGAAACGCATCCGGCCGCTGCTCACACTGCTGGGGGCCCACCTCTTCACCGACGACCTGGGGCCCGTCACCAAGCCCGCCCTGGCCACGGAGGTGTTCCACAACTTCACCCTGCTGCACGACGATCTGATGGACCAGGCCCCGCTGCGCCGCGGCCAGCCCACGGTGCACGAAAAATGGAACCCCAACGTGGCCATCCTCAGCGGCGACGTGATGCTGGTGCGGGCCTACGGGCTGTTTCTCGACGTGGCGCCGGCGCTGCTGCCGGTGGTGCTGCGCCGCTTCAGCCAAACGGCCGCCGAGGTATGCGAGGGCCAGCAGTGGGACATGAACTTCGAGACCGAAGCCCAAGTCAGCATCCCGCAGTACCTGGACATGATTCGCCTGAAAACGGCCGTGCTCCTGGGCTTCTGCCTGGAGCTGGGGGCCCGCCTCGCCGGGGCCACAGCGGCAGACGCCGAGCACCTGCGTCATTTCGGCACCGACATCGGTTTGGCCTTCCAGCTGCGCGACGACTTGCTGGACGTGTATGGCGACGCCGCCACGTTCGGCAAGCGGGTGGGCGGCGACATCGTGTCGGACAAGAAAACCTACCTGCTCCTCACCGCCCAGGCCCAGGCCAGCGCCGCCCAGCGCGCCGTACTGGCCCAGCACATCGGCCAGCCCGTGGCCGACGCCGACGCCAAAGTAGCCGCCGTGCGCGCCGTGTACGACGAGCTCAATATCCGGCCTCAGACCGAAGCCCTCATCAACGACTACTTCCAGCAGGCCCTGCATCATCTGGCCCGCGTGGGGGCCCCCGAGGCCCGCAAACAACCCCTGCACCACCTCGCCCTCCAGCTCATGGAGCGCGAAAAATAACCCGCCGTGTTCAGCCCCATCATCGTCATCATCGCCCTCACGGTCCTCGTGTCGGCCTACGCCCTGTCCAAGCCCGAGTTCATGAACGCCTGGATCCTCGAACCGGCCCTCATGGCCCGGCGCGGGCAGTGGTACCGCTTCCTCACCTCCGGCTTCTTGCACGCCGACTGGGGCCACTTACTGTTCAATATGTTCGCCTTTTACTCCTTCAGCAACGTGGTGCTGGGGGCCCTGGCGGGCAACTTCGGGCAGCTGCCGGGCCTGGGCTGGTTCATGCTGCTCTACCTGGGTGGCATTATCCTCTCCGACGTGCCCACCTACTACCGCCACCGCCGCGATGCCAACTACCGTAGCCTGGGGGCCTCAGGCGGCGTATCGGCGGTGGTGTTTGCCAGCATCCTGCTGTTCCCGGTGGCGCCGGGCGGGGGCGGCATCATCATCTTCCCCATCCCGTTTCCCATCCAGCCGTTCCTGTTCGGCTTCCTGTACCTGTTCTACTCGTGGTACCAAGGCCGTCGCCGGGGCGATAACATCAACCACGACGCCCACTTCTACGGGGCCCTGTTCGGCGTCGTGCTGATAGTGGCGCTGCTGCCGGCTACTGCTCCCCAATTCTTCATGCAGGTTCAGCAGTTCGTTTATTCAAAATTCTGATTATCAATTATTTATATATAATAAACCCGGTTTTTATATACCTAATTTTATTAAGGCGCGTAGAAGGCCACATATTCACCCCTTTCACTTGACTCCAATGCGCACCTTCAACTCTCTCACTTCGCGCGCACCCCTCGCTGCGCTCCTGCTGCCCTTGCTGCTGCTGGCCACCTCGTGCAGCCGCTACACCAACAATGGCAACCTAGCCATCTGGGGCTACGTGCTATTAGCCCTCGACGTACTGGCGCTGCTCGACGTTTTTCGTCAATCCTGGGATATTGGCAAGAAAATTCTTTGGGCCGCTATCATCTTCTTCTTCCCCCTGGGCGGCCTGATTATCTACTATCTCTTCGCGGGTCGCGGCAGATAACCCGCCGACGCGCTTTAAAAGCAAAGGGCCGGCCCGTCGTGATGACGGGCCGGCCCTTTGCTTTTAAAGCGCGTCGGCGGAGCTGCTATTGCAGCATCTTCCGCTTTTCCAGGCTGGCTGCGCCGCGTAGCAGTTCCCCTACGTTCGTGATTTCGGTCATCTGCCAGTGGTCGCCCCGGCGCAGCATTTTCACTTCCACCACCATCGTGGTGTCGTAGCGCGGCTGAGAGAACCCAATGCCAACCAGCGCCTGCTCACCCTGTTCAGTGGCGTATTTAATGCCCTTGAATTTGCTGTCGGGGCCCATCACTTTGCCCGCCAGGCCCAGGATGGATATGTTCGCGCCGTGCTTCGGCCCTGCTGCCGCCGCTGCCGCCACCGACCCGGTTTCGACGTAGCGCACCACTTCCTTGCGGGCGGCGCTGGCCAGCGCCGGTTTTAGCATGCGCAGGGCCCCGCCCATCATCAGGCCCCCGCCCGGCACCAGGGCCGTCAGCAGCGAGCCCTGGCTGGCCACGTTGTCGACCAGATGGGAGGTGACGCTGCCTACATCCACAAACTTTTCGAAGCTGGCCACGTCGTGCGCCTGCACGGCTGCCGCGGCTTGTACCAGGGCCCCGGTTGGGCCGTCCTTTTTACTTTTCACGTAGTAATAGGCCCCGGCAGCTAGGGCCAGCAATACGACGAACAGAAGCAGTTTTTTCATTAGTAAGCGGATAAAAGCGCGGTATTGGTGAGAAACAGGGTAAGCAATGAAACGATCAGAAGGCGTTCAAAATTACCTTCACCTACGTCCGGCACGAAATTTTTCGTGCGGCAATTAGCAAAAGGCACGCACGCCAGTAGTCATTCATGCCAACCGCCAACTGCACCGCCCCCAAGCGCCCCGAAGTGCACGGCCACCGGGGTTGCCGGGGCCTACTCCCCGAAAATACCTTACCCGGATTTCTGCACGCCGCCGCGCTGGGCGTGGATGTGCTGGAAATGGACGTAGTCATTTCGGCCGATCAGCAAGTGGTGGTGTCGCACGATCCGTGGCTGGCTACCCACCTTTGCCGCGATGCGGAAGGCCTTCGCATCGCTCCGGCCGAAGAGCGCCAGCACAACCTATACCACATGTCTTACGCCGCTATTCGGCAGTGCGACTGTGGGAGCTTGCCCCATGCTGGCTTCCCAGAGCAGCAGCCGGTAGCCGCACCCAAACCACTATTGCGCGAAGTGCTGGCTGCCACCGAAGCCTTGCCGCGCCCGCCCGGAGCCAGGCGTCTGCGCTATTCCGTCGAGATAAAATGTACCCCTTCTGGCGACAATCTTTACCACCCCGAGCCAGCGCAATTCCTAGCCTTGGTATTAGCCGAACTGGTAGCCGCTGGGGTAGTGGCCCACACGACACTGCTGTGTTTCGACCCGCGCATATTGCGCTTGGCCCGCGCCCAGCGTGGCCTTGGTTTGGCCCTGTGCCTGCTCAGCGAAAGCGGCCAGCCCTGGCCCAACGCCATAGCTGAGTTGGGCTTTCGGCCGGACGTTTTTGGGCCCAACTACGAGTCGGTTACCCCAATTGCTGTAGCAGAGCTCCGCCGCCTGTACCCGGGCACTGGCTTGGTGCCGTGGACTGTAAACAACCCCGTGGACATACGCCACGTGGTGTCAATGGGCGTTGAGGGACTGACTACCGATTACCCCAACCGATTACGGGCTATTTTAGGGTAGATAGCGGGAAATAATTACAAATGAACAAGTTTATTACAAAAAATGATACATTATATTTATGTGTAACAAAATTAAGTACTGTTACAAATTACAGTTTGTATTTTCGTCCGGTTGTAACGCCACTCATTTTGCTTAGATGTTTTGTTTTGTTACTGTATTTGATACATCTTTGTATTACTCGTTCTGATCCATTACCCAGATGCCACATCAAGGCGAAATCCTTCAAGAAGCCATCAAAAGCAGCGGTATCTCCATCACGCGTATTGTGGAGGAGATGGGCATTACACGCCCAACGATCTACCGTAAATTTAAAGAAGATACAATCGACTACAATTTCGTAAAGCGAGTCGGTGATGTGATTGGGCATGATTTTGCGAATGACTTTACAGTTTCGCTACAGTCATCCTTGCCTTTTGTAACACAACAGTCAACCGTTACACTTCGTTCTCCTGTTACATCTCGTGTAACGCCGCCTGTAATCGTTGATAACAGCCTTTCTGGCCAGTTATTGGTGCTCCAAAACAAGTACATCGCCTTGCTCGAAGCCTACAATGAGTTACTCTTGAAAGTGTACGGGCCCCGGTAACAAAAATGTTCCACGTGAAACATTTTTGTCATTAAACAATCTAAATAAATTGAGTTAGGAGTTACAGGAAAACCACTTCCTTGACTACCGCTTCGCCTACTTCGGCGTTGATGAGTTCAAGGACCTTTGTCTTGGCCATCATCAATTCGTGCTTCAGTGGGGCCGATGTTAGCCGGACGAAAAGCTTGCCTTGGTGCACGTACACTTCCTTGGTTTTAAGGGCGACCGGCTTCCCCATCACCCGCTCCCAACTGGCCACCACGGTCACCTCGTTCAGCTTGCCTTGCAAGCGGTAGGCTTTCACAAGGGCCGCTAAGCCGTCCTTCAAATCGATGACATCGTTGCGGCGGGAGGAAGCGGAGGGGCCTGGTTTTTTCACGGAGGGGCAGCGGAACCGGGAGGGGTGAGGGCCCCCGTAAAAACAACGAGCGGCTCCTCTGGCCCTGCGGCAAGGGTAGGCAACAAAGATACTCCGTGCCCGCGGAGCGGCTTGCTCCTACAGTTGCGCCGCAGTGCCGCCCTGCACGCGGAACCGGCGGATGTCTCCGCGCACGTTGGCCAAAGCCCGGTCGGTGCGCGCCAGGTTGGTATCGGTGAGGAATACCTGGCCGAAGGTGTCGTCGGCTACTAACTCAAGCAGCCGCGCAATGCGCTTGTCGTCGAGCCGGTCGAAGATGTCGTCGAGTAGCAGCAGGGGCTTGGCCGCTCCAGTGCCCGCCGTAGTCAGTCGTGAAGTGAGGATTTCGAACTGGGCCAGCTTGAGGGCAATGGCGTAGGATTTCTGCTGGCCCTGCGACGCATAGCTCTTAACGGGCAAGCCGTCCATCAGGAAAACAAAGTCGTCGCGGTGGGCCCCGGTGGTAGTGCGCTGCATAACCAAGTCGCGGCGCTCATTCTGGCGCAGCAGCTGGTCGAAGTCGGTGTCCAGTAATTGGCTTTTGTAAGTAAGCGAAACCTCTTCCCGGCCGTCGGCCAGCTGCTGGTAGTGCTGCTGGAAGATGGGCGTGAAGCGTTCCAGGAAAGCCGCCCGCTGCTGGCTGAGCCCCGTACCCAACGGCACCAGCTGGTCATCAATCGCCAGCAGGTAATCGCGGTCGAAGCCGTGGGCGGGGCGGTCGGCGGCTTGCTTCAGCAGGGCATTGCGTTGGCGCAGCAGAGCGTTGTAAGCCATGAGCACGTCCAGAAACCCGTGGTCGTACTGCGAGAGCAAGCTGTCGAAATACTTCCGCCGTTCCTCGCTGCCTTCGCGGATGAGGTCGGTATCATAAGGAGATACCAGCACGGCGGGATAGCGGCCAATGTGGTCGGCCATGCGCTCGTAATGCTGCTTATTGTGCGTCAGCGTCTTTTTCTGGCCTTGGCGCAAACTTACCTGGATGGTTTCGGCATCTGTGCCTTCGCCAGCACTAAATTTACCCTTAACTACAAAAAAATCAGCACCTTGCTTAATACTATTGGCGTCCACGGCCGTTAGGGCGCTCTTAGTGAGCGATAAGTAGTGGATGGCGTCGAGCAAGTTGGTTTTGCCACTGCCGTTATCGCCGATAAAGCAGTTGAGGCCGGGGGCGAATTGCAGCGCTGCCGCTTCGTAATTCTTGAAAAAAAGCAGTTGCAACGAGTCTAAGGTCATCGGGTTGTCGGTAGTACGGGCAGTTTTACGTAATTTCGCCCTTCCAACGCGAATAACTCATACGTGCTATGGTGGATACAAAAGTAAAAGACGCCCCTAAAAATGCGCCCGGTGCACCTACTGGCAACGGCAAAGCCGAGCAAGTAACCACCGCGCCGCAGCCCGATGCTGCCAGGCCAGGCCCCGACCGACCGGTGGACGCCGAGGGCGGAGCCGAGCCCCAGGCGCAAGCCGTGGCAGCGCCTGCCTTCCCCAAGGAAACCTACCTGCGCTGGTACGAGCAAATGCAGCTCATGCGCAAGTTTGAGGAAAAAGCCGGCCAGCTTTATGGCCAGCAAAAAATTAAAGGCTTTTGCCACCTCTACATCGGCCAGGAGGCGTGCGTAGCCGGGGCTATATCGGCGTTGGAGCAGGGCGACAAATATATCACCGCGTACCGCGACCACGCCCACCCGCTGGCCCTGGGCACCTCGCCCAACGCCGTGATGGCCGAGCTGTACGCCAAGGCCACTGGCTGCTCGAAGGGCAAGGGCGGCTCGATGCACATGTTCGACAAAGAGGTTGGGTTCATGGGTGGCCACGGCATTGTGGGCGGCCAGATTCCGATGGCTGCGGGCATTGCCTTTACCGAGAAATATAACAAAACCGGCAAGCTCTGCATCTGCTACATGGGCGATGGCGCCGTGCGCCAGGGGGCCCTGCACGAGGCCTTCAATATGGCCATGCTGTGGAAGCTCCCCGTCATTTTTGTGGTGGAAAACAACGGCTACGCCATGGGCACGTCGGTGCAGCGCTCGTCCAACATGACGGAGCTGTACAAGCTGGGCCTGAGCTACGACATGCCGTCGCAGTCGGTGAATGCCATGCAGGTGGAAGACGTGCACCACGCCGTGGCCCAGGCCGCCGAGCGCGCCCGTGCCGGCGATGGCCCCACGTTCCTGGAGTTCCGCACCTACCGCTACAAGGGCCACTCGATGAGCGACCCGGCGAAGTACCGCACCAAGGAAGAGCTAGAAGAGAAGCGCACCCACGACAGTATCGAGGCCGTGCGCCACACTATTCTGGAAAACCAAATGGCCACCGAAGACGACTTGAACGCCATCGACGAGCGCATCAAGGGCGAGGTGCAGGCCGCGGTCGAGTTTGCCGAGGTTTCGCCGTACCCCACGCCCGACGAGTTGTATAAGGACGTGTATGTGCAAACAGATTACCCTTACATCCACGACTAATTGCGTTGCCGAGGAACTGCTCGTCTGGCAGGGTCCGATTCGTCCATTTCAGGATACCATGTCTAAAATTCCGTTCACTGGCAAAAGCCAGCAGGCCCGCCAGGGGCAAGTGCAACAGGCCGTGCCCGCCGACCCGCTGGCCCCGGCCGAAAACTACGCCACGGAAAACCCGTTGCTCGAAGACCCCGATGCCCTGGCCGCCCGCTTGGTCGAATCGGAGGACTTCGTGCGCAACAACCGCAACCTGCTGCTGGGTATTCTGGCGGTGGTAGTTGCGGCCATCGTAGGTGGTTTTGGCTACTACACCTGGCGCGGCCAGCAAACCCAGAAAGCCCAGACTGCCATGTTCCGGGCCGTGGACGCCTGGGAGGCAGACTCGCTGAAGAAGGCCATGAAGGGCGACGGCCGGGCCCCCGGCCTGGCCACCGTAGCCAATGAGTACGGCAGCACCAAGGCCGGCAACCTGGCCAACTTCTACGCCGGCGTGGCTTCGCTAAAGGAAGGCAAGTACAAAGATGCCCTCGATTACCTGGAGGACTTTAGCTCGGACGACTACCTGGTGCAGAGCCGTGCCTACTCCCTGATGGGCGACGCGCAGCTGGAGTTGAACAAACCCAAGGAAGCCGCCGACCTCTATGCCAAAGCCGCCGACCACAAGGCCAACGAATTCTTCTCGCCTGGCTATCTGATGAAGGAAGCCATGGCCCGGGAGCTAGCCAAAGACAGCGACGGCGCCCTCAAGGCCTACGACCGCATCCTCAACGAATACCCCGCGGCCCAGGAAGTAGCCGAGGCCCGGCAGTTCAAGGCCCGGTTGCAGAAATAGCCGCCGCCTGTAACACAATCCGAATGCGCTTCCCCGGCCGGGAAGCGCATTTTTTGTCTCTGGCCCCGCGGACCGGGGGCCCCCAGGCCCTGCTTTGTTCGCACTGAAAACCCGTGCTGCCACGGATAAATAATTAAACCAACGCTATTATGGCCACCTCCCTGCAACACCTGAGTTCTTACGACGCTTCCAATTTTATCGACATCAGTGACAAGCGCTTTGGCTTGGTAGTGGCCGATTGGAACCGCGAAATTACCGACGTGCTGAACGCCGGGGCCTACGACACGCTCGTGAAGCACGGAGCCCTGGCCGAAAATATCTTCCGCAACAGCGTGCCCGGCAGCTTCGAGCTGACGCTGGGGGCCCAGTTCCTGGCCCAGCACGAAGAAATCGACGCCGTGATTTGCCTGGGCGTGGTGATTCAGGGCGAGACCAAGCACGACGATTACATCTGCCACGCCGTGGCCCAGGGCCTCACCACCGTTGGGCTGAAGTATAACAAGCCGGTGATTTTTGGCGTCGTAACCACCAACACCCTGGAGCAGGCCCAGGACCGCGCCGGTGGCAAGCTTGGCAATAAGGGCGTGGAGGCCGCCGTAGCCGCCATCCAAATGTTGGGCTTCTGAGAAGGTTAGGCGAAACGGTAACGCGCTTATTACCTTTGCAGGGCGGGGTGCAGAGCCCACGAAACCAGCCGGCGGGAAAGCGTAAGGGGCCCAGCAAACTATTTAGTGGCCGTTGCCGTTGCCTTGCCCACCCACGTTTTGTACGCTTGCTTATTCTGATTATTCCTTTCCTTTACCATGACCGACGAAAACGTCCGCTACTCGCGGGAAGACTTGAGCGAATTCGACCAGATTATCCAGGAAAAACTGGTGGCCGCCCGGCGGGAGCTTTCCTTCATCAAAGAAACCCTGACCCGCCGCAACGATTCGGGTACCGATAACACCGCCTCGTCGGCCAAGGTGCTGGAAGACGGCGCCGACACGGCCGAAAAAGAGAGCATGAACCAGTTGGCCTCGCGCCAGATGAAGTTTATCCAGCAGCTGGAAAACGCCCAGGTCCGCATCAAAAACGGTACGTACGGCGTGTGCATAGGCACGGGCAAGCTCATTCCCAAAGATCGCCTCCGCGCGGTGCCCCACACCCAGCACTCCATCGAAGCCAAAATGGCGCGCCGCGACTAGGTCCCCGCGCCTGGCGCTTTGCGCGTTCGACAGTCGGTACTGAATACATTCGGTGATCAGAGCGGCCGGGCCGGCCGGGCCCCGCATCTGACCCACCGGCTATTCGGTACCGACTGCTTTTTTAATTAATTTATCCCTTACCAACCGTACCGTAGCGATACGGCACTTAGCCATTGTTCCCCATGGGCAAGCAACATTTTTCGAAAGACAAGAACGACCGTCGCGGCGGTGGTTCCAGCGGCTCCGGTCGGCCTTCCTCCAGCGACCGTCCCAGCGGCGAGCGGCGCTCCTTCTCCAGCGACCGGCCCGGCGGCGAGCGGCGCTCCTTCTCGGGCGACCGGCCCAGTGGCGACCGACGCCCCAACACGGGCCCCGGGGGCTTTGGGGGTGGAAGCCGTGGCGCCGAGCGCGGTGGCGCCGGCCGTGAACAATCGGGCGGCAGCAGTTACGGTGGCAGCCGGCCTTCATTTGGCGGTGGCGGCCGCGAGCAATCGGGTGGCGGCCGGCCCTCGTTTGGTGGCGGCGGCCGCGAGCAGTCGGGCGGTGCGGGTGGCCGGCCCCCATTTGGTGGCGGCGGCAAGCGGTTTGGCGGCGACTCAGAGCGGCGGCCTTACGGTCAGGGCGGTGGCACCAGCTCCGGCGGCGCGCGCCGCGACGAGCGGCCCGCCAGCAGCCGGGAGCAGCGCACCGGCACCAGCTACGGCCGCACCGAGCGCAGCCCCGAGCGGCCCCCGCGCGAAGGCTTCGGCCGCAACGGCGGCGAGGCCAACGAGCGCCCCGCCCGGCCCTACCAGCCCCGCGAAAACTGGAGCGGCCAGCCCTACCGCCAGGAAGGCCGGCCGGCCGTGCCCCGCGGCACGCCGGGCGAGCGCAACCGGAAGTTCCAAAAGGAAAACCCCTACGGAGCCCCCGAGGGCGAGACAGGCGCGAGCCGCAGCACCACGGGCACGGGCTTCGGCCGCAGCACGCCCCGCGAGGAAAGCGCCCCGCGCTCGGCCGACGAGCGGGGACCCAACCGGCCCATCCGGGCGGCGCGGCCGTTTGAAGCCAACCCGCCGCAGCCCCGCGAGGAGCGCGGCGACGACCGTAGCGGACGCAATGACCGCCCCGACCGCAGTGACCGCAACGTTGGCGGCGACCGTGACGGCAGCCGCGACCGGGGTTTCGGGGGCGCGCGCGGCGGCGAAGGTGGCTTCGAGCGCAAGTTCACGCCGGGCGCGTTTGGCCGGCGCGACGGGGCCCCGGGGGCCCCGCGTATCAACGGCGAGCGGCCGGGCGGCTTTGAGAAGCGGAGCTTTGGCGGCGAGCGCGACGCGGTGCGCGTCGGCAGTGCCCGGCCCGACGGGGACGAGCGCCCGGCCCTGGGCAAATTTGCGCAGCGCCGCGAGGACCTGAAGGCCCAGGAGCGCAGCGTGCGCCGCTCGGGCACCGGCTACGGCACCGCCATTCAAACCAACCGCGCCGACAAGCCCGGCTTTGGCGAGCGGCCCGGTGAAGCCCCCGACTACAAAAACCTCAAGCACTACGATGCCGACCCCAACCGTGGCAACAAGCGCCGCCGCGACCAGGAAAACCAGGACTTTGGTACCGACGAGCTGCGCCTTAACCGCTACATCGCCAACGCCGGCATTTGCTCGCGCCGCGAAGCCGACGCGCTGATTGCCTCCGGCGAAATCCGGGTGAACGGCGAAGTGGTGACGGAAATGGGCTACAAAGTGCAGCCCACCGACACGGTGCAGTACGGCAAAACCAATCTCAACCGCGAGAAGTCGGTGTACGTGCTGCTGAACAAGCCCAAGGATTTCCTCACCACCACCGACGACCCCGAAGGCCGCCGCACGGTGATGGAGCTAGTGGCCAACGCCTCGAAGGAGCGCATCTTCCCGGTGGGCCGCCTCGACCGCAACACCACTGGCCTGCTGCTCTTCACTAACGACGGCGAGGTGGCCCAGCGCCTCTCGCACCCCTCGCATAAGAACAAGAAAATCTACCAGGTGGAGCTGAGCACGCCGCTCACCGAGGACGACCTGCGCAAGATTGGCGAAGGCATTGAGCTGGAGGACGGCAAGGCCGAGGTGGACGACGTGGCCGTGGTAGCGGGCAACCCGCACTTCGTGGGCATCGAAATCCACATCGGGCGCAACCGCATCGTGCGCCGTATTTTCGAGCACCTGGGCTACGACGTGGTGGCCCTGGACCGCGTGCAGTACGCCGGCCTCACCAAGAAGGAGCTGCCCCGCGGCAAGTGGCGCTTCCTGAGCGAGCAAGAGGTAATTCGGCTGAAGTACTTCATGTAAATTGTTGAATGACTGTGGGTTAAATTGTTGAGCATTAAGTATTCAACAATTTAACCCACAGCTATTTAGCCATGCAGTTTAATGCACACCCTAGTCCTCGACATCGGCAATACCGCCATTAAGGCGGGCTGCTTTGCAGGTGCGGCGTTGCGGGAGATGGTGGCGGGCCTCATGGCCGAAGAGGTGGATGCGCTGGTGCAACGCTGGGGCCCCCAGCACCTACTCATTGCGTCGGTGGCGGAGGAAGCGGCCCGGTGGGCCTTGCGCCTGCAAGACCTAGTGCCGGGCCGCATCCTGCTGTTTGCGCCCGGCGCCACGCCCGTGCCGCTGCGCAATGCCTACGCCACGCCCCTCACCCTGGGGGCCGACCGCCTGGCCGGGGCCGTGGCGGCAGCCGCCCTGCGCCCAGGCCGCGACACGCTGGTGCTCGACGCCGGCACAGCCCTGAAGTGCGACCTCGTGACGGCCGATGGCACCTACCGCGGCGGCAGCATCGGGCCGGGGCTGGGCATGCGGCTGCGGGCCCTGTACGAGTTCACTGGCCGGCTGCCGCTGCTGCCGCTGCCGCCCCCCGATGCAACGGTTCCGCTGGTGGGCGACTCTACGGTGGGGGCCCTGCTCAGCGGCGTGGTGAACGGGGCCGCCGCCGAAGCCAACGGCCTGATTACCGCCTACCGCCAGCACTACCCCGCCCTGGGCGTGCTGCTGACCGGCGGCGACGCCCCCCTGCTAGCCAGCCGGCTGGCAGGCCCTATCTTTGTTGTGCCCGAACTGGTGCTGCTCGGGCTTTACCGGATTTTAGCCTATAATGTTGAACAATAAGAACATGGCCCGGCGGTTGCTGTTGGCTGGGGGGATGGCGGCGCTGGCCGGCGGGGCGCAGGCGCAGGGCCTGGGCAATTCGCCCTATTCGCGCCTCGGCATTGGTGAATACTACCCCAACACCGGTGGCGTGCGCCAGGCGGGCATGGGCGGCGTAGGCTTGGCCGCGCCCAACGCCATCAATGTGAACGAGTTGAACCCGGCGCTGCTCTACTACACGGCCCGCACCACCTTTGAGGCGGCGTACAACGGACAGTACAAAACGGTGAAAAATAACACGGCCTCGGCCAACTCGGGCAGTGCCACGCTGGGCTACCTCTCGCTGGCCATACCGCTGAAGCGCCGCTGGGCCGCCGCCGTAGGCCTGAAGCCGCTGAGCGCCGTGGATTACGAAACCAACGTGCGCAGCACCATCGTGGGCGCCCCCCGCGACTCAGCCCTGACGCGCTACTCGGGTTCGGGGGGCATCTCGCGGGCTTACCTAGCTCAGGGCGTGCACGTTGCCCGCGACCTGAACGTGGGCTTTACGGCGGCTTATGTGTTTGGCACCGTGGACGAAACGACGGGTACCCGCATTGTGCTGGCCGACGGCTCGGCCAGCCAAACCACGCTGGACCGCCGCCACGTGCACTACTCCGACTTTGACTTCCGGGCCGGGGTGCACTACCGCCACAACCTGGGCAAGGACCTGCGCATGAACCTGGCCGGCGTGTACAGCTTCCCGGCCAACCTGGGGGCCCGGCGCACCACTACCCAGGAGCGGCAGGACGTGAACGGGGCCACCGTGGTCGGTACCAAGGTGCAGACCGAGGACGTGAACGGCACCGTGAAGGTGCCCGCCCTGGCCCAGCTGGGCATCAGCCTTGATAACGACAAAAACTGGAGTGCTAGCGTGGACGTGGCCCAGCAGCAGTGGTCAAAGTTTTCGAGCTTCGGCGTCGTCACGACGCCGCTGCACAACACCATGCGCATCGGTGTGGGCGGCGAATTCACCCCCGACCCGGGTTCGGTGGAGCATTACTTCCAGCGCGTGAACTACCGCCTGGGCGTCAACGTGGCCCAGCTGCCCTACCAGCCCGCGGGCAAAATGCTGTACGACCGCTCGGTGAGCTGGGGCTTTGGCTTCCCGCTGCCCACCTCCTCGCCCCTTGAAGCCACCACGTTCAGCCTGGCCTTCACCTACGGCATGCGTGGCAACACCGACCTGCTGGCGGCCGGCACCGGCGCCAGCAACGTGCAGGAAAACTACATGAAGATGACGTTTGGCGTGACGCTGAACAACCGGTGGTTCATCAAGCGCCGCCTGCAATAGCCGTGGGGCCCCGGGCACAAAGTGCGCGGCCCGGGCGCCAGCGGGGCCCCGGGGCTGGCTGGCTGGCTGGCGGCTTGCTGGCGCTGGCGCTGCTGGGCTGCGAAGAGCAAAAGACTGTAGGGCCCACGCTTATCTACAAGGGCCCCAACATGGAAAGCACCAACGTGCTGGAGCTGTTCAGCGATTCGGCCCGACTCCAAATTCGCCTCACCGCTCCGCTGGAGCAACGCTACGAAAATGGCGACGTAATCTATACCAAGGGCGTGTCCGTTACTTTCTACGCCAAAGACAAGTCAGTAGTGAACACCCTGACGGCGCACTACGGCAAGCTGGAGCAAACCAAAAACCTGTTCACCATGCGCGGCGACGTGCGGGTGGCCAACGTGCCCGAGCAACAGAAGCTTTTCACCGAGGAGCTGTTCTACGACCGCAACAAGCAGGTGATTTACACCGATTCGGCCATGTTCGTGCGGGTCGAAACACTCACCGAGCGCCTCACCGGCTACGGCCTCAAGGCCAATCAGAACTTCTCTTCCTACCGCATCACCCGGCCTGAGGGCGTGTTCGCCATCGACCAGTCCGTGGCCCCGTAGGGGCCCTCCTTGCCCATGAAATTCGACAAAGACCTGCTCCGCACCGTGCTCTTCGCCGTGGGCGTGGTGGCCATGGTCATCGGCATCTACCAAACGGTGCTCTACGACAATATTATTCGCAATTATTGGATTTTCATGGTGGCCTCGGCCTGTTGGATACCCCTAGTTTATTGGCGGCAGAAGGATACGGTGGCCGCCAAGCTGGCCGAGCAGGCGGCCAAAGCCGCCAAAGCTGCGCCCAAAGGCGGCAAGCCGGGCGGGGCCCCCAAGGGTGGCAAGCCCACCCCGCGACGGCGCTGAGGGGCCCCGGCTAGGATAAACCGGGGATTTCTGGTTATTTTGCGCCTCTTTTGACCTTACGAATTAGTTATCAGGTGTTGGTTGTCAGTTGTTCGCAAACAACTGACGGCCGGCAACTGACAACCAGCAACCAACAACTGACAACTAAAAAATGGCGTTAATCAACACGATACGGGAAAAATCGGGCTGGGCCGTGGGCACGGTGGCCATCGGGATGCTGCTCTTCATTGTGGGCGGCGACCTGGTGGGCGGCAAGAGCAAGCTGTTTGGCGGCAACGACAATGTGGTGGGCGAAGTGGCCGGCCAGAAAGTAGCGCTGGCCGACTACAATAACGCCCTGGAGCAGGCCAAGCAGCAGTTTACCGCCCAGCAGCAGCGCCCGCCCGACGACCAGGCCCTGAGCTACCTCCGCGACCAGGCCTGGAACCAGACCATCTACCGCCTGGCCTTCCAGCCCGAGTGGGATAAATTGGGCCTGGCCGTGAGCGACGACGAGCTGGTGGACATGGTGCAGGGCGACAACATCAACCCCGGCATCAAGCAGGCCTTTACAGACCCCAAGACCGGGCAGTTCGACAAAACGCGGCTGGTTGAGTACCTCAAAAACCTCGACAAGCTGCCCCCCGAAAGCCAGGCCGCCTGGCGCAATTTCGAGGCTAACCTGCCCGCCGACCGCCTGGCCAACAAGTACAACAGCCTGCTGAAGAACTCGGTGTACGTGACCAGCGCCGAAGCCAAGCGCTTCAACGACGACCAGAACACCAAGGCTATGGTGAAGTACCTGTTCGTGCCCTACGCCAGCATTTCCGACTCGGCGGTGAAGGTGACCAACGAGCAGCTGCAAGCCTACCTCGACAAGCACAAGGGCCAGTATAAAGTAGAAGACGGCCGCTCGGTGGAGTACATCACCGTGCCGGTGGTGGCCTCGAAGGAGGACAGCGCCGCCGTGCGCAGCACCATGGCCACCCTGGCCACGCAGTTTGCCTCGGCCCCGTCCGACTCGCTGTTTGTGAAGATGAACTCGGAGCAGCCCTACAACAAGGCCTTCCGCAGCCCCGCCGACTTGCCCGAGGAGCTGCGCAAGCAGATGCCCCTGACGGTGGGCAAAGTGTACGGCCCCTACGCCGAGAACGGCACGTACTCGCTGTATAAGGTGACTGGCGAGAAGGAGGGCCCCCAGTCCGCCCGCGCCAGCCACATCCTCATCAAGCCCGAGGCCCAGACGCCCCAGGCTAAGGCCGCGGCCAAAGCCAAGGCCCAGGACCTCATCAACAAAATCAAGGGCGGGGCCGATTTCGCGGCGCTGGCCCGGCAGTTCGGCACCGACGGCACCAAGGACCAGGGCGGCGACCTGGGCTGGTTCACGAAGGGCCGCATGGTACCCGAGTTTGAGAAAGCCGTGCTGGGGGCCCCCGTGGGCCTGCTGGCCACGCCGGTCGAAACCTCATTCGGCTACCATGTGGTGAAAGTGACCGCCCCGACCACCAAGCAGACCTACCAAGTGGCCGAAGTAAAGAAGGCCATCGTGCCCACCGACGCCACCCGCGAGGCCGCCTACGCCCGCGCCCAGCAGCTGAAAGGCCAGGCCACCGACCTCGCCAGCTTCCGCCAGCTGACGACCAAGGACAAGACCCTGCAAAAACAAGAGGCCCCTAACCTCGATCGCAACGCCCGCAGCGTGAACAACCTGCAGAGCGCCCGCGAGCTGGTGCGCTGGGCCTACGGCGCTGGCCCCAGCGGCGAAACCAAAATCGGCGACGTGAGCGAGGTGTACGAGATTGGCGACCAGTACGTCATCGCTGCCCTCACCGGCACCCAGGCCAAGGGCGAAGCCACGGTGGCTGGTCTCAAGCCGCAGCTGTCGGCCCTGGTGCGCAACGACCTCAAGGCCCAGCAAATTATGGCCAAGCTCGGCAAAACCGGCGCCATCGAGCAGCTGGCCGCCGCCTACGGCCCCATCGCCCAGGTGGGCACCGCCGAGGGCGTGGCCCTGGGCACGGGCACGCTGCCCAACGTGGGCTTCGAGCCCTTGGCTGTGGGCGCTGCCTTCGGCCTGAAGCCGGGCCAGCACTCGGCCCCGCTGCAAGGCGAGCAAGGCGTGCTGGTGGTGGAGTCCGTGAGCGTGGCCCCCGCCGCCGCCGCCGCCGACCTGAAAGCCGTGCGCCAGCAGCTGGCGCAGCAGCGCAGCAGCCGCCAGGATGGCCTGATCTACGAGGCTATCAAGGCCCACGCCAACGTGAAAGACAACCGCGCGAAGTTCTTCTAAGCGGCCAATCTATTGGTTACGAAAGGGCCGCTCCTCCGGGGGTGGTCCTTTTTTATTTAGGACTTACGCAAAGGCTCTTATGGCGCGGGGCCCTGCTCCGCGCCATAAGAGCCTTTGCGTAAGTCCTACTATTATTTCTTCCGGGCGGCGGGCGCTGGGCTTCGCGCCCGCCGCCCAAGAGTTGTCGACCCCGGCGTTCTACCCAAAAAGCTCGGCCCGCCGGGCAAAAGGCTTGGCAGGCCGGGCTTTTTAGGTGGCAGCCCGGGCTTTTTAGGCGGCGGCCCGGGCTTTTTGGGTGGCGCACCAGGCTTTTTAGGTGGAACGCTGGGCTTTTTGCCCGGCGGCCCGGGCTTTTTGGGTGGAAAGCCGGGGTCAGACCCCGGAACGCGGGGGGGGCCGTACGGGGCCCCGAAACGCGCTAACTTTCGCGTCCGCCGGGGCTGGCCCGGGATGAACGAACCCAGCCCCGGCGGGCGTTAAGAGCCTGCACTACCCGTACCCTGCCATGCGTCCGTCCCTTCTGCTGCTGAGCGCGGCCTTGCTACTCGCCGCCCCGGCCCGCGCCCAGGGCCCCCAGAGCGGGGGGGCCGCCGACGGCCCCGCCCTCGTGAAGGACTACGCCCGCCGGGGCGAGCCCGAAAAGGCTGTATTCCTGCTGGAGCGGCTGCCCGCCGAGCAGCAAACTAGCACCGAGCTGTTCCCGCTCTACGTGCAGGCCCTGATGGACCTCAAACGCTACAAAGACGCCGAGAAGCTGGCTAAAAAAGCCGTGAAGCTGCACCCCGACGACGCCACCTACGGCGTGGCCTTGGGCGGGGCCCTGCAAGCGGCCGGCGAAACTGCTGGGGCCGACAAGCAGTGGCAGCGCGTGGTGAACCAGCTGGCCCCCAATCAGGTGGGCCCCGTGGCGGCTGAATTCAGTCGGCGCAGCTTGCCGGCCTGGGCCGAAAAAACCTACCTGCGCGGCCGGGCCCTGGCCCGCAACGAAACCGAGTACGGGTCCCAGCTCATCCAGCTTTACACCCAAAGCCAGCAGCAGGACAAGCTGCTAGCCGAAACCCTGCGCCTGGTGCAGCAGGACGAGCAGCAGCTACCCTACGTGCGCAACATGCTCCAGAACGCGCTGCGGGAGGAAAAGGACTTCGACGCCCTCGAAAAGCAGCTGCTTAGTGCCGTGCAGCAGCACCCCGAGCAGGCCGCCTACGCCGAGCTGCTGCTGTGGCTGCAAGTGCAGCGCCACGACTTTGTGGGGGCCCTGATGCAGGCCCGGGCCCTCGACCGGCGCGGGCGCACCCAGGGCAGCCGGGTGCTGAACGTGGCCGCCATCGCTCAGCAAAACAAGGACTTCGAAAGCGCCCTGGCCGGCTACGACTACGTGCTGAAAGAGTATCGCACGGGGCCCCTCTACAACGTAGCCCGGCAGGGCCGCCTGTCGGCCCGCGAAGACCAGGTGCGCAGTACCTACCCCGTGGACCAGGCCCAGGTGCGGGCCCTGGCCACCGAGTACGAGCAGCTGCTGGCCGAGCTGGGGAGGGCCCCCGAGGCCGCCCAGGTACGCCGCCGCCTGGCCGATCTCTACGCCTTCCAGCTCGGCAACCAGGCCAAGGCCATGGGGCTGCTCCAGGCCGTCGTCGACCAGCCCCAGGCTCCCACCGGCCTGGTGGACGAGGCCAAGCTGACCCTGGGCGACCTGTACCTGCTGCGCGCCGAGCCCTGGGAGGCCACGCTGCTGTATTCGCAGGTGGAAAAAACCGAGCGCGACTCGCCGCTGGGCTACGAAGCCAAGCTGCGCAACGCCCGCCTGAGCTATTTCGCCGGCGATTTTAAGCTGGCCCAGAGCCACCTGGACATCCTGAAGGAAGCCACGACCCGCGAAATTGCCAACGACGCTATGCAGCTCTCGCTGCTTATCGCCACCAACACGGTGGAGGACACCCTGGGGCTGGCCCTGAAGGACTACGCCGCCGCCGAGCAGCTTGTGTTCCAGAACAAGCTGCCCGCCGCCGTGGCCGGCCTCGATGCGCTGCTGGCCAAGTACCCCGGCCACTCGCTCAGCGACAATGCCTATTACCTCAAGGCCCAGTTGCAGCGGCGCATGGGCGACTTCCCGGCCGCCACCGCTACCCTCGACCGCCTGCTGGCTGGCCCGGCCAACGGCGTGCTCAGCGACGACGCGCTGTTTTTACTGGCCCGCATTCAGGAAGAAGACCTCAAGGACCGGCCCAAGGCCCAGGCCCTTTACGAGCAGGTGCTGACCAAGTACCCCGGCAGCATCTACGTGGCCGAGGCCCGCAAGCGCTTCCGTAAACTGCGCGGTGACGCTGTGCAGTAAGGTTTGGCGCAGTAGGGGCCCTGGCGCGGGCCGCGGCGGGCTGCCGGCTTTTCCGCCGGCTGCCCGCTAATCGTTGCTACCGTTGCCCGGCTATCTTCAGGCTGGACGCTTGCCGCTGCCTTGCAATACCCAGGCTGGAGATAACCGGGCAGCTGGCGAAAATCCGGCAGCCCGGCGCAGCCCCTGAGTGCGCCCGGCTACCCGAAAAATACGAACAGCAGCGCCAGGAACACAATGAAAACCACGTACATCAGTCCATCGGAGAGGATGTACTGGCGGTAGCGGCGGTAGAAGTCGCGGAGCTTGGACATGGCGGAGGCGGGGGCTGGCAGGGCCCCGGGTAAAGGTACACCCGCATTCCGGGCGGGGGTTTGGGCGTACTTTCGTCCGATAGTCCTTCCGCATAACCTACCCTTAATGCCACCACCCGCCGCCAAAAGCTGGAACTTTGCGCCGGCTCCCGACCCGGCGCTGGTTCTGGCCATTACCGAGGCCCTGCCCGTAGGGCCCGAAGTAGGGGCCCTGCTCGTGCAGCGCGGCCTCGATACCCCCGAAGCCGCCGCCGCGTTCATCTACTCTGACCTGCGCCAGCTGCCCGACCCGTTCCTGCTGCGCGACATGGACCTGGCCGTGGACCGCCTCGTGCGGGCCCTGGAAACGGGCGAAAAAGTGCTCGTGCTGGGCGACTACGACGTGGACGGTATCACGTCGGTGGCGCTGGTCATCAGCTACCTCACGCCTCTGTTTGGGGCCGAGCGGCTGCGCGACTACATCCCCGACCGCTACACCGAGGGCTACGGCATCAGCCATACCGCCGTGGACGTGGCCGCCGCTGAAGGCTTCGGCCTGATTGTGGCCCTCGACTGCGGCATCAAGGCCCTGGAGCCGGTGGCCTACGCCGCGGCCAAGGGCGTCGATTTCATCATTTGTGACCACCACTTGCCTGGCGACGAGCTGCCCGCCGCCGTGGCCGTGCTCGACCCCAAGCGCAAAGACTGCTGCTACCCCTACAAGGATTTGTCGGGCTGCGGCGTGGGCTTCAAGCTGATGCAGGGCCTGGGCCAGCGCCTGGGCCGCGACACAGCGTTTCTCTACGACCTGCTAGACCTGGTGACGGTGAGCATTGCCGCCGACGTGGTGCCTGTAACGGGTGAAAACCGCGTGCTGGCCGCCCACGGCCTGCGCTGCTTCAACGAAGATGCGCACTTGCTGCGCCCCGGCCTGGCCGCCCTGCGCGAGCTAGCCACCCTGCGCGAGGGGCCCCTGACGCTCAGTAGCTTAGTATTCGGCTTTGCGCCGCGCATCAACGCCGCCGGGCGCATGGGCGACGCCCGCCGCGCTGTGGCCATGCTGCTGGCCGCCGACCAGCAGGAGGCCCGCCACACCACCGAAGTGGTGGACCGCATGAACCAAGAGCGCCGCGGCTCCGACCAGGCCACCACCCAGGAGGCCCTGGCCCTGATTGCCGCCAGCCCCACTTTGCAAACATCCCACGCCACGGTGCTTTACCAGGCCCACTGGCACCAGGGCGTGCTGGGCATCGTGGCCTCGCGCTGCCTCGACCAATACTACCGCCCCACGGTCATCCTCACGCAGCGCGATGGCAAGGCCACGGGCTCGGCGCGCTCGGTGGCGGGGTTCGACATCCACGCGGCCCTGGAGGCCTGCGCCCCGCTGCTGGAGCAGTACGGCGGCCACCGCGCCGCCGCCGGCCTCACCCTGAAGGTCGAAAACGTGCCCGCCTTCCAGGCGCAATTCGAGGAGGTGGTGGCCCGCACCCAGGCCACGGCCCACCTGGTGCGGCCCGTCGAGATTGATGCCCTGCTGCCGGTGGCCCGCATCACCGAAGGCTTCTTACAGGATTTGCGGCCCCTGGAGCCTTTCGGGCCCGGCAACCCCAACCCGGTGTTTGCCACGGCCCGCGTGCTGGCCGTGCCCGGCAGCGCCCGCGAAGTGGGCAACGGCCACCTCAAAATTCGTCTCGTGGCCGCCGACGCCCCCGGCCCCGCCGTGGAAGTCATCGGCTTCGGCCTGGCCGGCTACTTGCCCCAAATCAACGAAGGCCACCCCTTCGATGTGTGCTACACGCTGGAAATGAACGAGTACCGCGGCAGCCGCCACGTGCAGCTGCGGCTGCTGGATTTGCGCTGGGCGTAGGGCCCCTGGTTACTGAGCCTGGCTGTGGTCCGCCCTTAGGAAGTCGAACAGCAACGGGCCCAGGTCGCAGCAGTTGTCTTCGGGGGCCAGGTCGGCAGTAGCTACGACCTGGGCAGGGTCGAAATACCCGGCTACTGAGGCCAAGTAGGTCGAATTAACGGTTCTGAAGCCCATCGACCAATCGGCGAAGCAGCGCTGGTCCACGGGGCCGTCGGCCAGTTTGGTCATGTGCGCGTGGCGGGCATCGCCCCGGATGCGGGCGAAGATGGCGT
Organism: Hymenobacter nivis; assembly: GCF_003149515.1. Lineage (NCBI taxonomy): Bacteria > Pseudomonadati > Bacteroidota > Cytophagia > Cytophagales > Hymenobacteraceae > Hymenobacter > Hymenobacter nivis. The sequence continues at coordinate 3,504,228 of NZ_CP029145.1, forward strand.
GCACCTCATCGGCGGGGCCCTCCAGCACTTGCAGCAGCTCGCCATCGCAGTAAAGCAGCAGGCCCGTGAGGCCGTGCGCCGTGTTCCAAGCGCGCGATTTAATAAGCAAGGGCTCCAGTTGGGTTTCGCTCAGGAACACGGTAGCCGAGCTTTGGTATACCAAGCGGTGCAGGTGCTGGGAGGAAGGCATGGGGGAACGAAGCAAGTGAGTTAGGCAAAAGGTGCTGGGCCGCGCAGCGCGCTGGGGCCCAAGCCGGTCTCCGGTCGGTTGTTCAGCCCCTCGGGTTGGCCACGGGTAGGGCATCCACTGGGTAAATGCTGGGCCTTGGCAACCAGGTTTGTGGGTGGAGACATTTTATGAATATTCTGCTATTCTACAAAAAAATATTAAAACGGTGGCCTACCCCAGGTGCATTTAGCTAGAGCTTGGCCAAGCCCGCAAAGCGCCGGGCCGCCGCAGTGGGGTAATCAGAACAACAATTGGGTGGCCGCATAATGCGGATTAACAGTACATTATATTGTAATCTGAGCCAGCGGCGCGGGGCCCGGATAAGTAAATGCGCCCAAGCCAGATACTGCCGCTAATTTTTCGCAGTGAGCCGTAATCAACCATTTATATAATATAACTTTTACAATAAAATACTTAACTGACCTGCATCAGGGCCCCTGGTTGGGATAGGGCTCATCGCCGGGCCGCCCACGCCCACCACACCAGCAGGGCTTGCAAGGGCAAGCGGCCCCAGGCGGCCCAGGCCGGCACGCCCAGCGGGCCGGCCATTTGGGCCATGTACACGTTGGCCGGAAACACGGCCACTAGCAGTAGCACCAGGCCCAGCGCGGCCCACCAGCGTGTGGCGCCGACGAGCAGCCCCAGGCCGCCCGCTAGCTCAAAAAAGCCGCTCACGTATACCAGGGCCAGCGGCGCGGGCAGCCCTGGCGGCATGATGCGCAGGTAGGTGGCGGGCTTGATAAAGTGCAGCAGGCCCGCCCCCACGAAGACGGCCGCCAGCGCGTAGCGCGAAATAAGGTGAAGCATAGCGGCAAAGAACGGCCCCTGGGGCTCTGGCTTAGGCGGGCACACTCTGGGGCACGTGCCGGAGCAGCGCCGCCAGGCCCTGCACAAGGGCCCGGGCGGCCCGGTGCGCGTCCACCGACGCCACGCCGGGGGTTTCGAGCACGGCTAGGTGCGGGGTGAGCTGGGCCCCCAGCAGTTGCAACGAAGGCCGCAGGCGGTGGGCTAAGGCGGCCAGGGCGGCGAGGTCGGTGGCCGCCTGGGCGGCGCGCAACTCGGCTAGGGCCCCCGGCGTGTTGGCGTGGAATGCGGCCAGCACCCGGTTGATGAACACCAGGCTGCCGTGCGCCGTTTCGCGCAGCCGGACTAGGTCGTAAAGGGCCCCGGGGCCTTCCGCGTCCAGGCAGCGGGGCAGCGGCGCGGGCGGCGCGTCTTCTGCCCCCGGGCCGGGCGGCGGCTCGCCGAGCAGGGCGGCCAGCTTGGCCAGCAGTTCGGCTTCCACGTAGGGCTTGGCCAGGGTATCGTTGAGGCCGGCGGCGCGGTACTTCTCCGCATCGGCGCGGAAGGCGTTGGCCGTGAGGGCCAAGATGGGTGTGGCTGCCCGCACTGGGTCGGGGTGGGCGCGCAGGCGGGCGGTGGCTTCAAGGCCATTCATGCCGGGCATCTGAATGTCCATCAGTACGGCATCGTAGGCGTGGGCAGCAAATAGGGCCAGGGCGGCGGCCCCGCTGGCGGCCACGTCCACTACTACCCCGTGGCCGGCCAGCAGCAGCTGGGCCACTTCGGCACTCACCGGGTTATCTTCGGCTAGCAGCACGCGGCGGCCGCGCACCGCCCGGTGGCCCAGCATGGCTGCTGGCGGGGCAATGGCGGCGGCTTGCTGCGCAGCGGCGGCCTTGGGCAGCATGATGGTGAAGGTAAACGCACTGCCCTGGCCCACCTCGCTCTGCACGTGCAGGGCCCCGCCCATTTGCTTCACCAGGGCCTGGCTGATGCTTAGGCCCAGGCCGGTGCCCCCAAAGTGCCGGGCCGTGTCGGCGTAGGCCTGGGTAAATTCCTGGAAAATAGCCTCCAGCTTGTCGGGCGCAATGCCGATACCCGTGTCGGTGACCCGGAACTCGGTGGTGGTGGTGGTGGTGGTTTCGGCCACAAAAAAGCCGCCCACCGAGATGGTGCCCCCTGGCGGGGTGAACTTGATGGCGTTGCTCACCAAGTTGAGCAGGATTTGGTTGAGCCGGTACGGGTCGCCCACCACCCACGGGTGGGCGCACGATTCGCTCAGGCGCGTGCCCTGCACCGTAATGCCCTTCTGCTGGGCCAGCACCCCCAGGGGCTGCACGGCATCAAACATGCTCTCGCACAGGTTGAACGCAGTTTGCTCCAGCTCCAGCTGCCCCGAGGTAATCTTGGCCATGTCGAGCACGTCGTTCACCACCGAGAGCAGGTGCTGGCCCGTGTGCTGGATGGTGCCCACGAAGCGCTGCTGGTCGGCATCGAGTGGGGTTTTGGCCAGCAGCGAGGCCATGCCCAGCACCCCGTGCAGCGGTGTACGAATCTCGTGGCTCATGTTGGCCAGGAAGTTCTCGCGGGCCGTGGCCGCCGCTTCGGCCGCCAGCTGGGCGGCTTTCAGGGTCGTGATGTCGGTGCTCACGCACAACACGTGGGCGGTACCGTCGGGCTGCACCAGCGGGCACTTCATCGACTGGTACCAGCGCACTTCGCCGTTGGGCAGCGTGAGGCGGTCCGACACCATCAGCGGGCGGCCCAGGGCCACCACCTCGGCATCGGAGTGGTCGAACGAGGCGCGCTCCTCGTGCGGAATGCCTTCTGAGGCCGTGGCCGTGGTCGCCAGCTGCTTCACCAATTGGCGTAGCTCCAGCATGGCCCGGTTTTGAAACACCACTTCGGCCTGGGGCTTGCGCACGTAAATCAGGTTGGGGTTGAGGTCGAGCACTTGGGCCACGAAGGCCTGCTGGGCCGCCACCGCCGCTTCGCTGGCCCGCACCTGGGCTTCGGCCCGGCGCCGGCCGGTCACGTCCAGCCCGTAGCTGATGACTACGCGCAGGGCCCCATCGGCGTGAAACACGGGCTGGTACGAGCGCAGCCAGTGTACCGGCGGCCCGGCATCAACGCCTGGCCACTCTTCTTCCCAGTCCACGCCGGTGCGCTGGGCTACCGCCCGTTGGAACATGCGCTTGCGCCGCTCGGCCAGGGCCGCGGGGAGGTCATTCGCCTGGCAAAACTCGCCAAATGTGTGGCCCAGCCCAGCCTGTTGGCGGAGGGCATTGCCGGCCGGGTTGCGGTAGGTTAGGCGCTGCTCAACGTCGAGCACCGAAACGGCGGCCGGCATGTGTCGGAGCAAGGCCTCGTAAAAGGTATGCTGTTCGCGCAGCTCAGTTTCGGCCGCCTGCAGCTTTGTCACGTCGGTGAGGTAGAACAGCGTGTACACCTCGCCCTCCTCCTGCACCGGCACCACGCATACCAAAAAGTTGTGCCCGGCCACGTCCAACTCGTGCTCACTCGATTCGCCGGCGGCCCATACTGCGGCGGCCGTGTCGTTCATCCACTGCCGCACGGGCGTGCCGGGGCCCCCTACTAGCTCGGGTACCCGAAACGAGGCATCGTTGGCGTACTGCAACTGGCCCTCCGGGCCCAGGCGCACCAGCGCGTTGGAGCTGCGCTCGGCCAGGTGGGCCGTCAGGCGCAGGTGGATGGTTTCGGCTTCGGCCCGGCAGCGCTGCGCGCGCTCGGTGGCCAGCTCGGCGCGCAGTTCGGCCAGGGTGTCAGCCGCGGTGGGCGGGAGGGTAGAGGCAGCAACCATAACGAGAGGGCATAGCGGGAAAGTACCAATAGCTGCCGTAAATGTAGGGCCCCGGAGCCACTCGGCGGGCTATAATTCCTTGCGCAGCCGCGCCACCGGGATGTTCAACTGCTCGCGGTACTTGGCCACGGTGCGCCGGGCAATGTTGTAGCCCCTGGCGTTCAGCATCTTCTCCAGCTTGTCGTCGGCCAGCGGGTGCGATTTGTTCTCCTTGCCGATCAAATCCTTGAGGATGCTTTTTACCTCGCGGCTCGACACGTCCTCGCCCGAGTCGGTGGCAATTCCTTCCGAAAAGAAATATTTTAATGGATAGATACCAAATTCAGTTTGTACTGATTTAGAGTTGGCTACCCGGCTCACGGTGCTAATATCCATGCCAATTTGCAGGGCGATGTCCTTCAAAATCATCGGGTGCAGCTTGGTTTCGTCGCCCTCGATGAAGAAGTCGCGCTGCAAGCCCACAATGGCGTTCATGGTGCGCAGCAGCGTGTTCTGCCGCTGCCGGATGGCGTCGATGAACCACTTGGCAGAATCCAATTTTTGCTTGACAAAAGATACCGCTTCCTTCATCTTCTGGTCCTTCTTCGCGGCCTTGTCGTAGGTCCGGAACATTTCGGTGTAGGCCGGGCTCACGCGCAGTTCGGGGGCGTTGCGGGCGTTTAGCGTCAGGCTCAGCTCGCCGTTGTCGTTGGCAAGGATGAAGTCCGGCATCAGGTACTGCGTTTTGCCGGGGCCCGTGGGGCCCGAGCCGCCGGGCTTGGGGTTCAGCTTGAGGACCAGGCCCACGGCTTCCTTCAGCTCGCCGTCCTCCAGGTCCAGCTTCTGCTGGATGCGGGCGTAGTGCTTCTTGCTGAACTCGTCGAACAAGGTGCCGATGATTTGCTCGGCGTGCGCGGTGGTGGCGTCCTGGGGGCGGCGTTCCAGCTGCAACAGCAGGCACTCGGGCAGGTCGCGGGCGGCAATGCCGGCGGGGTCGAAGCCCTGCACCACGCGCAGCACGGCCTCAATTTCGGGCACGGCCACCTCCAGGTTCTGCGAAAACGCCAGATCATTGGCAATGGCGGCCAGGTCGCGCCGGATGTAGCCGTCGCCATCAATCGAACCAATGAGCTGCTGGCCAATGGCTTCCTCCCGCTCGCCGAGCTGGGTGAAGTGCAGCTGGTCGAGTAGCGAATCCAGGAGCGAGCCGCTAGTGTCGGCCAGGGGCATTTCGCGCTCCTCCTCCTCGCCGGGGCCGTCGCCCTGCATCTTGTAGCCCGCAATCTCGTCGTCGTTGAGGTAGTCGCTCAGGTCGAGGTCGGTGTTGTCGGGGCCCTCTTCCTTGGCGGGCTCGGGCTCGGGCGGTGCCTCGGCGGGGCCGTTGTAGTCGTCCACGTTGGCGGGCTCCTCAAAATCTTCGTCGAGCGTGCTGTTGTCGCTGTCGAACTCGGCGTCCGGGTCGTCGGCATCGGCTTCGTCGCGGTCGTCGTCGTCGCCGCTGTCCTGGTCCTCGGGCTCGTCGTTGTCGCCTTCCTCCAGGGCGGGGTTCACCTCCATTTCCTCTTTGATGCGCGTTTCCAGCTCCGCCGTCGGGATTTGCAGCAGCTTGATGAACTGAATTTGCTGGGGGCTGAGCTTTTGCGAGAGTAGCTGTTTTAAATCGAGGCGTTGCATAAGGGCAAAAGTAGCGGGCGGGGCGAAGGACGTACCACATAAATACGTAGGGGCCCCGGCGATGGATGAAGTTTGGCCTCGCCGCGGGGGCCCTACCTTTACCCGGTATTCTGCTTTCTTTTACCACTATGTCCCTCAAACGGTCTACAGTTCAGAGCCTGCTGGCCAGCCAGGAGCTCGACCGCGAAGTGCTCGTCAAAGGCTGGGTGCGCTCGCGCCGCGGCAACAAATACGTGCAGTTCATCATCGTCAACGACGGCTCCACCATCCACACCATCCAAGCGGTGGCCAACGCCGAGTTGTTTCCCGAGGAAAGTCTAAAGGACGTGGCCAACGGCGCCAGCGTGGCCATCCGGGGCCAGCTGGTGGCCTCGCAGGGCAAGGGTCAAGCAGTTGAGATTCAGGCCGCTGAAATCACCGTGCTCGGCAAGGCCGACCCCGAAACCTACCCGCTCCAGAAGAAGGCCACTTCGCTGGAGCACCTGCGCGAAATTGCCCACCTGCGCCCCCGCACCAACACGTTCGGGGCGGTGCTGCGCATCCGGCACGCGCTGGCGTTCGGCATCCATCAGTACTTCAACGACCACGGCTTTTTCTACGTCCACACGCCCATCATCACGGGCTCCGACGCCGAGGGTGCGGGCCAGATGTTTCGGGTGACCACGCTGCCGCCCGAGCACCCGCCCCGCACCGAGGACGGCTCGGTGGACTTCAGCCAGGATTTTTTCGGCAAGCAAACCAACCTCACCGTGAGCGGGCAGCTCGAGGGCGAGCTGGCGGCCATGGCCCTGGGCAGCATCTACACGTTCGGGCCCACGTTCCGGGCCGAAAACTCCAACACGGCCCGCCACCTGGCCGAGTTCTGGATGATTGAGCCCGAGGTGGCCTTCAACGAGCTGGAGGAGAACATGGACCTGGCCGAGGACTTCCTCCAGTACCTGGTGCGCTATGCCCTGGAGAAATGTGCCGACGACCTGCAGTTCCTCAACGACCAGTACGACAAGGAGTTGCTGGACCGCCTGCGCTCCGTGACCGACAACGCCTTCCAGCGTCTGACTTATACCGAGGCAGTGGAAATCCTGAAAGCGGCGAAAAAGAAATTTGAGTTCCCCGTCGATTGGGGCACCGATTTGCAGAGCGAGCACGAGCGGTATTTGGTAGAGAAGCACTTCAAAAAGCCCGTCATTCTCACCAACTACCCCAAGGAAATCAAGGCCTTCTACATGAAGCTGGACGAGGACGGGCGCACCGTGCGGGCCATGGACGTGCTGTTCCCCGGCATCGGTGAAATCATCGGCGGCTCGCAGCGCGAGGAAGACTACGACAAGCTAACGGCCCGCATGGCCGAAATGCACGTGCCCACTGATGAGCTGGACTGGTACCTCGACACGCGCCGCTTCGGCACGGTGCCGCACGCCGGCTTCGGCCTGGGCTTCGAGCGCCTCGTGCTGTTCGTGACCGGTATGGGCAACATCCGCGACGTGATTCCCTTCCCCCGCTACCCCAAAAACGCGGCGTTTTAGGTAGCCGTACAAAAGCAAATGGGTTGTTAGGTATTCGTTGCCAATTGTTGTTAGTAATTTGTAGACTCACTAACAACGAATAACTTAGGGCCCATGGGTAGCTGGTTTTCTGGAAAAGCGGCCCCCGATAGGCCGCTTTTTTTGGGCTCGGCGGTTAACCCCGGCGGCGCGTGGTACGTTGGTAATCGAAACTCGTTCCGCCCCGCCATGCTCCCCGAAATTGACCTGACCGACGCCGCTAGCCTGCCCGAGGGCGCGCTCAAATCCTTCCCCACGCCCCACGAGGGCCCCGAGGTGCTGCTGGTGCGCCACGAGGGCGAGGTGCACGCTTTTGCCGCGCACTGCCCGCACTACGGGGCCCCACTGGCCAAGGGCCAGCTCGTAAACGGCAAAATTGTGTGTCCCTGGCACCACGCCTGCTTCCGGGCGAAGGACGGCAGCCTCTGTGAGCCGCCGGCTCTGGACGACCTGCCCGCCTTTGCCGTGCGCGAGGCCGACGGGCGCGTGCTGGTGCAAGTGCCCAGGAAGCCCGCCGCCAGTACTGATAACTCCAGCGCCACGCCCACGGCGGAAGTGGGCGGCACGCCGCCCGCCGATACCCCCGGGGCCCCCGCCGATGCGCGCACGTTCGTGCTGGTAGGCGGCGGGGCGGCCGGCCAGTACGCCGCCCAAACCCTGCGCCACGAGGGCTTCGCGGGGAAAATCGTGCTGGTATCGGCCGACGAGAAAGCGCCTTACGACCGCACCAAGCTCAGCAAGCCTTACCTGGCGGGCAAGGCTAAGCCGGCGGCGCTGCCCCTGCGCGAGCCCGATTTTTATGAAAAGCACCGCATTGATTTGCAGCTGGGTACCCGCGCCACCGGCCTCGACCTGGCGCGGCAGGAGTTGCAGTTGGCGGGCCATCCGCCGCTGCGCTACGACCAGTTGCTGCTGGCTCCCGGCGGGGCCCCTAATCGCCTGCCCAAACTGCCTGGCCACGAACTGGCCGGTGTGCTGCCGCTGCGCACCCAGGCCGATGCCGACGCCATCCTGGCGGCCACCAAAGACGCTAAGCAGATAGTAGTTATCGGCTCCAGCTTCATTGGGATGGAAGCGGCCAGCAGCCTCGTGGGCGAAGGCCGCGCCGTGACGGTGGTGGCCCAGGACAAGGTGCCCTTCGCCCGGGTGCTGGGGCCCGAAATCGGGGCCATGTTCCGGGCCCTGCACGAGGAGAAAGGCGTGCATTTCGAGCCCGAAGCCGAGGTAACGGCCCTGCTGGGCGAAGCCGGCCGCGTGACGGGCGTGCAGCTGAAAACCGGCCGCGTACTGCCCGCCGATGCCGTGGTGCTGGGCGTGGGCGTGCGCCCGGCTACCGAGTTTTTGCAGGAGGCTTTTTTGCTGGAAAAAGACGGCGGCCTGGCCGTGGATACTTACTTGCAAGCCGCTGAGAATGTGTACGCCGCTGGCGACGTTGCCCGGTTCCCGCTGGGGGCCCCCGGCGTGCCCACGCGCATCGAGCACTGGCGCGTGGCCCAGCAGCACGGCCGCACGGCGGCCCGCAACATGCTGGGCCAGCGGGAAGCCTTCACCGCCGCACCGTACTTTTGGACGCAGCAGTACGGCAAGAGCCTGCGCTACGCTGGCCACGCCGAAAAATGGGACGAAATCATTTACCACGGCGACGTGGCCCAGCAGGATTTCCTGGCCCTCTACGTGCTGGACGGCCGCATCATCGCCGCCGCCAGCATGAACCGCGACGCCGATATGATTCATTTCGCCGAGCGTCTGGAGCAGGGCCAGCTACCCGCCCTGGCCGATACGCACGAGGGTATGAGCTGGGCCCCCGCCACCAACTAGCCGGGGCCCCACGCTGGGCAAGCCCACAAAAAAAAACCGCCCCTGCCGGCGGTTTTTTTGTTTAGCCGAACGGGTTAGCGTTAGTCGCGGTCCCGGCCATTGTCGTGGTCTCGGCCGTGGCCATTGTCATGGTCTCGGTGGCCATTGTCGTGGTTCCGGCCGTCGTCGTAGCCGGCGCGGTAAACTTTTTTGGCTTGGCCGGGCGGCAGGCCGTAGCCCTCGTAATATCCTTGGTGGTAAATCTTCTTGGCTTGCCCAGGGGGTAAGCCCCGGGGCGGGCCCGGGTTGTACACCACCGGGCGGTACCGGTCGCGGTGGGCTCCCACATACGCCCAGGGCTGGCGGCCGCGGTAATCGAGTACCACCGGGTGGAATCGATAAGGATCGTAGCCGTTGAGCGCGGCCACCGGTAGCCACCGGCCGTTGCGCAGTACGATGTATTGTTGGGCTTGCAGGTCGTAGTATCCATCAACCTCGGGGAGGTAATAATATTGGGCACCCTGTGGTACGGCGGGGCCCCAGGCGGGCCGCCCAATGTTCACATTAACGTTGATCTGAGCCTGGGCTGGCGGAGCGGCGGCCAGCGAAAAGCCGCCCAACAAAGCAGAAATGAGCAGATAGGTGCGAGAGTTCATGGGAAAATGGGAAGAAGAAGTGAACCCGCTGCTACTACGTTAGCGCTGAGGGCGCGGCTGAGTTAGACGTGAGGGTTGGGTAGGCCGCGGGGGTTGAATGGGCCGCGGGGGTTGAATGGGCCGCGGGGGTTGAATGGGCCGCGGGGGTTGAATGGGCCGCGGGGGTTGAATGGGCCGCGGGGGTTGAATGGGCCGCGGGGGTTGAATGGGCCGCGGGGGTTGAATGGGCCGCGGGTAACGGGCGCGGTAAGTGTCCACGTAGCGCCAAGGTTGGCGGCCCCGGTAATCCACCGGTACCGGGTGGAAATAGTAAGGGTTGTAGCCAGTCAGAGTAATGAACGTCAGCCAACGACCGTTGCGGCGCACGATGTACCGTTGAGAATACAAATCGTAGAAGCCATTAATTTCGGGGATGTAGTAGTACCGTGTGCCGGAGGGTACCTGGGGGCCCCAGGCGGGCTGGTGGATGGTGACGTTGATCTGCGCCCGGGCGGGCAGTGCGCTGGCCAGCAAGCCACCGCCCAGCACAACAATTAAGAAAAAGCGTAATAAAAACCTCATAGAGCTGGGGTTGAGGAGGTCGCAAAATACTCACATTTCTTTATATACACCACTCAGTGCCAGCCACGCTGGGCCCTGACCAGCTTTTTTGGTCAGGGACTCTAACGCCTAGCGGCCCCCGCGGCCGGGCCCCCTGCCACCATCGCCGCGGTTACCACCATCGCCGCGGTTGCCGCCATCGCCACGACCCGGGCCCGGGCTTCCGCCGACCTGCGGGCCTTGGCCGGGGCCGCGCCCGCCCTGGGGCCCCGTGCCCGGCCCGCCGCCGTGACCTGGGTCGAAGCCGCCGTTGTTGCGGCCGCCCTGGGAGCCCTGGCCGGGACCGTTGTTCTCGCCCGAACCGGGGTTGCCCCCGCCGGGGTACTGGCCGCCGCGGTTATCAAAGCCGCCGCGGTTGCCGCTGTAGTTCTCTCCGCGGTTGCCGCTGTAGTTCTCTCCGCGGTTGCCGCTGTAGTTCTCTCCGCGGTTGCCGCTGTAGTTCTCTCCGCGGTTGCCGCTGTAGTTCTCTCCGCGGTCGTCACCGTAATCCCTGCGGTCACCGTAGCCGTAGCCGCTGCCGTAGCCCCCGCGGTTATCATGGTCGCCGCGTTCGCCGTAGCCCCTGCGATGGTCACCGTAGCGCCCGCCATAGCCGTAGCCGGGGCGGCCATAACCCCCGCCATAGCCGGGGCGGCCGTAGTACCCGCCATAACCCGGGCGGCCGTAGCCGGGGCGGCCGGCGTAGTACCCGCCACCGCTGTAGGGTGCGTAGGGGCGGTAGGGGTAGCGGGCGTGGTAGTACGCGCCTTGCAGCCAGGGTTGGTTGCCGCGGTAGCCAACCACGACGGGGTGGAACTGGTAGGGGTCGTAACCGTAGAGCTCGGGTAGCGGCACCCAGTAGCCGTCTTGGTACACAATGTATTGCTGCGTGTACAGGTCGTAGTAGCCGTCAATTTCGGGGATGTAGTAGTATTGCGTGCCGTAGGGCACCTGGGGCCCCCAGGCCGGAATGCCAACGTTGACGCTGACCCCCACCTGGGCGCGGGCGGCCGGGGCGGCCAGCAAAGCAAACGCGCCCACCAGGGCGGCAGCGATGAGCTTGGGGAAGGCTTTCATAACGAGGGAGAAAAAAGGCGAGGGGCAGGGCGCAAACGCTGGCGCATGCCCAATGAATGCAAGGCAAATGCCAAGTTACCCGGCCGCGTGCAGGAGCGGGTCAAACAGTCGGCCAACAGGCCCGAAACCCCGGCGTGCCGGGGGCCCAAAAATTTGCGGGCACAAATGCCCCCGGTTTGGGGTTGTGCCTCTGCGCCCCGCGGGCGGCGGGGTTTTGCCGTAAACCCCCGCCACCAAGCGGCGTTTCCCGTACTTTTGCGGACTTATTCCGCTGCTTTTCCGCATGGCCAAAAAAAAACCGGCTACTTCCGTTGCCCCAGCTCCCAAAGTGGCGGCTACCTCGTTGAAAAAGAAACTAGAAGGCGCTACCACCGATGCCGCCGGGGCCCCGGGCAGCCAGCCCAGCGCCGCCGGCCTGGCGGTGGCCATGCAGCACCAAACGCCCGAAACCCTGCCGCCCGTGGGGGCCCCGGCGGGGGGGGCCACGGGGCTGCCCGCGCCGCGCCCCTTCGACGCCCCGTTCATCGAAGTGTATGGCGCGCGCGAGCACAACCTCAAAAACGTGAGCGTGCAGATTCCGCGCAACCGGCTGGTGGTGTTCACGGGCATTTCGGGCTCGGGCAAAAGCAGTTTGGCCTTCGACACGATTTACGCCGAGGGGCAGCGGCGCTACATGGAAACGTTTTCGGCCTACGCCCGCTCCTTCATGGGGGGCCTGGAGCGGCCCGACGTAGACAAGATTGAGGGCCTCTCGCCGGTTATCAGCATCGAGCAGAAAACCACCTCGCGCAATCCGCGCTCCACGGTGGGCACCATCACCGAAATCTACGATTTCCTGCGCCTGCTCTACGCCCGCACGGCCGAGGCCTTCAGCTACGCCACCGGCGCGAAGATGATCCGGCAGAGCGACGACCAGATCATCAATTACATCCTGCGGCACTACGACGGCAAAAAGCTGGTCGTGCTGGCGCCCGTGGTGAAGGGCCGCAAGGGCCATTACCGCGAAGATTTCCAGAAGATTGCCAAGCTGGGCTTCACCAAGGTGCGCGTCGACGGCGAGCTGCTCGACATCACGGCCAAGATGCAGGTGGACCGCTACAAAATCCACGACATCGAAATCGTCATCGACCGGCTGATTGTTAAGGAAGAGGACCGGTTCCGCCTCTCGGGCTCGGTGCAGAACGCGCTGACGCACGGCAAGGGCACCATGCTCGTACTTGACCCCGATGCCAAGGGCGAAAGCAAGGCCGAGAAGGGCAAGCCGCAGTTCTTCTCGCGCTTTCTGATGGACCCCGCCACCGGCATCGCCTACGACGACCCGGCGCCCAACACGTTCAGCTTCAACTCGCCCTACGGCGCCTGCCCCACCTGCCACGGCCTGGGCGAGGTGCAGGAGATTACGGAGGACGCTGTACTGCCCGACCGCAAGCTCAGCATCAGCCGCGGCGGCATTGCGCCGCTGGGCGAGTACCGCGACATCTGGATTTTCCAGCAGCTCCAGCTCATCCTCAAAAAGCACAAGGCCACCCTGAATACGCCCCTCGAAAAGCTGCCCGAGGAGCTGTTGCAGCGCTTGCTGCACGGAATTTCGGAGGACGAGGCCGACGACCGCAAGAGCGTGTACACCGAGCCGTTCGAGGGGCTCATCCCGTTCCTTCGTCGGCAGATGGACTCGGAGTCGGACAACATCCGCGAGTGGATTGCCCAGTACGCCCAGGCCCAGCCATGCCCCGAGTGCCACGGCTACCGCCTCAAGAAGGAAAGCCTGCACTTCAAGCTGGCCGGCCAGCACATCGGCGAGCTATCCACGATGGACCTGACAGAGCTGGCCGCTTGGTTTGAAGGCGTGGAAGACCGCCTGAGCGAGCGCCAGAACGTAATTGCCCGCGAGCTGCTCAAGGAAATCCGCAAGCGCATCGGCTTCCTGCTCGAAGTGGGCCTGGACTACCTGAACCTGCACCGCCCGGTGCGCACGCTCAGCGGCGGCGAGAGCCAGCGCATCCGCCTCGCCACCCAGATTGGTACCCAGCTCGTGGGCGTGCTCTACATCATGGACGAGCCCAGTATTGGCCTGCACCAGCGCGACAACGAGCGCTTGATCAAGGCGTTGCAGCACCTGCGCGACATCGGCAACTCGGTGATTGTGGTGGAGCACGACAAGGACATGATCCTGCACGCCGACTACGTGCTCGACATCGGGCCCGGGGCGGGCATCCACGGCGGGCACATCGTGGCCCACGGCACCCCACAGGAGATTCTGGGCTCCGGCTCGCTCACCTCGCAGTACCTCAGCGGGCAGAAGCACATCGAGCTGCAAAAGAAAAAGCGCAAGGGCGAAGGCACCGAGCTGGTGCTGAAAGGGGCCCGGGGCAACAACCTCAAAAACGTGACCCTGAAGGTGCCGCTGGGCAAGCTCACGGCCGTCACGGGCGTATCGGGCTCGGGCAAGTCGACGCTCATCCACGACACGCTGTACCCGATTCTGAACGAGTATTTCTTCAACGCCAAGCGCGAGCCACTTGCTTACGGCAGCATCGAGGGCCTGGAATTATTGGATAAGGTGATTGAGGTGGACCAGTCGCCCATCGGCCGCACGCCGCGCTCTAATCCAGCAACTTACACCGGGGTGATGACCGAAATCAGGGCCCTGTTTGCTGAGATGCCGGAGGCCAAAATCCGCGGCTATGGGCCCGGGCGCTTCTCGTTCAACGTGAAGGGCGGGCGCTGCGAAACCTGCGAGGGCGCCGGCATCCGCACCATCGAGATGAACTTCCTGCCCGATGTGCACGTGCCCTGCGAAACCTGCAAGGGCCGCCGCTACAACCGCGAAACGCTGGAGGTGCGCTTCAAGGGCAAGTCCATCACCGATATCCTCGACATGACGGTGGAAAAGGCGGTGGACTTTTTCGAGTTCCAGCCCCGCATTCTGCGTAAAATCAAGACCCTCAACGAAGTGGGCCTCGGCTACCTTACCCTGGGCCAGCAGGCCACCACCCTCAGCGGTGGCGAGGCCCAGCGCGTGAAGCTGGCCACCGAGCTGGGCAAAAAGGACACCGGTAAGACGTTTTACATCTTGGACGAGCCCACCACCGGCCTGCACTTCGAGGACATCAACCACCTCGCCGCCGTGCTCCAGAAGCTGGCCGACAAGGGCAACACCGTCCTCATCATCGAGCACAATCTGGACCTGATCAAAGTGGCCGACCACGTGATTGACATCGGGCCCGAGGGCGGCGGGGGCGGCGGCAGCATCGTGGCCCAGGGCACCCCCGAGCAGGTGGCCAAGAGCGGCAAGGGCCACACCAGCCGCTTCTTGGCCGAGGAGCTAAAGACGAGCAAGTACGCGGAGGCGTAGGGCCCCAGGGGCCCCGGCGCACTGGTTAATAGTTTTGAAGAGTTCACAGACCGGTTAACGAAAGCTACCAATTATTAATAAAATTGGTAGTTTTCGTTAACCGGTCTGGGTAAGCGCCGCGAAGGCAAAGTCAAAATACTGTACCTGCGCGCCGAAGACTTCGAAGAAGCGGTAACCCGGCTGAAAGATGGCCGGTAACAGCCGGCCGCATCGCCGATACCAGCCCTGGAGGCAACAGCACTGTGACCCTGGCCATGCTCTAGCAGAGTACTAACCGCTTACTAGCCAAGGAACTGCGCACTAGCAAGTGCGCGTAATCAACGTTTAGAACGGAAGCGACCAGCAGACTCAAAGTCGTGAATTGCTTCGTTCCAATTCCACTGCGTAGTTGATTGATAATTAGTACTATCCCGAATAACGTAGAGTTGAGACATATTCGGATTTTTGCTAATACTGTCACCGCTTTGTAGTTGCTGGGTAACCGTTCCCAAGTAGGGCAAAAAACTTTTTGAGCCATTATCCTGATAAAAAAATTGCGGTACCGCATGGTTGAATCTGTCAAATGCTACGCGGTGATGGAAGCTCCAGTGTTGGGGCCAATCTGCTGACTCAAACGTGTTGCCTACGCGAATAAATAGCTAGGCAAGACAAAAAACGAGTGCCGCAACTGCTGCTGGCGTATGCTGATGATACACAGCTTACTCTACCCTACTATTTTAGTTACTTTATAATGAGTTAGTTGATTGATAATCCATCGGAACACAGCATTCATGTTGGCGGTAAATACCGGGTCGGTGCTGCGGCCGGGCCGCGTGTACTGGCGCAGGGCGTTGAGGCCGTGGCGGCCAAAACTGGCGCGTTTGTAGCCGTTGTTCTTCTGGGGGATGGGTTGCACTTTTTCGTGCAGGCGGGTGCCCACGCTCACGCAAAGCGCGTAGGCCAAACTCACCAGGCCCACGAGTTTTTTGAGTTTGTCCCGGCAACGCAGGTGCGTGGCCCGCAAGGCAAAGCCCCGCCCTTTCAGGTTCTGGAAACAAGCCTCAATCGTCCAGCGCTTGCGATAGAACTGGCCCAAAAAAGCCGGGTTGGCCGTGCCGAAGAGGAAGAGGTACTCGCCCCCGGCCAAGGCCGTGACCTGCGCCCCGCCCCAAACCCCGTCGACTTGGCACACGGGCAACTGGCGGCACTGGCCTGGCCGCAGGCCCCAGTCGGCCACGGCGTGACGACGGCCTTGGGGGTCGGTGAGCAGGTGGTGCTTGGGCAGACGCATGACGAACAATATGCCCTTGTCTTTGAGGTATTTGAACCAGGCATGGCCCACAAACTCGCGGTCGCCCACTACCAGCCCCACGCGGTCGGGGCCCAGCACCCGCAGGCAAAAATCCAGCAGCGCCGTGCGGTCGGCGGTGCCGGAGTTGCCGCTGCGGTTGTCGAGCAACTCCCAGCACAAGGGCCAGTGGCAATCGCCCCGGCCCACCGTCACGAGCAGGATGTTGACCTGGCAGCGGCCGAAGTCCCACTCCGTGCGGTCGATGCACAGGCGCAGCTTGCCCGTGCCCGGCAAGAGGCCGACGAGCAACACGGCCAAGGCGACGTAATCCAGGTCGGCTTCGCGGAAAAAGTCTTGGATGCGCGTCTCGTTCGAGGCCAGTTTCACGCCGTCGTTGAGGTGCTGCGCCACCTCGCAGAATTGCACATTTCGGCTTTTAAAGAGGCCGAGCACGAAGCGGGCCACGAACTTTTTGCGGGCCAGGTTCCGCACCAGCGGGACCGAATGTAAAAGGGTCGTAATTTTGACCACGAGGCGTTGCTTCACGGGAAGGAGCGCATTTGGTAGTTGAGGAACTCCAAAGGTCGGGCCTTCCCGTTTTTATGCCCGATTTTTAGTAGGGTAGAGTATACACAGCTAATACCCGCCGAATCAAGAAACTCATTTCTTCTTTGTAAAAACTGCGTTTCCGGGCGCGCCGTCGTGACATTGAGAACTGCCGGGTATCCGGCTAGGGGCCCGGTTAGGCGGCGGGCGCCGGGTCCCCCACCGGGGCGTGCAGCGCCTCGTGCCGGGCCAGCAGCCGGCGGTAGCGGCGCTGGTACAGCTTCGACAGGGGAATGGTAAGCAATAGTAAAAACGGCGTGAAAAACGTCAGCCAGCTATTGGGCGGGACGAACTGCATGACCACCAGCGTGAGCACGAAGCCGGCGGCCGGCACTAGGGGCCGCCACCAGTCCATGTCGGGGTGCGTGGCGTCGGCTGGGTAAATAAGGCCGTGGGCCGGGTTGGCGAGGTAGCGCATCAGCCACACCTGCGCCACGGCCGCCAGCACGATGTTGACGGCGTAGACGGTAAACGGGGCCTTCACCGTGGCATACGAGCTGAAAAGGCCCGACGAGAACGGCATCAGCACAATAAAAAGTAAAAACAAGATGTTGAGCCACAATATTTTGGGATTGTAGTTGCGCATAAACCGAAAAATTCGGTGGTGCGCCATCCAGTAGAGGGCAATGACGGCAAACCCCGTCAGGAAGCCGATGAACTTGGGAATTAGCCGAACCAGCTGCTCCCAAATCTGGGCATCGGTGGGCCGGCCTTCCATTTCCGGGAGCTTTATCTCAATGGCCAGCAGCGTGATGGCGATGGCAAACACGGCGTCGGTGAACAGAATCAACCGCTCCAATTGGAACTCGGTGCGGTCGTGGTGGTGCAGGGCGGTAGCGGGATGGGCCATAAGCGGGGGCAAGCAGATGGGCTAAAGTAGGGCCCCCGCGGGACATTGGCCCGCAAAAAAGCCGCTGCCCATTGGGTAGCGGCTCGGGAAAGCGGCACGATAGGCTGCTTACATTTTCATTTTGTCGTCGGCCTTGGCCATACTGTCGTGCTGCTGGATGGTCGGCAGCGTTTTGGTGGCAAAACCCTTCACGTCAGCTTCTTTGCCGTTGGTAATTTCGCTTTGGAACAGGGCCACCGTCTTGTCGTGGTCGGCCACCATCTGGTCCATGTACTTTTTCTCCAGGTCGGGGCCCGACATTTTCAGCATGGCCTCGCGGATGGTTTGGTGCTCGGCGTCCATCATGCCCATCAGCTTCACGCCGTGCGCTTTGGCGATGGGCGCCAGCTCGGCACCGGCCTTGGTGTGGTCGGCAATCATTTTATCGGCGTAAGCTTTTGCGGTGGGCGACGGGTTTTTCATCAGCACTACCTTGCTCAGGCCCATCTCGTTGTGGCCGCCTTCGTCAACCTTGGTGATGAACTCGGAATCGGTCACCGGGGCCATCGGGGCCGCGGCGGTGGTGGAGGCCATCGGCGGAGCGGCATTTTCGGCGGGCGGCGTGGTGGCAGGCTGGCTGGCGGTGGCCGATTTATCGGCGCTGTTGCAAGCGCTGAAGGCGAGCAGACCGGCGGCGAGGGCGGGCAGGAGCGAACGGTTCATGGGGAAAGAAAGAAGGAGAAAAATAAGTGCCTGTCATACGCTAACGCCGCGTATGGGTTGGCGTAATAAACTTTTTATCAAACGGTTGAGCTTATTTTTCGATTGCCTCTTGGGTGGCTTCGGCGGCGGCCAGCTGGTCGCGCACGGGCTGGCCGTACCGGGCGGCAAAGGCGCGAATGTCGCCGTCATACGCCTGCTTTTCCATGTCGCCAAAGGCGTCGCGGTCCTTCTTCAGGGCCCTCACCACGGTTTCGAGGAGCTGCTTGTCCAGGGCCGGGCCCACCAGTTTGGCCACCTCGTGGTAGGCGGTTTGCTCGTTCTTGCCCATGTCGGCGGGCACGGCCAGCTGCTTGGCGGCGGCTAGCGTGCGCAGGGCCCCCAGCGCGTCGAGGCGGCTCTGCAGCAGGCGCGGGCCGTAGGCGCGCAGGGCCACGGTGGAGGCCCTGGCCTGGGCTAGCTTGGCCAGCTCCTGCTCCAGCAGGCCGTTGCTGGCGGTTTTCACCAGGAAGTCGGCATCGGCCAGCTGCTTGCGGGTGATGTCGGCGCCCTTGATTTTCTCCTCGTTCTGAGCCCGGGCGGCGGCCACGGGCGCGTCGGCGGAATTAGAATTGGAGGAGCAGCCCAGCAGGCCCGCCAGGGCCAGCAGCGGCAGCCGGTGCCAAAGAGTAGTCGGGAAAAGCATGGGGCGGGGGAAAAAGCCGCGGCAATACCGCCACGGCCGGCCCCACTTATACGCCAAACTGGGGGCCCCGGCCGCTTTTTTATTGCCCCGTAAAGACGGGTTTGCGTTTTTCGGCGAACGCGGCCACGCCCTCGCGGTAGTCGGCCGTGGCGCCCGCAAGTTCCTGGCAATGCGCTTCGTAGTCCAGTACCTCGTCGAGGGTGGCGGTGGCGGCCTTGTTCAGCATTTGCTTGAGCAGGCCGATGCTGCGGGTAGGGGCCCCGGCGTAGCGTGTGGCCAGGGCGTAGGTGGCCGCGTCGAGCTGGTCCGGGGCTACTACCTGGTTCACCAGGCCCAGGCGCAGCGCTTCCTCGGCCGGCACTTTCGCGCCCAGCGCGCACAACTCAAACGCCTTGAGCGTGCCCACTAGCCGCGGCAGAAACCACGAAGAACCCGAGTCGGGCACCAGCCCGATGTTGATAAACACTTCAATCAGAGAGGCTTCGGTGCTGGCCACCAGCGCGTCGCAGGCCAGGGCCAGCGAGCAGCCAGCGCCCGCCGCCACCCCGTTCAGCCGCCCGATGATGGGCTTGGGCAGCCCCCGCATGGCCCGGATGATGGGGTTGTAGCGCTGGTTCAGCGATTCGTGGAAGGAGCGGGGCTTGCCTTCGGCAGCCTCGGCCTCCTTGGCCGCCTTCAAATCCTGCCCCGAGCAGAAGGCGCGGCCGGCGCCGGTCAGCACCACGGCCCGCACGGCGCCGTCGCGCGCCACCTGCTTCCAGGCGTCTTGCAGCTCGTAGCTCAGCGCATCGTCGAAGGCGTTGAACACCTCGGGCCGGTTGAGGGTGATGGTGGCCACGCCGTCGGGGCGCACGTCGTAGAGCAGGCGGGTATAAGTCATTTTATTAATGTGAAAGATTTGGCAATGTGGAAGATGTGTAAATATTGGGAAGTATGGAAGTGAAGCTGCGGACACAAAACGAGCGGAAATGTACCGTCTCGTCCTTCCACATTTCTACATTCAACTCACACCTCCATATTTAATAAAGCTTCGGCTACCAGTAAATCTTCCGGGGTCGTGATTTTCAGGTTGCGGTAGTCGCCCTCCACCAGCTCCACGCGGCAGAGGTCGTCCACCACGCTGGCGTCGTCGGTGAAGGTGGGTAGCTCGGGCATGGCGTAGGCGCGGCGCAGCAGGTCAATTTCAAAGGTTTGGGGCGTCTGCATCAGGCGCAGGCGGCTGCGGTTGAGAGCCGACGAGCCGTGCTGTGACAGGGTGCGCACCGAATCTTTGGGGGCCACGGCGGCGGCGGCGGCGGCGTGCTGCGCGGCGGCGGCGTAGGTGCGCGCCACCACGGCGGTGCTCACCAGCGGGCGCACGCCGTCGTGCACGGCCACCAGGCCCTCGGCGTGGCCGGCCAGGGCCCCCAGGCCGGCCTTCACCGAGGCCCAGCGCGTGGGGCCCCCTGCTACCAGCCGGTGCGGAATGGCCACGCTATGCGCCGCGCACAGGGCCCGCCAGGTGGCCAGCTGGTCGGCGGGCAGCACCACGATGATTTCGGCCACGGCCAGCGCTGGCTCGGCAAAGCGGCGCAGCGTGTGCAGCAGCACCGGGGCCCCCCGCAGCAGCAGAAACTGCTTGGGCAGGCCCGCGCCCATGCGCGTGCCCGTGCCTCCGGCCACGATGATGGCGTAGCGCGGCGGTGGTGAATGAGTGAATGAGTAAATGAGTGAATGAGCCAAGGTAATGTGCGATTTGAGGCGCCAACGGGTAATGGTGCGGACTTCGGCTGCGCTGGCTTTCGGTTGCAGTTCGCGTGCTTAAACGGTCGCTAAGAAGCTGTTTGGTTTAACTTTTTGGCTCTTGAAACGGTGTAGAGACGCATCCTGGCGTCTCCGGCTTGAACGATTTTCGGACAAGTTGTTCAAACCGGAGACGCAAAGACGCGTCTCTACACCGTACTGGTGTTAATCAAAATAGCTCCTGAACAATTATCGGCAGGACGAAGCGAAAGCCGCGGACTACAACCGAAGGTCAGCGCAGCCAGAGTCCGCGCTACAAAAGAAAAGGCCCGGCCGCAAACACAGCCGAGCCTTCACTCATTCACAATTTACACTTACAAAATCAGCATGGCGTCGCCGTAGCTGAAGAAGCGGTACTTCTCCTTGATGGCTTCCTTGTAGGCTTCCATCAGCAGCGGGTAGCCGGCGAAGGCGGCCGTAATCATGACGAGCGTGCTCTCCGGCAGGTGCATGTTGGTGAGCAGGCAGTTGGCAATTTTGAACTCGTAGGGCGGGAAGATGAACCGGTCGTTCCAGCCCTGGGTGGGCTTCATGCGGGCGTTGGCCGACACCGACGACTCCATGGCCCGCAGCGTGGTGGTGCCGATGGCGCACACGCGCTTCTTGGCGTCCAGCGCTTTGTTGACGATGGCGCAGGCCTCGGGGCCCACGATGAAATTCTCCGAGTCCGTTTTGTGCTTGGTCAGGTCCTCCACGTCCACCGTGCGGAAGGTGCCCAGGCCCACGTGCAGCGTCACGGCCGCCGTTTCGATGCCCTTAATTTCCATGCGCTTCATCACCTCGCGGGTGAAGTGCAGGCCGGCCGCGGGCACGGCCACCGCGCCGATGTTCTCGGCATAAATGGTCTGGTAACGCTCCTTGTCGGCGGGCTCGGTCTCGCGTTGCAGCGTCTCCTTCGGAATGGGCGTTTCGCCCAGCTCGTGCAGCGCCTTACGGAAATCCTCGTCTGAGCCATCAAACAAAAACTTGATGGTGCGGCCGCGCGAAGTGGTATTGTCGATGACCTCGGCCACCATGTCGCTCTCGCCAAAGTACAGCTTGTTGCCAACGCGGATTTTCCGGGCCGGGTCCACCAGCACGTCCCACAGGCGCAGCTCCTTGTTCAGCTCACGCAGCAAAAACACCTCAATCGTGGCGCCGGTCTTTTCCTTGTTGCCGTACATGCGGGCCGGAAAAACCTTGGTGTCGTTGAGCACGAAGGTGTCGCCTTCGGTGAAGTAGTCGAGAATATCTTTGAAGCCGCGGTGCTCGATGGTGCCGGTGGCGCGGTGCAACACCATCAGGCGGCTGTCGTCGCGGTTGCGGGCCGGGTGCGTAGCAACCAGCTCCTGGGGGAGTTCAAACTTGAACTCATGCAATTTCATGGCCATCCGGGCAGTATTAGGGGGAAGTTAACGAAATTTGGGAACGCAAAAGTACGGCTTTTTTTGGAAGCAGCGGCGCTGGGCCCCCGGGGCGGGCGGCCAGCTTTTCGCTGGCTGCCCGCTAATTGCTGGAACAAACAGGGCTCCGCAAGCAACCGGTGCCCGGGGTCGTACTATGCATTAAGGAACAAAGCAGCGGTGGCAATGATTGGCGGGTGGCCGGCGAAAAGCCCGCCGCCCGCCCCGGGGGCCCGTTCACGCGGCTTGCAATTCGCGCCCGCGCTACCTTTACCCCATGCTCGCCCTGCGCCTCACCTTCGAAAGTATCCGTTTTGCCTGGGACGCCCTGCGGGGCAACGTGCTGCGCACGGTGCTCTCGCTGCTGGGCGTCACGGTTGGCATCTTTGCCATCATCGCCGTGTTCGCCGTCGTCGATTCGCTGGAGGCCAACGTGCGCCACAGCATGGACTTCATCGGCGACAAGGTGATTTACGTGGGCAAGTGGCCCTGGAAGTTCGACGCCAACCGGCCCTGGTGGAAATACTTCAACCGGCCCGTGCCCACCGAGCGCGAGTTTCGGGAGCTGCAAAAGCGCCTGGGCCCCAACAATAAGGGCGTGGCCATTTTCGTGGCCAACGGCGGCAACATCCTCAAGGCCGGGGCCAACTCCGTGGCCGACTGCGCTCTGCAGGGCGTGAGCTACGAGTATCGCGCCATCAGCAACGTGCCCGTGGAAGACGGCCGCTACTTCACGCCCCAGGAAATGGCCGACGCCCGGCCCGTGGCCATCCTCGGGGCCACCATTGCCGAAAACCTCTACCCGCAGGGCCACGCCCTGGGCCAGGAGTTCAAGGTGCGCGGCGCCAAGTTCATTGTCATCGGGGTGATGAAAAAGGAGGGTAAAAACATGCTCGACACGCCCAGCAACGACGCCAACTGCCTGATTCCGTACGGGGCCTTCGCCAAGCTGTTTGCCCTGAGCGCCACCGGCATGGGGGGCCCCAGCCCGTCGCTCGGCGTGAAGGGCCGCGACGATGACCCCGGCCTGCTGAACCTGGAGTACGAGATGGAGGGCGTGATGCGTAACATCCGCGGCCTCAAGCCCAAGCAGGAGGACAACTTCGCCCTGAACCGCCCCGAAATGATTGCCTCGGCCATCGGCAAGCTTTTCGACATCATTGGCATTGCGGGGGCCGTCATCGGCTCGTTTGCCATCCTGGTGGGCGGCTTCGGCATTGCCAACATCATGTTCGTGTCGGTGCGCGAGCGCACCAGCATCATCGGCATCCAGAAGTCGCTGGGGGCCCAGAACTTCTTCATCCTCTTCCAGTTCTTGTTCGAGGCCGTGTTTCTCTGTCTCATCGGCGGCGGGCTGGGCATCCTGCTGGTCTGGTTCATCACGCTGGTGCCGCAGGATTATTTGCCGCTGTTCCTCTCTAGCGGCAACGTGGCGTTGGGCCTGCTCGTGTCGGTGGGCATCGGCATCCTGGCCGGCATCGTGCCCGCCATCATCGCCGCCAACCTCGACCCCGTGGAGGCCATCCGGGCCAAGTAGCCAGGGGCCCCTGAATACAAGTAGGAACCGTCATGCTGAGCGCAGCCGAAGCATCTCTCCTGCTCAACTAATTATGATTGCCGGCGCGGGAGAGATGCTTCGGCTGCGCTCAGCATGACGTTTAAAAACGACACTCTCATGTGGACGAAAGATAAAATCCTGACCCTGGGTCAACTACGGGCCCAGCTGGCCGCGTGGCGCGCCGCTGGCCGGCCCATTGTGTTCACCAACGGTTGCTTCGATTTGCTACACCTCGGGCACGTCGACTACCTGGAGCAGGCCCGGCACCTGGGCGGAGCCCTGGTGGTGGGCCTGAACACCGACGCCTCGGTGAGCCGCCTCAAGCCCGGCCGGCCGCTGCAAGACGAGCAGGCCCGGGCCCGCATCCTGGCCAGCCTGGCCTTCGTCGATGCGGTGGTGCTCTTCGGCGAGCCCACGCCCCTGGCCCTTATCGAGGCCGTGCGGCCCGACGTGCTGGTAAAGGGCGACGATTATAGTATTGACGGAATTGTGGGCCACGATTTTGTGTTAAATAACGGCGGGCAGGTCCGCACCGTCCCCCTGGTGCCGGGCTACAGCACCTCACGCATTGTCGAGAAGGTGCGAAGCGGCGCCTAGCTGGTCTGATCCTTAATTTGCACTGTTGCCCGGGGCCCCGGGGCCCCAAAATTTTGTTTCCCTAATTCCTTTTTGCCATGTATTTCCTCGTAATTCTGTTGATGCTCGTGAGCTGGGGTATTCAGTGGCGCCTGCGTAGCAAGTTCAAAAAGTACGCCCAGGTGGGCCTGCAATCGGGCCTCACCGGGGCCCAGATTGCCGAGCTAATGCTGGCCGACCACGGCATTACCGACGTGCGCATTATCAGCACCGACGGTAGCCTTACCGACCACTACAACCCGGCCACCAAAACCGTGAACCTGAGCGAAGGCGTGTACGCCGAGCGCAGCGCCGCCGCCGCCGCCGTGGCCGCCCACGAGTGCGGCCACGCCGTGCAGCACGCCACGGCCTATTCGATGCTCCAGTTCCGCTCGGCCATGGTGCCGGCCCTCAGCGCCGTGTCGCGCTACATGCCCTGGATTTTGCTGGCCGGTATTTTCATGCTGAACCGCACCGTGATTCCGCTGGGCTTGGGCATCGCCCTTTTCTCGCTCACTACTTTGTTCTCGTTCGTGACGTTGCCCGTCGAGTTCGACGCCTCGCGCCGGGCCCTGGCCTGGATGGACAAGCGCGGCGTGGTGACCGTACAGGAGCACGCCATGGCCAAAGATGCCCTCTGGTGGGCCGCCATGACTTATGTGGTAGCCGCCATCAGCTCGCTGGCCACGCTGCTCTACTACGTGATGATTTTCATGCGCCGCCGCTAGTTTCTGCGGCTGGTTTCGCCTCTGGTAAGCCCCGGTTCTGCGCAGCAGGGCCGGGGCTTTTGCGTGGGCCAACACCTGGGCCCCAGCGCCCGTTAAGGCCGGGTATGAGCGACTCTCCCACGCTATTGCTGCGCGTAGCCACCGTCTGGGCCGTGCCCGGCCTGGGCCTGCTGGCCCTGCCCGCCGGCCCCGACGAGGCCCTGCGTGCCCACGTCCTGCACACGGCCTTGCCCGTCGAGGCCCGCCTACCAGGGGGGGGTACCGCCGCCGGCACCGCCACGGTGGAGGAAATCGAGCGCGCCGGCGTGGCCTCCTACGGCCTGCTGCTCGACCTGGGGGCTCTGGCCGCGGTGCCGCCGGACACCGAAATCTGGCAGGTGCCCAGCGCTGGCAAATAAGCGGGGCCAAGCTCAGGCAGCGGGGATAAATGCTACTTAATATAGTTTGTATAATATATATTGAGTAGCTTGGGGCATCTTTCCACCCCGTGGGAGCCCAAGCGTTGCCGGTTGGTCCGCGCGGCGGCCGCCCCGCCACCCTTTTGCCTTTGCGATGACGGCTTCTCCTCCGGCGGTTCTGCTCGTGGCCGCGCCTAGTTTGTTCCGGCAGGGTCTGCTGGGGCTGTTGCGCCAGCGCTGGCCCCAGCTGCTGCTCACCCTCACCGCCGATGCCACCCAGGTGGCCGCGCTGGTGGCCCGCCGCCCCTTCGGCGCGCTGGTGCTCGACGGCGGCAGCCTGCCCGGGCCGGTGCTGCCCCGCCTGCTGGCCCAGGTGCGCCAAGTGCGCCCCGCCCAGCGCCTGCTAGTGCTGGCCGATGCCCGCCCAGCCGCCCCGCTCGCCGGGCACGCGGGGCCCGGCCCGCCGCTGGTGCTGCCCCGCCACGTGCTGCCCCAGGCCCTGGCCGCCGCCCTGGCCCCCTGGCTGGCTGACGAGGCCGCGCCGCCGGCTACCACGCGCCCGGCCCGGGCCCCCGCCGTGGCCACCGCCTTCAGCCCTCGCGAGCTGGAAGTGCTGCGCCTGGTAGTGGACGACTACTGCAACCAGGAAATTGCCGGCCACCTCTACCTGAGCGTGCGCACCGTGGAGAGCCACCGCCGCGCCCTGCTCCAGAAATCGGGGGCCCGCACGCTGGTAGGGCTGGTGGCCTGGGCCCTGCGCGCGGGCATGGTGGCCTGACGATTAGCAACCGCGAGGCCTGGAAATTGGTATAAAGTATTGCCTTACAGAATATTTCACTTGAACCGCTGGTGTTACGGCCTCAAGCTGGGGCGCCGGGGCCCTGGCTGGGCAAAAAGAGTTTAAATTTTCCTCAACGCACCATGCTAGCGAAAAAAGCGCGAGCCGCCGCCCTCAAAAGTGCTACCGATCAGGTCCAGCAGGTGCTGGCGCTTCGCGACCAGGCCCTGCAAACCCGGCAGGCCGTGCTGAAAAAGCGCGCCTCCCAAACAGCCGGTGCGCGCCTGGCAGCACGGGCCGCTGCCCCCGCGCTGACGTCCACAGCGCAGGCGTTCGTCGCCGCCTACGGGGGCCTGCCCAGCGCCGGCATCCTGGTGGCCGAGGGCGATTCGTGGTTCGACTACCCGGGAACCGACATTCTGAAGCAGCTCGAAGACCAGCACGGGTTCGAGGTCGAATCGGTGGCGCACCGGGGCGACCCCGTGGAGGCCATGGCCTACGAGGGCGGCCAGCTCCAGGCCTTCGCCCGCACCCTGGAAAACGTGCTGCTGCGGCGTGGGGTGCTGCCGCGGGCCATCCTGCTGTCGGGCGGGGGCAACGATGTGGCCGGCTCCGACTTCCACGTGCTACTAAACCACGCCGAATCGACGGCGCCGGGCCTGAACCAAACCATCGTCCGGGGCCTCATCGAAGAGCGGCTGCAAGCGGCCTACGTCAACATTCTGGATACCGTGACGCAGATCTGCGTGGCGCGCATGGGCCAGCCGCTGCCCATCCTGCTGCACGGCTACGACTACCCCGTGCCCGACGGCCGGGGCTTCTGGGGCGGCTGGGGCCCCTTGCCCGGCCCGTGGCTGGCCCCCGGCTTCGAGCAGAAGGGCTACCACGACTTGGCGCAGCGCAAAGCCCTGGCCCGGCAGCTCATCGACGCCTTCAATGTGATGCTGGCCGAAGTGGTGGCCCGGCCCGAGTACGCCCATGTGCAGTACGTGGACCTGCGCGGCACCCTGCCCACCGACGGGCCCTACCGCACCTGGTGGGCCAACGAGCTGCACCCCACCCCCAAAGGCTTCGGCCGCGTGGCCGACCGGTTTGCGGCGCTGCTGGTGCCGGCGTAGGGCCCCCGCCCCCGGCTTGCTCCGCCCGTGTCTACGCAGGGGCCCCGCGCGGGCAGCAAGTAGCCACTTAGCCCCCCCCTAGCGACGTCGTTTCTTCTCACCCTCAATATTTTGCCGCCATGAGAAAGTGCGTTCTCTTCCTGCTCGCCGCCGTTGGCTGGTGCGGGTTCAGCAGCTGCGCCGGCTACCGAATCAAAAAAATCGACGCCGCAGATACCACCACCGAAGGCCTGCGCTACTGCCGCTCGGCCCCCTACCTGCTGGTGAGTTCGGTGAGCACCCCTGGAGAAACTGCTGCCACGGCGGCCTACCAGGTGGTGTACCTGCCCGACCCGGCCCAGACCTACGTCATCCAGCGGCACGGCGGGCTCGGCACCGTCAACGTCACGGCGGCCCTCACCGAGAGCGGGTTGCTCACCCAGTTTGGGGGCGCTACCGATTCAAAGGTGCCCGACCTCATCACGGCCCTCGGCGGTATCTTGCCCAGCGTGATAGGCTTGAAAGCGCGAGCCCAGGAGAACGGGCCCCCCGCTGCTCCCGCGCCGCGGCTCTTCAAAATAGTGTTCGGCGCCAACAACCCGGCTGGCATTAAGCTTGTTGAAGTTCAACTAGATACAACGGAAAAATAAGCATCTGCCCGTTCCTCGGCGCATAGCGAAAAAATAGCGCGAACCGGGCCGGTCCGCGCTGTTGCGTTGGTAAGCCAGGGGCCCCGGGGCCCTACCCCAGCTTCTTGTAGCGCACGCGCTTGGGCTCCACGTCCCCTAATCTTTTCCGCTTGGCTTCCTCGTAGTCGGTGAAGTTGCCCTCGAACCACACCACTTCCGAGTCGCCCTCGAAGGCCAGGATGTGGGTGGCCAGCCGGTCCAGAAACCAGCGGTCGTGGCTGATGATGACGGCGCAGCCGGCAAAGTTTTCCAGCGCGTCCTCCAGGGCCCTAATAGCGTTCACGTCCAGGTCGTTGGTGGGCTCGTCGAGTAGTAGCAGGTTGGCGCCCTGCTTGAGCGTCATGGCCAGGTGCACGCGGTTCTTCTCGCCGCCGCTTAGTGTGCCGACCTTCTTCTCCTGGTCGCCGCCGCCGAAGTTGAACTTGCTCACGTAGGCCCGTGAGTTCACCGGACGGCCGGCCAGCAGCATGGTTTCGGTGCCGCCCGTGATGGTGTCGAACACCGACTTGCTGCCGTCGAGTGAGTCGTGTTGCTGGTCGATGTAAGCGGTAAGCACCGTGGGGCCCACCTCAAACGTGCCCGCGTCGGGCTGCAGCTGGTCCGTTATCATCCGGAAGAGCGTGGTTTTGCCCGCGCCGTTGGGCCCGATAATGCCCACGATGCCGCCCTGGGGCAGCGAGAAGCTCAGGTTCTCGAACAGCAGCTTGTCGCCAAAGGCCTTGCGCAGGCCCGCGGCCTCAATCACCTGGGCCCCCAGGCGCGGGCCGTCCGGGATGAATAGCTCCAGTTTCTGCTCCTTGTCCTTGGCTTCCTCGCTGGCCAGCTTGTCGTAGTTGGCCAGGCGGGCCTTGCCCTTGCTCTGGCGGGCTTTGGGCGACATCCGTACCCAGTCCAGCTCGCGCTGCAAGGTTTTGGCACGCTTGCTTTCCGAGTTTTCCTCCTTAGCCATGCGGTCGGTTTTCTGCTCCAGCCAGCTGCTGTAGTTGCCCTTCCACGGAATGCCCACGCCGCGGTCCAGCTCCAGAATCCAGCCCGCCACGTTGTCGAGGAAGTAGCGGTCGTGGGTCACGGCAATCACGGTGCCTTTGTACTGCTGCAAGTGCTGCTCCAGCCACAGCACGCTCTCGGCGTCGAGGTGGTTGGTGGGCTCGTCGAGCAGCAGCACGTCGGGCTCGCGCAGCAGCAGGCGGCACAGGGCCACGCGGCGCTTTTCGCCCCCCGAAAGGGTGCCGACGATGGCCTCCTGCGGCGGGGTGCGCAGGGCGTCCATGGCGCGCTCCAGGCGGGCGTCGAGGTTCCAGGCGTCGAGCTGGTCCAGCCGCTCCTGCACGGTGCCTTGCCGCTCCAGCAGCTTGTCAAAATCGGCGTCTTCGGCCCCGAAGGCCTCGTTGATTTCGTCGTATTCGCGCAGCAGGGCCACGGTTTCGCCCACGCCTTCCTCCACAATCTCGCGCACCGTTTTGGTGGGGTCGAGCTGGGGCTCCTGCTCCAGGTAGCCCACCGAGTAGCCGGGCGAAAACACCACCTCGCCCTGAAACTGTTTGTCGACGCCGGCAATGATTTTTAAGAGGCTCGATTTGCCCGAGCCGTTGAGGCCGAGCACGCCAATTTTGGCCCCGTAGAAAAACGAGAGGTAGATATTTTTGAGAACTTGCTTTTGCGGCGGGTAAATTTTACTCACGCCGGCCATGCTGAAGATGATGGTCTGGTCGCTCATGGGAAAAGGCGTAGGGATGGGGTGTGGGACGGAAAAAAACAAAGAACGGCAGCCCGCTCGGGAAACTGGCCCGCCCGGGGCCCCGCGTCCGGGGCAGGTTCTGTTTCCCGCGTGGCCGTTTTCGCGTAAACTTGTAATTTCTGGCCGTTTCGGGTGGCCACTGCCCTTCTTATTGCCTCAAATTCCTGCCTGTACTTTTCTTATGGAACCAACCGACCACTTGCTGGCTGCTGCGCAGCGCTTCGGCTACGTGGCCGACGGCGAAGTGTGGCTGCGCCCCGTGCTGGGCCAGCCCGCCCGCCGCGTGGGCCTGGTGAAGGAGTCGGACGCCGACGCCCTCACTTACTTCGCCCGCCGCTTCGAGGCCTTCCGGGCCAAAGTCGACGAGCTGCTGGACCGCATGGCGGCCAGCGACAACCAGGGCTCTTTCCTGATGAAGGTGCTGCACCTGAAGGAGCAAACCCTGGCCTACGACGCGCTGGGCGACTTTGCTGCCCTGCGCCTACAACTGGAGGCCGCCGAGGCGGCCGTGGGCGTGGGCGTGGCCCGCAACCGCGAGAAAAACCTGGCCACCAAAATCGGTTTCGTAGAGGAGGCCGAGGCCCTGCGCGAGAGCGTGGAGTGGGTGTCGGCCAGCGAAAAGGTGAAGGACCTACGCCAGGGCTGGCTCAAAACCGGGCCCGTGGACAAGCCCCTGGCCGACGAGCTGGAGGCGCGCTTCCAGGCCGCCCTTCAGGCTTTTTTCGACCGCCGCCGGGCCTTCCAGGCCGATAAAAAGGCCATGGCCAACCGCGTCATGAACCGCTACCGCGACCTAGTGCTACAAGCCGAGCAGCTCCGCGAATCGACGCAGTTTGAGGGGGCCTCGCGCCAGCTCAAACTACTCCAGCAAACTTGGCGCGAAGTAGGCGGCAGCCTGCCCAAGAAGCAGGCTGCCGAGCTGTGGGCGCGCTTTCGCGGGGCCAACAACTACTTTTTCGAGCGCCTCAAGCAGCACGCGGAGGCCCAGCGCGCCGCGGGGCCCCACGCCGGGGCTCCCGGCTTGCCCGAGGAGCTGCTGGCCCGCAAGCGCTCCCTGGCCGAGCGCGCCGAAGCCCTGCTGGCCGTGCCCCCGCAGGAAGCCATTCAGCAGGCCAAAAACCTGCAAACCGAGTGGAAGCAGGTCGGCACGGTGCGCGGCGAAGAGTCGGACCGCATCTGGCAGCGCTTCATGCTGGCCTGCGACAAGGTGTTTGAGCTGAGCGCTTTGGAGTACCATTTGCGCAAGCGCCCGCTGCCCGAGGGTGGGGCCCCCGGCGGCCGCGCCCAGTTGCGGGCCGCCGCCCTGCGCGAGCTGCTTAAAACTGACGCTGAGGAGCTGGAAACGCTACGCGGCAACTTCGACAACCTGGCCGCCACGCCCGCCAACGAGGCGTTCCGGCAGCTGCTGCAAACCAAAATTCGCTCGCTGGAGCGAAAAGTGCGCACCAAAAACGATTTAATTGTGCTTTTTGACCAGCAGGCCGGTAAAATGGCTTAACCTTTGAAGCCGGTTTACGTTGGCGGGAGCGCGAACCTATTGCCGTACTTATTCGGTCTTAGCGCCTACCTTCGCTCAACTCTTTATTTTTTTTTTACTATGTACTGGACCCTCGAACTGGCCTCCTACCTGGAAGACGCCCCTTGGCCCGCCACCAAAGACGAATTGATTGACTTTTCCATCCGCTCGGGCGCGCCCATGGAAGTGGTAGAAAACCTCCAGGGCCTGGAAGACGACGGCCAGCCCTATGAGAGCATCGAGGAGGTGTGGCCCGACTACCCCACTAAGGAGGACTTCATGTTCAACGAGGACGAGTATTAAGTGAACTAAAAATTCAAAAAAAGGCAGGAATAGGGCCCCGGGTTTCGCCAGAAACCCGGGGCCCTATTCCTGCCTTTTTTTGCCTGGCCGGCCGCGCAGCACGTGCCCGATGGAGCGCATAAAGGGCCCCGGGGCCACCGAATTCATCACCCGCAGGTTGTCGGCCCAGCTGGTGGTTTCGTCCAGAAACCGGAAGATGCGGTCCACCGAATTGCGGGCGAATAGCTGCCGGAAAATGTCGCGCGTAGTTTCGCCCTGGCGCTGCATGATGTCGAGCAGCAGCGTATCGAAAAGCCGGAATTGCCAACGGTCGCCGGTGGCGTCGGCGGGCAGGTGGCCGGTGGCGGCCAGGGCGGCCACCAGCCGCGCCGAGTGCGCCTGGATGCGCCGGAATGCGTAGCCCGTGCTGGGCTTGGCCCGCCCGCCGCGCGTGCCCAGGTTAACGATGTGGGCCCCCACGCGGGCCGGCAGCGGGTGGTCGGTCATCGGGATGGCGCCGGCTTCTTCGGCTATCACGCGGTACTGGCCCGCGGCCAGCCCCAGCGTATGCTGCAAGTAATCAGTAATATGGGCTTCGTATTCGGCCTTAGGCAGCGGGGTTTCCGAGAACAGCGTGTACTCGACCAGGGCCCGGCGCGGGCCAAACGGCAGCACGTAGATGAACCGCGCCTCGTGGTGCTGGGGCCCCCGGAAGTCCATGAATTCCACTACGCTGGGGTCGAACGCGTCGGTGTCTGTTTCCACCTCCCAACCCACGAAGTGCTGCAACAGGTAGCGGTGCTTGGCGGGGTTTTGCACCACGGCGGGCGGGCGGCTGTCGAAGCCGAAGCGGGCCGTGGCGGTGCCGGCGCTGCCGCGGGCGCGCACCCCGGTGGGCGTGTTAGCCAACTCGTCCACGGTGCCGCGTTGCAGCGTGAAGCGCGGGTTGGTGGCCAGGGCCTGGCGCACGAAGGTGTAAAAATCCAGCCCCCGAATCATTTGGTAGCGGTAGGGCCCCAGGCCGATAACCCGCTCAAAACCCGGGCTGCGGAACGCAATGCGGTGCCACTCGTGCGCCACGATGGCCTCGAAGGGGTGCGGCTCGGCCGTCCAGAACGACCAGGTGCGGTCGTTCTGGTCCTTGGCCTCGGGCTCGATGAGCAGCACGGTTTTATCGGCTAGCCGCGGCTCCTGGCTGAGGTGGTAGGCCAGGCTGAGGCCCGCCGCGCCGCCGCCCACAATGAGGTAATCTGTCTGAACCACGGATTTACCGGATTTATCGGATGGGTCGGATTTTGGGGACGGCAGCATTGGGTTGTAAAGGTGGGCCTGCTACAAACAAGAAAGCCGGGCCCCAAGGCCCGGCTTTTGGCAACGATAAGTGAATGCCCAATAACAGCCGCTGATAAAAAATCAGCGAAATCACGGTTAGCTGCGATTAATCAGTGATTTAGAAGTTGGGCGAGAGCGAATATTTGTGGTAAAAGTCGTCGATAATTTTTACGGCTTCGCTGGCGTCGTCCACAATCTGAATCAGGTTTAGGTCGGCGGCCGAGATGTTATTCTCCTGGTCGAGCATCACATCGGTAATCCATTTAAACAAGCCGTTCCAATAGGCCGAGCCCACCAGCACGATGGGGAAGCGGCCGATTTTCTTGGTTTGGATGAGCGTGATGGCTTCAAATAGCTCGTCGAGCGTACCAAAGCCGCCGGGCATGCCCACGAAGGCCTGGGCGTACTTCACAAACATCACCTTGCGCACAAAGAAGTAGTCGAAGTTGATGCACTTGTCCTGGTCGATGTAGATGTTGTGGGTTTGCTCGAAAGGCAACTCGATGTTGAGGCCTACCGACTTGCCACCCTCGGCGCGGGCGCCCTTGTTGCCGGCTTCCATGATGCCGGGGCCCCCGCCGGTGATGACGCCGTAGCCATGGCGCACCAGCTTCGAGGCAATTTCCTCGGCCATCTGGTAGTATTGGTTGTCGGGCTTGGTGCGGGCCGAGCCGAAGATGCTCACGCAGGGCCCGATTTTGGACATCTTCTCAAAGCCCTCCACAAACTCGGCCATGATTTTGAAGATCTGCCAGCTGTCGGCGATCTTAATCTCGTTCCAGTCCTTGTCCACAAAAGCCTTGCGCAGGCGCTGCTCGTCGTCGACGGCCACCGTGGTGTTGCCCTGCCCGTGGGCCTGCTCGCGCATCTCGGTGATGGAGGTCAGCTTGTCGTCGTTGACGTTGGGCTGCTTGATGGTTTTGCCGCTGCCGGCATTTTGAATATCGTCGGCCAGCTTGGTTTTGCTGGTTTTGGGCGCTTTTTTAAGATCAGACATACGCTATAAAAAGGGTGGGAGGAGGCAAAAGAAAACCGCCCCGGGGCGGGGCGGCCAAAAGTAGGGCGCCAAAGTTACCGAATTGCTAACGGAAAATGGCCGTTGCGCCGGCCCCCGGGCTGGGGCTTCTACGCCGCTTCGGCGGCTACCGCCCGGCCCGTGCGCCCGGCCTGCACCATGCTGAGGGCGAAGCTGATGCCGCCGAGCAGCACCACAAGCAGCGTTTGGGCCCCGTGCACCACCAGGGCGTAGGCAATGCCGGCCTCCAGGCTCACGCCGTAGGCCACCAGTGTGCTCTGCACCATCACGTGGAAGGGCCCGATGCCGCCCGCCACCGGCGCGGCCATGCCAAACGCCCCGAAGGTGAGCACCGCCAGGCCCGCCCGCAGGCCCAGCTGGTCGGTCTCAGGAAAGCAGAAAAACGCCAGGTAATCCATCAAAAAATACACGCCCCAGGTGAAGGCCGTGTGCGCCAAAAACACGCCCTTGTGCTCCATCCGCCAGATGCTGAACATGCCCGCCAGCATGCCTTTGGCAAACACCGCGGCCCGGGCAAACAGCCGGTGCTGGCGCAGCCGCTCCAGGTTGCGCACCAGGGCCCCGGCGGCCAGCGCCAGCAGCAGTACCGTAATGCCGGCGGCCCACAGCAGGGGCGTGCGGTTGCGGGCCAGGGCGTCGAAGCGCCCGCCCAACACTTTGTCGGTTACGAAGGTCCAGAACGTGTGGAAGTCGAGCAGCAGCGTGGCGGCCAGCAGCAAGGCCAGCACCAGCACGTCAATCACGCGTTCGGTAACGACCGTGCCCAGCGATACCTCGACCGGTACGCGGCTGGTGCGCCGCAGCACCGAGCAGCGGATGACCTCGCCCATGCGCGGCAGCACGATGTTGGCCAAATAGCCCACCATCATGGCGTGGTACACTTCCCAATAAGCGGTTTTGTGCCGCGAGGCGGTGAGCTGCATTTGCCAGCGGTAGGCGCGGCTGAGGTAGCCCAGCACTGAAAGCACCATGGTGAGGCCGAGCCAGAAGTAGTTGGCCGTGCGGATGTAGTGCCCGATGCGCGAGAGGTCTTGGCCGCGCACGGCGTACGCCATCAGGGCCCCCGACACGGCCAGCAGCAGCGCGTACTTGAGGATGGTGAAAAGGAACTTCAATTTCTAGCTGTTGGCTGATAGCTACTGGCTGTCAGCTCTTTGTTGAGGTGTTTTTGAAAAGCTAACAGCCAGCAGCTATGAGCTAACAGCTAAAAAACCTATACCAGGCGGTTGTGCTCGTTGGGGAAGATGACGGTGGGGCGGTGGGCCCGGGCCTCGGCAAAGTCAATCTGGGCGTAGGAGAAGATGATGACCACGTCGCCCAGGGCCACCTGGCGGGCAGCGGGCCCGTTGAGGCACAGGGTGCCCGTGCCCCGCGCCCCGCGGATGGTGTAGGTCTCGAACCGGGCCCCGTTGTTGACGTTGACAACCGTTACCTTCTCGTTTTCCACCATGTTGGCCGCGTCCAGCAGGTCTTCGTCGATGGTGACGCTGCCCACGTAGTGCAGCTCAGCCTGCGTAACCGTGACGCGGTGGATTTTAGATTTCATCACCTCGATGTACATCGCCATAAACGGGGAAAGCTGGAATTGGTCGGAAGGGTAGGATTTGGGGCCGCAAAGGTACGCTGCCGGCCGGTGGGGGCTCCGGCCTCATACCCTCTCATCCTCCACCATCACGTTGTCGATGAGGCGTACGCCGCCCAGGTCGGCGGCCAGGCACAGCACCACGGCCCGGCCCGGGGCGTAGGCGGCCAGCGGCTGCAAAGTAGCGGCATCGGCCACGGCGAAGTACTCCAGCGTAATGCCGGGGCCCTGGGCTAGGGTGGCTTCGGCCTGGGCCTGCACCTGGGCGGGCGGCACGCCCTGGCGCACCTGCGCAGCGGCGGCGGCCAGCGCCTGGTGCAGCTGCGGCGCGGCGGCGCGGGCCGCGGGGCTCAGGCGGCGGTTGCGCGAGGACATGGCCAGTCCGTCGGCCTCGCGCACCGTGGGGAAGGCCACGATTTCAAGGTCGAACGATAGGTCGGCCACTAGCTGCCGCACGATGGCCACCTGCTGCCAGTCCTTCTGCCCGAAGTACGCCCGGTGGGGCCGCGCCGCGTGGAAGAGCTTGCTCACCACCGTGGCCACCCCGTTGAAGTGGCCCGGCCGCTGGGCCCCCTCCATCACCCGCTCCAGGGCCCCGAAGTCGAAGCGCAGCAACGCCGGCTGAGGGTACATTTCCTCGGCGCTGGGCAGGAAGGCGGCGGTGCAGCCGGCGGCGGCTAGCAGGTCGGTATCGGCCTGGGGCAGGCGCGGGTAGAGGCGGTAGTCGTCGGGGTTGTTGAACTGCGTGGGGTTTACGAACACGGTGGCCACCACGGCGTCGCACTCGGCGCGGGCGGCGGCCACCAGCTGGAGGTGGCCGGCGTGCAGGGCCCCCATGGTGGGCACCAGGCCCAGGCGGTGGCCGGCGCAGCGCGTGGCCTCGGCAAAGGCGCGCAATTCGGCTACGGTAGAAAATATTTGCATAGCAAAAGGGCCCGTTGGCCGAGCCCCGGGAAGAAAGGGGTTGAATTTCTGCCCAAAATTGTGTAATTTTGTTCGGCCATCGTATGGCCTTTTCATTTTTTCTTTTAAATCCACCTGTATGTCGAAGTTGCGCATCCTTTACGCGGCCACCGAAATTGACCCTTTCCTGAACACGACGAAGGTGGCGGAGTTGCTGCGCCGGCTACCCGCCGGCATGCAGGAAATGGGTTGTGAGATTCGGATTTTCGTGCCCCGTTTTGGCATTATCAATGAGCGTAAAAACCGGCTG
The DNA here is from genome assembly GCF_003149515.1 of Hymenobacter nivis. Classification (NCBI taxonomy): domain Bacteria; kingdom Pseudomonadati; phylum Bacteroidota; class Cytophagia; order Cytophagales; family Hymenobacteraceae; genus Hymenobacter; species Hymenobacter nivis. The sequence continues at coordinate 3,540,555 of NZ_CP029145.1, forward strand.
CACGAGGTAGTGCGCCTCTCGGGCATCAACATTGCCGTGGGCGACGACGAAAAGCCGCTGGTCATCAAGGTGGCCTCTATCCCGACGGCCAAGTTGCAGGTGTACTTCATCGATAACGAGGACTACTTCCACCGCAAGTCGGCCCTGGTCGACAAGGACGACCACTTCCACGCCGACAACGACGAGCGCGCCATCTTCTTCTGCAAGGGTGTGCTGGAAACGGTGAAGAAGCTCGGCTGGTCGCCAAACATCGTGCATTGCTCGGACTGGATGACGGGCCTCATCCCGCTCTACCTGAAAACAACCTACAAAAAAGACCCGGTGTTCAAAGACGCCAAGTCGGTGTTTTCGATTTACAACAACGAGTTCCCCGACAAATTCGAGGGTAACATCCTGGCAAAAGCGAAGATGCTCGACATCGACGACCAGATGCTGAACTCGCTGAAAACGGCCGATTTCAGCGGCTTCGTGAAAATCGGCATGGACTACGCCGACACCGTGGTGCGCTCCGACGAGGACTTCTCTGACAACCTCAACGGCATGTTCCAGGAGTACGCCTCGCGCAAAACCCTGAGCCAAGTCGCCACCGACGAGAACTTGCATTCTTCTTACCTGGCCCTCTACAACGAGCTGGCTAACTAAGCAGCCCGGGGCCCCGGCCAACCGTTTGGTAAGCTGCAATACCAAGGCAGCGTGCGGCGGAGTACCTCATGTCTTTATCTGCTGACCGCCAGTTTATTATCTGGTGAGGGTAGCGCAAGGCGGGGCCCCGGGGCCCCGCCAATACCCCAAAAAACAGTAGCTTCGCCTTTCATTGCTTTGCATTGCTCGTGAACTGCGCTGTATTTGTACTTAACGTTAGCTGTTTCCAGCGGCATTCGCTCCGCCTTGCGCAGGGCGCGCAGTCAGATTTTTGCGCCGGCGGCCTGTCCTTTCCCTGGATGGGCCGCCGGTTTTTTTAAATAAACCTTCAATTATTTAACGCTTTACTACTATGTGCGGCATTGTTGCGTACCTGGGCCACCGTCAGGCCTGCCCCATTATCCTCAAAGGCCTCCACCGGCTCGAATACCGCGGCTACGACTCAGCCGGCGTGGCCCTGATGAACGACGGGGAGCTGAACGTGTACAAGAAAAAGGGCAAGGTGGCGGAGCTGGAGAAGTATATCGCCGAGAAGGATACCCAGGCACGCGTGGGCATGGGCCACACCCGCTGGGCCACCCACGGCGAGCCCAACGACACCAACGCCCACCCGCACTACTCGACCTCGGAGCGGCTGGCCATCATCCACAACGGCATTATTGAGAACTACGCGGCCCTGAAAACGCACTTGCAGCAACAGGGCCACGAGTTTCATTCGGACACCGATACGGAGGTATTCGTGAACCTGATTGAGGAGATTCAGACCCAAAACCACTGCAACCTGGAGGAGGCCGTGCGCCTGGCCCTGCACGAAGTGGTGGGGGCCTACGCCATCGTGGTGATGAGCCGCGACGCCCCCAACCAGCTCATCGCCGCCCGTAAGGGCTCGCCGATGGTGATTGGTATCGGCGACGGCGAGTTTTTCATCGCCTCCGACGCCACGCCCATCATCGAGTACACCAACGAGGTGGTGTACGTGAACGACTACGAGATTGCCATCATCCGCGACGGGCGGCTGGAGCTGCGCAGCAAGGAGGACGTGGAGCAGACGCCCTACATCCAGAAGCTGGAAATGGAGCTGGACAGCATCGAGAAGGGCGGCTACGAGCACTTCATGCTGAAGGAGATTTTCGAGCAGCCGCGCTCCATCATGGACTCGATGCGCGGCCGCCTGGAGCTGAACGCTGGCCACCTGAACATGGGCGGCTTCCGGGCCTACGAGCAGAAATTCGTGAACGCCCAGCGCATTATCATCGTGGCCTGCGGCACGAGCTGGCACGCCGGCCTGGTGGCCGAGTACCTGCTGGAGGACCTGGCCCGCATCCCAGTGGAAGTGGAGTACGCCTCGGAATTCCGCTACCGCAACCCCATCATCACGGAGCGCGACATCGTGATTGCCATTTCGCAGAGCGGTGAAACGGCCGATACGCTGGCCGCCATTGAGCTTGCCAAAAGCAAGGGCGCCACCATCTTCGGCATCTGCAACGTGGTGGGCAGCAGCATTGCCCGCGCCACCGACGCCGGGGCCTATACCCACGCGGGCCCCGAAATTGGGGTGGCCAGCACCAAGGCCTTCACGGCCCAGGTAACGGTGCTGACCCTGCTGGCCATGCTGATGGGCCAGAAGCGCGGCACGATTACCGACACCAAGCTGCGCGAGCTGATGGTGGAGCTGGACACGATTCCGGCCAAGGTGGAGCAGGCGCTGAAGCTGGACGACGAGATCCGTAACATCGCCGCCGTGTTCTGCGACGTGCCCAACTTCCTGTACCTGGGCCGCGGCTACAACTTCCCGGTGGCGCTGGAAGGGGCCCTCAAGCTCAAGGAAATCAGCTACATCCACGCCGAGGGCTACCCGGCCGCCGAGATGAAGCACGGCCCCATCGCTCTCATCGACGAGAACATGCCGGTGGTAGTTATCGCCACCCGCGATAGCTCCTACGAGAAGGTGGTGAGCAACATCCAGGAGGTTAAGGCCCGCAAAGGCCGCATCATCGCCGTGGTCACGGAGGGCGACGACGTGATCCGCGGCATGGCCGAGTTCGTCATCGAAGTGCCCTACACCTCGGAGGCCCTGGTGCCGCTCGTGTCGGTCATTCCGCTGCAACTGCTAAGCTACCACATCGCCGTGATGCGCGGCTGCAACGTGGACCAGCCCCGCAACCTGGCCAAATCAGTTACGGTAGAGTAAAAAAAAAGTGAAAATGAGGGGGAATGTGGGAGGTGTGAAAATTGATTAATTCTCGTCAATTTTCACACCTCCCACATTCCCCCTCATTTTCACATTTCCCACATTCTTCTCATTTTCACATTCAAGCACATGCCCCACCAAATCATCCTCACCGACCAGGCGCCCGCACCCATCGGGCCCTACAGCCAAGCCGTGCGCGCCGGCAACACCGTGTACGTATCGGGCCAGATTCCGCTGGACGCGGCCGGCCAGCTCGTGCCCGGCGACGTGGCCGCCCAGGCTCACCAGGTACTAAAGAACCTGACCGCCGTGCTGGCCGCCGCCGGCTTGCAGCTCACCGACGTGGTGAAGTGCAGCATTTTCGTGAAGGACCTGGGTAATTTTGCTGCCATCAACCAAGTGTACGGCACGTACTTCGCCGATGCCACCGCGCCGGCTCGCGAAACCGTGGAAGTGGCCCGCCTGCCGCGCGACGTTGAAGTGGAAATCTCCTGCATTGCTGTGGGCGAGTAGGGGCCCCGGGCCGGGCTACCGGCTTTTCGCCGGCTGCCCGGTAACCGCTGAACGATGCGCCGCCCTGGCCATCGGCACCCAGGGGCCCTGCTAAATACGAAACTGTACTACTCCCCAAAAACTGGACAGTGAAAGCGGGCTAGCTTAGCTCGATTATGACCCCAAAACGCACCCGCCGTCGTTACACGGCTGAGTTCAAAGCCGAGGTAGCGCTGGCTGCGCTCACCGAGCGCCAGCCGCTAGCCGAGTTGGCCGCCCACTACAATTGGCGGTGGCCCAAATTACGCGATGGAAGCTGCAATTGCGCCAGCAGGCATCCCAGGCCTTCGCCGAAACGCCCGTTGCTGGTGAAGCAGTGCCGGATGTAGAGCCTTTGTACGCGGCCATTGGCCGGCTGCAAGTGGAAAACGCGCTGCTAAAAAAAACGCTGGGGCCATGTCGGTAGCCCAGCAACGTACCGTGGTCGCCCAGGCCGACCCGGCCAGCTCGGTGCAGGCCCGCTGCCAGGCGGTGGGTCTTTCGCGCAGTAGTTTTTATTACCAGCCGCGCCTATAATCTGGAGCTGATGCGCCTACTCGCCGAAGAGTTTGCCGACCACAATTTCAAGGGCGTGCTCGGCCTGCGCGACCACCTGCGCCTGGTCGGCCACGCTGTCAACGAAAAGCGTGTACGCCGCCTCGTGCGCCTGATGGACCACGGGCCGGGCTATCCCAAGCCGCGCTTAAGCGTGCCGGGACAAGGCGTTACGCCCTATCCCTACCTGCTGCGGGACCGGCCGGCGACGGCCCCGGATGAGGTGTGGAGCACCGACATTACCTTGTACTCATGGCCAAGGGCTTCCGCTACCTGGCTGCTGTGCTCGACTGGCACTCACGCTACGTGCTGAGCTAGCAGTTCTCCAATACGCTGGACGTGGGCTTTTGCCTGCAGACGCTGGCTGATGCCCTGCGCGTCGCCCCGGCCCCACACATCTTCCATTCCGACTAGGGCAGCCAGTTCACCTCCCTGGCCTACGAGCAGGCCTTGCTCGCCGCCGGCTGCCGCATTAGCCGCGACGGCCGGGGCCGCGCTACCGATAATGCCTTCATCGAGCGGCTCTGGCGCACGGTTAAATGGGAGCACAGCTACCTCAACTCGGCCAATGATGGCCACCACCTGCACCAGCAATTACAGGCGTACTTTGCCTACTACAACCACCGCCGACCCCACCAAAGATTGCGCGGCCAGATACCCGCCCAGATCTTTCGCCAAAACTCTTAATTCAAACATAACTATATTTCTTAACACGACCCGCTAAACTGTCCAGTTTTTGGGGAGTAGTACAGCTCGTGCCCTACGACGCGGCCGCCATGCGCGAGTACAAAATCACGAAGCGCGTGAACTCGCCCGCACACAACGACCCCGAGGTGCTGGCCGCCGCGTAGCCCGCCGGGGCTCCCGACGGGGCTAGTGGAACGTACCGCCAAGCTGCGCTTGGCCTTGCCTATGCTGCAATAGGGCCCCTAGAGCAAGGCTAAGCGCAGTTTGGCAGACACCCATCGTTCCAAAACTGTGCTAGCGATGCATGCCCTCGCCCAGGCCCTGCTGGATAATGCGGAAAGCCGGGTCGTTGGGCTTCAACACTTTGCGTAACTGGTTTTTAGCCTGCACGAAGTGCGGGCGGGCGTCCACGAGCTGGCCCAACTGCATGGACAGGATGCCCGCGTACAGGTGCAAATAGCCCTGTGCCTTGGGCGTGGACGGGGCCGTGGGCAGCCGGCTGTTGAAGAACGCCAGCAGGGCTGGGGCGGCGTTCTCCGCTTCGTAGATGCTCATCAGGTCGGTGTACACCTGCTCGTCGTTCGGGTTGAGCCGGAACAGCTGGCCGGTGAGGGCCGGGGCCTGCGGCGCGTGGGCCGCCACGGCCGCGGCTACCTCGCCCTTGAGGGCCGCGTAGGGCCCCGTGGGGGTCGTGGTAGTGGGTGCCGCTCCCGGCGTTTGCGCCCGCAGCGGGGCCGGGGCCCCAGCCAATAGTAAACCAATAACAAGCAGAGCAAAGCGCATAACCATCCAAAAAATGACCAGGGGAATTGGGCCGGCAAGTAACCACCGGCGCGCCACACCTTGCCCAGCTCTCGGCCAGGCGGCCGGTTGCCAACCCTTGCCCGGCCTATCGGAAGGCGGCGAAAAGCAAGGCGCTGTGCCTGCCCGGGGCCCCGCGCAGCGGGCGCGCCAGGGCCCCCGGCGGCCCGGCCCGGCGCAATGCCCGGCGGCACCGTATTTTGCTGCCTATGCTGGCCTACCACATCATGAAACCCATCGTGCAGGCGTCGCTGCGCGTGTTTTTTCGGCGCGCCGAGGTGCGCCACCCCAAGCGTCTGGCGCTGCCGGGGCCCCTGCTGCTGGCTGTGAACCACCCCAATACCCTGATGGACCCGCTGCTGGTGGCCGCCCATATGCCCCGCCCGGCGGCGTTCCTGGCCAAGAGCACGTTCTTCAAAAACCCGGTGTTGCGGGCCATCTTTGAATCGGTAAACTGCCTGCCCATCTACCGCCGGCAGGATGCCGAAGCGGCCGCCACCGCCAGCGGCCGGGCCCTGAACGCCGCCGAGTTGCACGCCCAAAACGAGGCTGCTTTCGGCAAATGCTACGATTACCTGGAGCAGGGCCGGGCCATCATGATTTTTCCCGAAGGCGTCAGCCTGAACGAGCGCAAGCTGCGCCCCCTCAAGACCGGGGCCGCCCGCATTGCGCTGGGGGCCGAGGCCCGGCACAATTTCCAGCTGGGCGTGCACGTGCTGCCGGTGGGCATCAACTACTTCGATCCCACGCGGTTCCGCTCCGACGTGCTGCTGAACGTGGCCCCGCCCATCCGGGTGGCCGACTATGCCGCGGCCTACGCCGCCGACCCTGACGCCGCGGCCGACGCCCTCACCGCCGCCATCCGCCAGGCGCTGGAGCGGCGCCTCGTCATCAGCCGCGACGCGGCCAGCGACGCCCTGGGCCATCAGATTGAGCGCACCTTCGGCGACCACCTCAACCCCGACGACGACCCCGATACGCTCTACGACAACTTCCAGCTCGGGCGCACGCTGCTGCAAGCCGTGGCCTACTTCGAGCAGCACGACCCCGCCCGCCTCGCCGCCGTGCGCAGCCAGCTCGCTGATTACCTGGGGGCCCTGCACCGTCACGGCCTCGACGATGCGGCCCTCGACGAGCAGCGCCGCGGCCGCCTGGCCGGCCTTGTGAACCTGGCCCTGGGCCTGCCCGTGTGGCTATACGGGGTGCTCAACAACTACCTGCCCTACCGGCTGCCGGCGGCCGTGGCCACGCGCGTGACGCCTGCCGAGCCCGAGTTCCGGGCGGCGGTGATGATGGGCGTGGGGCTGGTGGTGTTTCCGCTTTTCTATGGGCTGCAAGCCGCCGCCGTGCAGCACTGGCTCACGCACCGCTGGTGGCTGACGGCGCTGTACGTGCTCAGCTTGCCCATCAGCGGCTTCTACGCCCTGGGCTACGGGGTGGAGCTGGCGGCCCGGCTGCGGCGGCTGCGGGCGCTGCGGCTGTTCCGGCAGGCCCCGGCGGTAGGGGCGGGGCTGCTGGCCCAGCGGGCGGCCATCGTGGCGGCCCTGGAGGCGGCGCGGGTGCGCTACCTCGGAGCCTCGGCGCGCCCGGCTTAGGGCCCCGGGTCCTCCGCCAGTTGCCCGGTTTTTGCCCAAGTCCTGCCAATCATTAGCCCGGTTATCAAGGCGGTGCGCGGTAGTGCGCACTTTATGGTTCGCACTACCGCGCCGATTCAACGATTACCGGGCAGCGATGCACACCACAAAGTGCGCATAACAACCCAGCTGCCTTTTACGCCAACCTAAGATTTGCGCTAGTTGCTTGTTGTCAGTTGTCTGTGCTAATTCTGATAACCAACAACTAAAGCCTACCCCGCCAGGGCCCCCGCGCCCAGTGCCGCCGCCACCAGCGCCACGGCCGGTACCCGCTCCCAGAGCAGCAGCAGGAACGTGGTGCCCACCAGCAGCGGGTTCAGGGGCACGGCGGCAATGGGGCCCAGGTGCCAGTGCCAGGGCAGGGCCAGTAGGCGGTCGGGGAGGGGGTGGTAGAGCAGCAGCGTAGCGGCGCAGACCAGCCCGGCGCTCACGGCATTGATGCCTTCGAGCGAGGCCTTCACCACGCGGTACTGCCGCAGCCGGGCCCAGAAGCGCAACACGAAGAAAATCAGGAACGTACCCGGTAGGAAGATGCCCGCCGTGCCCACCAGGGCCCCCAGCACCTGGCCGGTGGTGCCGCTGCCCTGCGCCCGCATGGCCAGGGCCCCGATGTAGGCGGCAATGGAAAAATTGGGCCCCGGCACCAGCTGCACCACGCCCAGGCCCGACAAAAACTCGGGCGCCGTGAGGTAGTGCTTAAACTCGACGAACTCGGCGAACAGCAGCGGGGCCAGCACCTGCCCGCCCCCAAACACCAGCGAACCGTTGCGGTAAAAGTTCTCGAACAGCCGCACCGGCAGCCAGTGCGTGTAGTGCCCCAGCACCGCCGCGCCCACTAAAATGCCCAGCCAAAGCAGGAAATTGGCCCATTCCACTTGCAGCGGCTTCTTCTCGGTTTCGATGGCGTGCTTGCGGTAGCGCGCCGTGGTCACGGCGCCGCCGGCCAGCAGCAGCACCGGTAGCACCCACGGCAGCTGAAAGAAGTAGGCCAGCATAGCCGAGGCCACGGTGAGGGCCACCGCGGTCTTGGTTTGAATCACTTTCTCGCCGATGCGATAGGCCGAAAACGCCACGAAGCCCACCGCCACCGGCTGCACAAACTGCACTAGCGCCGCCACCAGCACGGGGTTTAAGCGGCTGAGGGTGAGGGCGGCCAGCGTCATGAGCACCGTGGCCGGCAGTACCCACACCAGCAGCGTGAGGTAGGCCAGGTTGGGGCCCCCCAGCCGGTAGCCAATCACGGTCACGGTTTGGGTGGAGGTGGGCCCCGGCAGCAGCGCGCACAGGGCCTGTAGCTCCAGCAGCTCGGCGGCGCTGAGGTAGCGGCGCTTCTCCACCAGCAGGCGGAACATCATGGCCAGGTGCGCCGAGGGCCCCCCGAAGGCCGTGCAGGCCAGTGCGGCCACGTCTTTCAGAAACACGAAGTTGCGGCCCCGGCGCAGGCGGCGCCCGCCCTTCCGCAAGGGGACCGGAAACGAGCGGGGAGTGGGGGGCGGGGGCGGCACGAACGGGTAGTAATGGCGGGCGCCGAAGATAACGGCCGGCCGGGGCCCCGCAAAAAAAAGACTGCTCGGGGCCCCGGGCAGTCTTTTGCAAAACGGCAAAAAAGATATTTATTTCTTTTTCAAGCCTAACTCAATCAGGCGCTCGTTCAAAAATTCGCCAGCCGTGATGTCGGCTTCCTTCTTGGGGTTGTCGGCCGTGACGAGGTGCGGCAGGGCGGCCAGGCTCATTTCCGAGCGTGGGTGCATGAAGAACGGAATACTGTAGCGCGAGGTGTTCATCTTCTCGCGCGGCGGGTTCACCACCCGGTGGATGGTGCTGCGCAGCACACCGTTGGTGAGGCGCTGGAGCATGTCGCCCACGTTCACCACAATCTGGTCGGGCAGGGCCGTGATGGCAATCCACTGGCCGTCGCGGCGCAGCACTTGCAGGCCGTCGGCGCTGGCGCCCATCAGCAAGGTAATCAGGTTGATGTCACCGTGCTCGGCGGCGCGCACCGCGTCGGCCGGCACCGCGTCGGGGTCCTCAATCGGGAAGTAGTGGATGGGCCGCAGGATGGAGTTGCCGTGGCGCACTTTGTCGTCGAAGTAGTTTTCGGGTAGCTCCAGGTACAGGGCGATGGCGCGGAGCACGTCCTGGCCGGCGGCCTCCAGCGTGCGGTAGGCGTTGAAGGTGCTATCGTGAAAACCAGGCACTTCCGCGGGCCAGATGTTGTCGGGATACTCGCCCTTCACGGGGTCGGTGGCGTCTTCCACCTCCTGGCCCACGTGGTAAAATTCCTTGAGGTCGCCGGTGTTGCGGCCCTTGGCGTGCTCCTTGCCCTTGCTGATGTAGCCGCGCTGGCCGGCCAGCTCCGGCTTTTCATAGGCCTGCTTGGCCGCATCGGGCAGCTGGAAAAACGCCTGCACGTTGGCGTACAGCTCCTTGGTTTGCGCGTCGTTGAGGCCGTGGTTTTTCAGGGCCACGAAGCCAATGCTTTGGTACGCTTTGCCGAGCTGCTGCACAAAGTGCGCCTTGCGCTGCGGGTCGCCGGAGCGGAAATCGGCGAGGTCGAGGGACGGAATCTGGTCCAGGAGCGGGTCTTGCATGGCCAAAAATCAGAGAATGAAACGAATAAATAAAAACGTGGCCCGGCTTGGCCTGGGCGAGCAAAGCCGGGCCGCAAGGTAAGAAACCGGCGGCGGCGGCGGTTGGTTTCAAGGCCGGCTGCGCCCGCGAATGCCAAAGTATTGCGTTATTCGTGCAGATATTACCTGCCGCGCGCTCATTCTTTCGCCTTTTGCACTTTTCTGATAAACACCGTACCGTATTCCTATGAAAAACCGCTTCGCTTCTTGGTTGCCCACCGGCCTGCCGCTGGCCCTGGGCCTGCTCGCCGCCACCGCCTGCGATACCAGCCGCTCGTCGACCGACGCCGCGGCGTCGAACAGCAACGTGCCCTCCACCACGCCCACCGCCGCCCAAAGCAGCGGCATGAAGGCCGACGCGATGGAGAAAAACGGCATCCGCCTCACGCCGTTCAGCGATTCGCCCAAGTTCCCGGAGGCGCAGATGCGGCTGGTTTCGCCGCCGTCGGGCTCTACCGTGCCCAGCGGCGAGGTGCGCTTCAACTACCAGGTTAGCAACTTCATCCTCACCAAAATGAGCGGGGGGCCCGAAATGGCCCAGATGGCCAACTCGGCCAAGGGCCAGCACATCCACAACATCGTGGACGACATGCCCTACACCGCCCACTACGAAACCTCGTTCAGCAAACCCATCGCCGACGGCCAGCACGTGGTGCTCTCCTTCCTCTCGCGCTCGTACCACGAGAGCCTGAAGCACCGCGGCGCCTACGACCTGCGCATCATCAACGTGGGCAACGCCCCCGCCCCGGCCGAGCCAATTATCGACGTCAACAAGCCTAACCTGTTCTACAGCCGGCCCAAAGACACGTACTCGGGCGCCGATGCCAAGAAAATCATGCTCGATTTTTACCTCGTGAACACCACCCTCGATTCGGGCGGCAACAAGGTGCGCGCCACCATCAACGGCACCGAGTTCATGATCGACAAGTGGTTGCCCTTCCAGATGGAAGGCCTGCCCGCCGGCGAAAACACCGTCAAGCTGGAGCTGGTCGACAACAGCGGCACCTTGATTCCGGGGCCCTACAACTCGGTTACGCGCACCTTCACGGTAGCCCCGTAGATTGCTTGGCTGCCTGATAAACAGAGTGTCACGCAGAACGCAGTGAAGCATCTCCACCGCTCACTAATCATGAATTACTGCCGCGGTAAAGATGCTTCACTGCGTTCTGCATGACGGCCTCTTTGCTAACCAATAAAAAAATCCCGCCCTTGCCGGTGGGATTTTTTTATGCTCGCCCGGGGCCCCTGCCGTCACCGGGCGCGGCCGGGTCCCGTACTTTGCTACATGGCCGCCGCCGCTCCCGAACCCGTAGTTTCTGCTGCCGTGCCGCCGCTCACCCGCGAGCTGGTGCTGCGCGCACTGCGGCAAATTGACCGGGCCGGGGCCCCGCTGCCGGCCAGCACCGTATACGAGCTGGTGTACCGCAGCCGCCGCTATCCGCCCCGCGCCGTGGCCGAGTGGGCCCACCGCCTGGCCACCGGCGACGCCGCCGCCCGCTGGCCCCATCCCGCCGGCACGCCCACCAACGCCGTGCTCGAAGCCCTCGACTTCACCATCAGCACCAAGCGCCCCGTGCTGGCCCCCGGCCACGCCGCCGACGCCGCCGAACCAGCCGACGGCCTCTACCTCGGGGGCCCCGCGCCGGCCGCCCTCGCGCTGGCCGCCGAGCCCGGGGCCCCCTACGCGCCCGCCAGCCTGCCCCCCGCGCCCGCCGCGCCCTACACCAAGGCCGAGGCGCTGGCCGAGCTGCTCATCACGGAAGATGAGTTGGATGCCGCCCTCTCCGGCTTGGCCCGCCGCCGCAACCTGCTGCTGCAAGGGCCCCCGGGCACGGGCAAAACCTTCCTGGCGCGGCGGCTGGCCTGGCTACTGCTGGGAGCCCGCGACGAAAGCCGCCTGGAGCTGGTGCAATTCCACCCCAGCTACGGCTACGAGGACTTTGTGCTCGGCTTCCGGCCCGACGACCGGGGCCAGTTCCGGCTGGTGCCGGGCGTGCTGCCGCTGCTGTGCCAGCGCGCCGCCGCCGACCCCGGCCGGCCCTACGTGCTGCTCATCGACGAGCTGAACCGCGGGCAGGTGGCCCGCATTTTTGGCGAGCTGCTGGGCTTGCTTGAAGCCGACAAGCGGGGCCCCGCCCACGCCCTGCGCCTGCCCTACGCCCCGCCCGAGGCCCCGCGCTTCTTCGTGCCCGAAAACCTGTTCGTCGTCGCCACCCTCAACCTAGCCGACCGCTCCCTGAGCCCGCTCGACTACGCCCTGCGCCGCCGCTTCGCCGTGGTGGCGCTGCAGCCGCAGTTCGGGGCCCCGCTGCGGGCGCTGCTGGCCGCCCACGGCGTGCCCGGGGCCCTGGCCGAGCGCCTCACCGCCCGCCTCGCCGCCCTCAACCAAACGATAAGCGACGACCCCGGCCTGGGCCCCGAGTTCGCCGTGGGCCACAGCTACTTCGTGCCGCCGCCCGGCCCGCTGCCCGCGCCCGCCGCGTGGCTGCGCCTCGTCATCGACCAGGAAATAGGGCCCCTGCTGGCCGATTACTGGCGCGACGAGCCCGCCACGGTCGCCGCCCAGCTCCGCAAGCTGCGGGGGATACTGGAGTAGCGGGAAGTAGGGGCCTGAGCCGCGTTGCTGAACGTGGGGAGCGTATTCGGGAAACCTTTCTAGAATTCTGGGTCGCTTCAGAGGCTGTTTAAATCAATCAAAGCGGTCATGCTGAGCTTGTCGAAGCATCTCTCCCGCTTCGTTGAATAGCCCTAGCGAAGCAAGAGAGATGCTTCGACAAGCTTAGCATGACGGTTCCATCTTAAGTTTTCAGATTTCCTAAAAGCTTCCGCATGAGGACCCATAAAATAGGTTGTTAATTCACGAGCGCGCTACTTTCCTCTTGCTGGTACCAGCTTGCCATTTGGCGTTGAATCGTCTGCTCGGAAGTGGTATCTGCCAGTAATTGCTGGTACGTCATTTTTTTTACGTCCAGGCAATAGGTGGTAAGAATAAGGTAGTTAACGTATTCACGGCTGGTGCTGGTGCTGTCGGCTAGCGTGATGCCCCACTCGTGCGGCGTGGCTTGCTCCGCTTGGGTTAGCTGCTGAATCTGCTGGCGCAGGGGCGGGTAGTTGGGGCCCCGGCGCGCGACGTACTCCGCGTAGCCCTCCCACTTCCACGGCGGGTAGTGCGCTACCGGGTTCGAGTGCCAGAAACCCAACCGCCGTACCTGGTAGCAGTGGGTGGCTTCGTGGGCGAGTAGCTGCACCAGGTTCCACCGGTACCCATTCAGCAGCAGGTAATTCGGCATCGGGTTGGCTGCGCCGCTGAGCACAACGTTTCGGTAAAAGCCCCACGCAAACGCAGGGCCCTGCAACTTTTCTACCAGGCCGGGGTACCGTGACCCGTCGTTCAGGCAGATGTTCAGGCGCAGGGCCGGATCGAACCAGTTGCTTCGTTGTACGAGTGCGCGCGCCTGCTCCACGCGGGGCAGCAGCGCCGGGTCCAGGGGGCGGTTGTGGTAGATGACGTAGTGGGCTGTCGCCGTTCGGTTCGCATACAAGAGCCCAGGATTCAGCAACAACAAGGCAAATACCAGGCTCAGCAGCATGCCGGAGGTCAGGAGCGAAACCGCCCATTTCTTACTTGTGCTCATGCCAACGTAATTTTCCGGCCCGTGTGGGTTGCCCGGTATACTCGTCACGAAGTAGGGTGCGGGGCTTGTCCCCGCCCGTCGTTGAACGAAAGCTGACTGAACCGTTCAATGACGGGCGGGGGCAAGCCCCGCACCCTACTTCGTTTTCGCATTCCACTTCGTGAGCAGTATAAATGCCTTCTATCACCCGCATGTCTTTGCGGCCTTCCTCGCCAGATATATGGACAGGCAAATGCTGGGCAATGTCATCCAGCTGCGCCGCCTGCTGATTGACCACGGGAAAATCAAACGTGGCCCGGCTGGTGTGGCCTTTTAGAATCCCAAGCCGCTCTGATATCGGAAAGCATCCGTCAAAACGAAAACCCTTTACAGGCCAAAAGGCTAACTTGGTAGACTTCTAACCAACGCATTAGTTATTAATGCGTTGCTTTGGAACTTGTTTGCCCACTGGTAGCAGGTAGGCAAACGCGGCCTGTACAGTCCGGTTGTAATAGCTCTGCGGTTCCTGCAAGGCGCTGAGTACATCTGCGTTGGTCAGGCCAGCGCTGTAGGTTACTTGCAGCAGCGCCGCTCCGCATCGGTACCCCACGCCCGCCTGGAGGCCGGCATCCCAGCGTTGCGCGTAAAATGCGTCTGCCTCCACGGCTTCCGCACCGGGCCGGATTGGCTGCTCGCTGTCGTAAAAATAGGTCCCCGTGGCATACTCGTACTGGTTGTGCACAGTGCGCTTACCCCCTAATAACAGCCCCACATACCCGCCGCCGAAGACTTGCCACCCTTCCCCGCTAGCCTTTTGGGTGTAGGCCACGTTCACGGGCAGGGTCAGGTAGTTTAGGCGCCGCGTTAGCTCGGCTCGCGCTGGCCGGGAGCTGCCAACGATGGACGGCTTCTTCGTTCCCGTGAGCACAAATCCCTTCTGCGCGTACAACAGCGCCGGTTGCCACGAAAAATGCCGGTAATTAATGTTCGCCACCACGCCCGTTTCCAGCCGCGTAACCGATTCAGTAGTGAAGGTATAGGGCACCGTACCGCTGTAATTGAACTTAGCGCTGGCAACATTGACCCCCACGCGGGGGCCAAGGCTGATGCGGGCTTGCGCGCGCGCCGAATGCAGGTGGGTGCCGAAGCACAGGCCCGTGGCCAAGGCGCAAAGGGGAAAGCGAGAAAATCGGGGCATCTGCGGAAAAGAGGTAAAGCAGTGAATGCTTAGGATGTAGCTAATCTAAAGACGTATTGAGCGCGGCGAAGCATCTCCGGGGCGTTGGTAAACGATTGATTTAGTAACCGGTAGAAAAATATGCAGAATAATCGGCAAATCAAATTGAGAGGGCTGTTCAGGTAGGCATTAAGCGCCAAGCGGAGCAAATCCAATGCCTGAAGCGCACTTTTGAGAAGGCCCAGCCGTTCGCTGCGGCTCCCCTGATGCCGGGCTTCGCAGGTTTCAGCAGGACCTCATCCATTGCCGGGTGTAAAATTCTTCGCGCGAACGCCAAGCGCGCCGCGCCGCTTTTCGTAAGCCAGCCTACCGTCCCTACACCGCCCACATGGCCCCCACCGTTCCGCTCGCCACGCTCTATTACCTGCTGTGCTACGCCTGGAACCGCCTGCCCGAGCCCGCCGACTGGGCCCCGGGCGGCTCCGCGCCCTTCCACAGCCCGCTGGAGCTGCTGGCGCAATTGCTGCTGCAAGCCACGCGCCGGCTGTTGCGCACGGGCCTGCCCTTGGCTTTTGAGGAGCATGAGGACGTGCTGGGCACCCTGCGCGGGCGCGTGGCGCTGGGGCCCTCGCTGGCGCGGGGGCTGCTGCCGCAGGGCCGGGCCGTGTGCCGCTTCGTGGAGCTGGGGCCCGACGCGCCGCTGGCCCGCCTGCTGGCCGCCACCCTGGCCGCGCTGGCCGCTCGCCCCAGCCTGCCCGTGGCGCTGCGGCGCGAGGTGCAGCACCTACGCCGGCGGCTTCCTGGGGGCTTGGCGCTGGCCCCGGCCGGGGCCCCATCGGCCGCGCTGCTTGGGGCCCTGCGCCGGCAGCGGTGGGGCGGCGAGGCGGCGTTTGCCCTGCACCTGTGCGAGCTGGTGTGGCGGCACGCGCTGCCCGCGCCCGGGGCCCCGGGCCGGGGCCGGGTGCTGGATTTCCGGCGCGACGAGCCGTTGATGGCGCGGCTGTTTGAGCAATTTGTGCGCAACTTCTACCGGCGTGAGCAGCGCCAGTACCGGGTGTTTGCCGAAACCATTGCCTGGCAGGCCCAGGCCGCCGCGCCTGCCGACCTCGACCTGCTGCCCACCATGCTCACCGACACGACGCTGGAGAGCCCGGCGCGCAAAATCATCCTCGACACCAAATACTACGCCGCCGCCCTGCGCCCGCGCTACGACCGCCAGCGCCTTATCGCGCCCCATCTCTACCAGCTCTTTGCCTACCTGCAAAACCAGGCGCCCGCCCCCGGCCAAGCTCTGGAGGGTATTTTGCTGTACCCCGCCGCGGCCGCGCCCCCGCTCGACGCGCGCTACACCCTGGGGACCCACCCCGTGCGCGTGGCCACCCTCGATTTGCACCAGCCCTGGCCCGGCATCGCCGCCGATTTGCTGGCGCTGGTGGCCTGAGGCCAGCGCACAAAAAACCGCCCGGTCTTCCTTGCGGAAAACCGGGCGGTTCGAATGGGTGGTAATTAAGCGGCTGGCGTTACGGCCAGCCTGCTAATTATTTCTTCACCTCGGTGGTGGTGGTGGTAGTGCCAGCGGCAGGAGCCATAGCGCCGTCCATTTTAGCACCGTCCATCTTGGCACCGTCGGCGGGAGCCGTGGTACCAGCGGCAGGAGCCATTGCGCCATCAGCAGCAGGAGCCATTGCGGTGGTGTCGGTGGTAGCCGTGGTGGTGGTTTCGGTGGTAGTGGGGGTGGTGGTGGTGGTTTCGGCGGTCTTCGACTCGCACGACGACAGACCAGCGGTGAGGGCGAGGCCCAGGGCAGCAAATTTAACGAGCTTGTTCATGTTGGGGTATTTTTGAAAAGATTTTAACTGGAAATCGCCCTTTATCCGGCTTTCCGTAAAAGGTAACCCGTCCGGCAAAACTTTTTTTTCGGCGGGTTACTTCCTACTCTTCCCTGTATTAACCCCCAAAGCGAATGAGCAGAGGCGACTCTTCTTTTTCTTCTTCGACTCCCTTGGTACCCGCCCCCGACGAAGCTTTGATTGCCGCCATCCGCGGCGGCGACGAGCGGGCCCTGGCGCAGCTCTACCGGCTGCACTGGCCCATGGTGTCGCATTTCGTGCTGCAAAACAGCGGCTCGGACGACGACGCTCAGGACGTGTACCAGGAAGGCGTGATGGTATTTTATGAAAAGGTGCGCGACGGCTCGCTGGAGCTCAACTGCCAGGTCAAAACCTACCTCTACGCCGTGTGCCGCCGCCTCTGGCTCAAGCGCCTTACCAGCAAAAGCCGCTTCGGCGTGCGCTTGCAGGAAGACGATGACCTGGGGCCCCTGTACCATACCGGGGCCGAAGATGACCTGCTCGCCGCCGAGGAACAGGACCGCCGCTTCACCACCATGAGCGAGGCCCTCGACCACCTCGGCGAGCCGTGCCGCTCGCTACTCGAAGGCTTTTACCTGCTGGAGAAATCCATGCAGGACCTGACGGCGGAGTTCGGCTATACCAACGCCGACAACGCCAAGAATCAAAAATACAAGTGCCTCGTACGCCTCAAAAAACTCTTTTTTGTTCACTACAAGGAAGCACCGATTTAGAATTTCAGTGAGTAGTTATCAGTAAGTAGTTAACAGTTAGCATTCGGCAGCAGGCTCCTTTGGGCCCCGCTGTAAACTGCTCCTTGTTGATAGATAACTGATAACTGAAAAGCTGCCTCCGCCATGCAAACCGAAGCCGATTACTACGCCTTATTTGAAGCCTACAACCGGGGCGAGCTGGCCCCGCCCGCCCGTACCGGCCTGGAGGCCCGCTTGGCCGCCGACCCCGACTTGGCCCTGCGCTACGCCGACTTCGGCGAGCTGACGAGCACGCTCCGGGCCGTGGGCCAGCGCCGCGCCCTGCGCCAGCAGCTGCGCGGCCTGCACGTCGAAATGCTGGCCGAAACCGTAGTTAAACAGCCGGTTGCCGACGCGCCGGCCCCCGGGGCCCTGCGCGCCACCGTGCACCCCGTGCTGCGCATTTCGCGCACCGAGCGGGTGCTGCGCGAGTTTTGGAGCGGGCACCGGGCCACGGTGGGCGTGGCCGCCTCAGTGGCGGTGCTGGCCGTATTTGGCTCGCTGCTGGGCCTGGAGTGGTGGCGCGCCGCCAACACCAAGCCCTCAATGTACGGCTACACGGTGCTGCGCCGCGAGCTGAACCAGCTGCAAAACAACCAGCGCGCCCTCAGCCGCAGCCTCAACCAGGTGGACGCCGCCAAAGGCGGGGCCCCGGTGCCCGTCAACAACGGCAAGTTCAGCGGCACGGGCTTCGCCCTCACCGCCGACGGCTACTTGGTGACGAGCTACCACGTGATTCAAGGTGCTGACTCGCTGCTGATTGAAGGCCGCGACCAGCAGCATTACCACGCCGAAACCGTGTACTCAGATCGCGCCCACGACTTGGCCATTCTGCGCATCAAGGACCGCGACTTTAACGGCTTCGGCCGCCTGCCCTACACGTTTAAGGCCGGGCAGGCCGACCTCGGCGAGCGGGTGTACACCCTGGGCTACCCGCGCGAAGACGTGGTGTACGGCGAAGGGGCCCTGAGCGCCCGCTCCGGCTTCGGCGGCGACACGGCCTTTTACCAGGTCAGCATTCCGGTGAACCCGGGCAACTCCGGGGGCCCCCTGCTCGATGAGCGCGGTAACCTGATCGGGGTGGTGAGCGGCCGCCAGAGCGACGCACAGAGCGCAGCCTTCGCCACTAAGTCGTCGCTGCTGCTGCGCCTCGTCGATTCGCTGGCCAAGAAGCAGCCCGCCGCCCCCTACCACTTGCCCCACACCAACCGCCTGGCCGGCACCCCGCGCCCCCAGCAAATCAAGAAGCTGCAAGACTTCGTGTTCGTGGTGAAGGTGTTCGAGAAAGATTAGCTGTTGATATACCATGGAAAAGGCCCGGCTGCTCATCGAGCGGCCGGGCCTTTTTGGCTCTGAACCCCGATTACTTAGCGGGCATCAGCACCGCATCGATGGAATGCACGACGCCGTTGGTGGCTATGATATCGGCTTTCTGCACAGTGGCGGAACCGCCTTTGGCGTCCACGATCATTACGTTACCGCCTTCTTTTTTTACTGTCAACATTTCGCCTTCCACGGTCTTGAGCTTCTGCCCGTCTTTTAGGCTGGCGGCTTTGTGGATGCCGGGTACCACGTGGTACGTGAGGATGCCGCTGAGCGTCTTCTTGTTCGCAGGCATCAGTAACTTATCAAGCGTACCGGCGGGCAGCTTGTCGAAGGCCGCGTTCGTGGGCGCGAACACCGTGTAGGGCCCCTTGCCTTTGGCCCGGTCGGCCAAACCAGCGGCCTTTAATCCCGCCAGCAGGGTGGTGTGGTCGGGCGAAATAGCGGCGCTAGCAGCTAGGTCTTTGTGGGTGGCCTGAGCGGTGGACGTCAGCTGGACGCCCAGCATCAGGAACAGGCCCAGCAGGGCGGTGAACAAAGTTTGCTTACGCATGACAAAGTGGGTTAGGTGAAAGAGTACCACCGAAAGCCCAATGCCATGCTTTTTGTTTGTGCTCATAAATTGGCTAAGAGATATTTAAGTTGAATAGCAAGGCCCCATAAGGAACCGGGCCCCGCTTGAGGGCCTCGCCTAAAACCACTGCGCCGCCCGCTGCATGAGTTGCTCCAAGGCGGCCTGGTCGTCGGCATCGAAGTCGTTGAGCTGGTCGCTGTCCACGTCGAGCACAGCCACCACGGCGCCGTTTTTGAGGATGGGCACCACGATTTCCGACTTCGAATCGGAGCTACAGGCGATGTGGCCGGGGAACTGCTCCACGTCGGGCACGAGCAGAGTGCGGGCCTGCGCCCAGCTGCCGCCACACACGCCCCGCCCGTGGCGGATGCGGGTGCAGGCGATGGGACCCTGGAACGGCCCGAGCACCAGCTCGTCGCCTTTCACTAAATAAAAGCCCACCCAGAAAAAGCCAAACGCCTGCCGCAGCGCGGCGGCCGTGTTGGCCAGGTTGGCGGTCAGGTCGGGCTCGCCGGCGGTGAGGGTATCGATTTGGGGCAGTAGCTCGGCGTAGCGGGCGGCCTTGGTGGTGGCAGTGAGGGCGAGGGTTTCAGCCATTAGAGGTAGCGGGGACTCTGCGAGTCCCCGCGTTTGGGTGGTGGTTTATTTATCGGTTAACTAATCGTTCAACGCGCGTACTCGCAGCGTTCACGCTACTCGTTCAGGTAGCGGAACAGCTGGTCGTCGCCCACGGCCTCCACGCTTTGTAAGCCGCTGAGGCCCAGGCGCGGGGCGGCCACGCCGGCCCCTAGCTTGCGGGGGCTGCGGAAGATGCGGATTTCGTCCCACAGCCCCGCTTTGAGCAGGGCGTTGAGCACTGTGGGGCCCCCTTCCACCAGCACCGACTGCACCTGGCGCTGCCAAAGGTCGGCCAGGATTTGGGGCATCAGGTCATCAGCTTCGGTGAGGGTGGCGTAGGCCCGGTTTTCGGTGTCGGGGCGCTGCCGGTAGGTGTAGAACAGGGTGGGCTGCTGGCCGTCGAGCACGTGGTGGGTGGGCGGCAGGCACAGGTTTTTGTCGAGGATGACGCGCAGCGGGTCGGGGCCCGGCCAGTCGCGCACGGTCAGGTGGGGGTTGTCGTGCAGGGCCGTGCGCGTGCCCACCAGAACGGCCTGCTCCTCGGCCCGCCACTGGTGGGTGAGCAACCGCGCCTGGGGCCCGCTGATGGCCACCGTTTGGAAGTAGGGCCCGGCCAAAAAGCCGTCGGCCGTTTCGGCCCATTTCAGCACCAGGTAAGGCCGCTGCTTTTCGTGGAAGGTGAAGAAGCGCCGGTTCAGCCAGCGGCCTTCGGCGGCCAGCAGGCCGGTTTCGACCCGGGCCCCGGCGGCGCGCAGCTTCGCGGTGCCGCGGCCCGCCACCAGCGGAAACGGGTCATCGTTGCACACCACTACTTCGGGCACGCCGTGGGCGATGAGCAGGTCGGCGCAGGGGGGAGTTTTGCCGTGGTGGGCGCAGGGCTCCAGCGTCACGTACACGCGGCTCTCTCTTAATAACGACGGGTCGGCCACGCTGGCCACGGCGTTTACCTCGGCGTGGGGCCCCCCGTACCGCTCGTGCCAGCCCTCGCCGATGATGCGGCCCCGGTGCGTTACCACGCAGCCCACCAATGGGTTGGGCCGGGCGTAGCCGGTGCCGCGCAGCGCTAGGTCGAGGGCGCGGCGCATGAACAAGGAGTCGTCGGGAGCGTCGGGGGTGGGGGCGTCGGCCATGCCGCAAAAGTAACCGCGCCGCGGCACTGGCCTACTTTTGCCCAATGACCACCCGCGCCCTCACCGACCGCCTCGCCGCCGCCCTTGCCGCCGCGTACCCCGCCCCGGAGGCCGCCGCCATCGCCGCGCTGGTGGCCGAGCACCTGCTGGGCTTCGATGCGCTCCAGCGCCGCATGCGGGCCCAGGATGCTGTATCGCCCGCCGTTCAGCAGCAATTGCCGGCCCTCGAAGCCCGTCTGCTGGCCCACGAGCCGGTGCAGTACGTGCTGGGTACCGCCCACTTCGCCGGTATGGAGCTGGAAGTGACGCCCGCCACCCTCATTCCGCGCCCCGAAACCGAGGAGCTGGCGCGCCTGGTAGCGCAGGAAAACCAGGGCCCCGGCGCACTGGCCGTGCTCGACGTGGGCACCGGCTCGGGCTGCCTGGCCTTGGCGCTGGCCCGCGCCCTGCCCGGGGCGCAGGTGCTGGCCGTCGATATTTCGGAGGCTGCCCTGGCCGTGGCCCGCCGCAACGGCGCCCGTTACGCCCCGCGGGTACAGTTTCAACAAGTTGATATTCTGAAGGGAAACCCCGCTGGCGTAGCGCCCGGGGCCCTGGATGTTCTGGTGAGCAACCCGCCCTACGTGCGCGAGAGCGAGCGGGCCCGGATGCGCGCCAACGTGCTGGCCTGGGAGCCCGCCACGGCCCTGTTCGTGCCCGACGCCGACCCGCTGCTGTTCTACCGCCGGCTGGGGGCCCTGGGCCGCGAGCTGCTGCGCCCCGGCGGCGGCCTCTACCTGGAAATCAATGAGGCGCTGCCGGCCGAAACGGAAGAACTGCTCCGCGGCCAAGGCTACGCCGAGGTGCGCGGAATAGCGGATATGTTCGGTAAGGCGCGCATGGTGCGGGCCATTGCGCCGTAATGTGGGGGACAAGGCAACAATTGCCCGACTTTGCGCCCAAGCGCTGGCCCTTCTGGTACTTGTACGCCAGCGGGCATTGTTTCGCTGCTCAAAACAATCCGCTTTCTGCCGCGCTTGCGTAGCTGAAAGTTAAAGACTTACCCCAAAGCCCACGTAACATGGTAAAAGTAGGATTGCTGGTACGGCTCGAAGCCAAGCCCGGAAAAGAGCAGGCCGTGGCCGATTTCCTGCGCGGCGGGTTGGCCCTCGTGATGGAAGAGCCCGATACCGTGACCTGGTACGGCATCCAGATGGGGCCCTCCACGTTCGGAATTTTCGACACGTTTGCCGAAGACGCCGGCCGCAAAGCCCACCTCGGGGGCAAGGTAGCCGCCGCCCTCATGGCCCACGCCGAAGAGCTTTTTTCGACCCCGCCGGCCATTGAAATGATTGATATACTGGCCGCTAAGTAGAAAGCCAGTAATATCCGTAAACGGGAGATTCGGTTATGCCGAATCTCCCGTTTTTTATGGCACGCTACCGCAGCAAAAACTCCTTCAGGGCCCCAAAGTCCACGGCCATCGGAATGGCTTGCTTGGGGCGGCCTTGCAGGTGTAGCACGGCCGCCGGTAGCTCGATGGGCTGGCCGATGATGGGCTCCAGCACGTCGGGGAACTTGACGGGGTGGGCCGTGGCGAGGATGAAGCCCGCGGCGTCGGGGTACTGGGCCTGGTGGCGGAGCAGCGCGGCGTAGGCCACGGCGGCGTGGGGGTCCAGCAAGTAGCCGTTCTCAAACCACACCTGCAAGATGGTGGCCACCGTGTCGGGGTCGCTCACGGTTTCGGCGCTGAGGGCGGCCTTCAGGGCCCCCAGGTCGTGGCCAAACAGCTCCAGGATGCGGACGAAGTTGCTGGGGTCGCCCACGTCCATGGCGTTGGAGTGGGTGGCCACGGCGGCCTGGGGCGCGTAGGTGCCCAAGCGCAGGTAGCGCGGCACGGGGTCATTGGCGTTGCAGGCGGCGATAAAGTGGCCTAGCGGCAGGCCCGAGGCCCGCGCCAGCAGCCCGGCGCAAATGTTGCCGAAGTTGCCGCTCGGCACGCTCACCACCGGCGGCGTAGCGGCGGCGTGCCACTGCTGGGCCGCGAAGCAGTAGTACAGCTGCTGGGGCAGCCAGCGCGCCACGTTGATGGAATTAGCCGAAGTAAGGAAGCGGTGGGCGGCCAGCTCGGGGTCGCGGAAGGCCTGCTTCACCAGGGACTGGCAATCGTCGAAGGTGCCGCTAACCTCCAGGGCCGTAATGTTTTGGCCCAGCGTGGTGAGCTGCTGCTCCTGTACCGGGCTCACCTTGCCCTGGGGGTAGAGGATGACCACTTCCACGCCCGGCACGCCCAAAAACCCGCTGGCCACGGCCCCGCCGGTATCGCCCGAGGTGGCCACCAGCACCGTCATGGGCGGCGTGTTGCCGCGCTGCGCGAAGTAGCCCAGGCACCGGCTCATGAACCGGGCCCCCACGTCCTTAAACGCCAGCGTGGGCCCGTGGAAAAGCTCCAGGGCCGTAATGCCGGGGCTCACGGGCACGAGCGGAAACGGGAAATCGACGGCCGCGGCGCAAATCCCGCGCAGGTCCGCGTCGGGAATGGTGCCGCCCACGTAGGGCCGCATCACGGCCAGGGCCAGGTCGGCGCGGTCCAGCGCGGGCAGGTCGCGCAGGAAATCAGCCCCGAACCGCGGAATGGTTTCCGGGAAGTACAAGCCGCCGTCGGGGGCCTGGCCGGTAATGGCGGCGGTACGGAAGTCTACCGGCGGAGCTTGGCGGCGAAGGCTGTGGTACTGCATCGGGCGGAGAGGCGGGCGGAGAAGTGTGGCAATAAAGAATCCTTAAAATGGTGGTTTTGATAAATAGGCCGCCGGCGAATGTACGGCCAGGAAGTTGCCCAGCGTACTCGTTAATAAACTGTTAACCTACCGGCCGGCGGGGCTATTCGGCCACCACGCGGGCGCCTTCCGGGGCCACCGTCCCCACGTACAGGTTAAACTCGATGCCCAGCTCAGCAAACACGCTGCCCAGGGCCGCGGCTACGGCATGGGCCGTGGGCTCGTCGCGGTTCAGCATGAAAATGGATGGCCCCGAGCCCGAAATGCCGCCGCCCAGGGCCCCCGCCGCCAGGGCCCGCCGCCGCGCCTCGGCCAGCCCGGGGATGAGCGGAGCCCGCGCCGGCTCCACGATGTAGTCGTCGAGCGAGCGGCTAATCAGGCCATAGTCCGCCGTGAGGAAGCCGGCCACCAGGCCGGCCACGTTGGCCCACTGGCGCACGGCCAGGCCCAGCGGCACGGCGGCGGGCAGCACCTGGCGGGCATCCTTGGTTTTGATTTCAATTTGGGGGTGCACCACGGCCACCCACAGCGTCGGCGCGGGCAGGGCCACGATGTCGGTGGCCGGCTCCAGGGCCCGCACCACCGTGAAACCCCCAAAAATAGCCGGCGCGACGTTGTCGGCGTGGCGGGCCCCGGAGGCCAGGGCCTCGCCCGCCATCGCAAACTCCACCAGCTCCAGCTGGCTGAAGCGGTTGCCCAGCAGGGCGTTGGCCGCTACCACGGCCCCCGCGGCACTGGCTGCGCTACTGCCCACCCCGCTGCCGGGCTTGATGCCCTTGGTAATTTCCATCTCAAAGCCCACGGCCTCGGGCACAGCTGCCAGCAGGGCCAGCAGGGCCACGCCAGCCACGTTGCGGGCCGGGTCGGTGGGCAAATTATAAGCGTCGAGGTGCCGGATGCGCACGCCCGGGGCCCCGGTGCGGCGCAGGCGAATGGTGTCGTAGGGCGCGGCCAGGGCCAGGCCAAACACGTCAAAGCCGCAGCCTAAATTGGAGAGCGTGGCGGGGGCGTGAACGAGAACAGAGTCGGGGAGGGGCATTGAAATGGCGGCCTTTTTATTTGCCTGGAACTTGAGCCGGGTATGATTACAACCTCGCGGCGCGAATAATATCTGCAAACACGCCAGCGGCCGTGACTTCCGCCCCGGCCCCCGCGCCCTTCACCACCAGCGGCTGCTCGGCGTAGCGGTCGGTGTAGAAGAGCACGATGTTGTCCTTGCCGCGCAGCTCGTACACGTCGTGGCTGGGCAGCACGGCTTGCAGGCCCACGGCGGCGGCCCCGTCGTTGAAGCGGGCCACAAACTTGAGGCGCTTGCCCTCGGCTGTGGCCGCGTCGTACAGGGCCCGGAAGTGGGCCTCATGCGCGGCCAGCTGCTCGTAAAAGGCTTCCACATCGCCCTCCAGGCAAGATGCGGGCAGGAACGAGTCGATTTGCACGTCGCTCATTTCCAGCGGGTGGCCGGCCTCACGGGCCAGGATCAGGATTTTGCGGGCCACGTCGGTGCCGCTCAGGTCGAGGCGCGGGTCGGGCTCGGTGTAACCCTCGGATTGGGCCTGGCGCACCACCTCGGCGAAGGGCCGCGAGCCGTCGTAGTTATTGAACACGAAGTTGAGCGTGCCCGAAAGTACCGCCTCCATGTGCCGCACCACGTCGCCGCTGCTGGTCAGGTCGTTGAGGGTGCCAATGATTGGTAGACCCGCGCCTACGTTGGTTTCGAACAGAAACCGGGTGTTGAAATCCTGCGCCAACGCCTTGAGGCGGGCGTAGTTGGCATAGGCCGACGACGCGGCTACCTTGTTGCAGGCCACCACGGCCACGCTCTTCTCGAGCAGTTCGGCGTAGTGGTCGGCGGCGGCGGGGTTGGCCGTCACGTCCACCAGAATGGAGTTGCGCAGGTTGCGGCTCACGATGAGCTGGGTGAATTCTTCCAGCGTACAGGGCCCCGCGGCGGCCAGCGCGGCGGGCCAGGCGGCCAGGTCCAGGCCGTTCTCGTCCACGACGCAGTGGCGGCGGTTGGCAATGGCCACCACCCGTACCTGCAAGCCCAGGTGCTGCTGCAAGTGCTGCTGCTGCTGCGCCAGCTGGGCCAGCAGCTTGCTGCCCACGTTGCCGGGCCCCAACACGTACAGGTTCACCTGCTTATAGGCCGGCTCGAAGAAGGCTTCGTGCAGCACGTTGATGGCCTTGCGCACGTCGGCGGCCCGGATGACGGTGGAGATGTTGCGCTCCGACGAGCCCTGGGCAATGGCCCGGATGTTCACGCCATTCTGGCCCAGGGCCCCAAACAGGCGCCCGCTGATGCCGGGGTGGTTCTTCATGTTTTCGCCCACCAGCGCCACAATGGCCAGCCCGTTCTCGGGGCACAGCGGGGCAATGCGCCCATTGGTAATTTCGGTGGCAAACTCGGCGTCGACGGCGGCCTGGGCCCCGGGCACGTCGGCGACGGCCACGCCCACGCAAATGGAGTACTCCGACGAGCTTTGGGTGATGAGCACCACGTTGATGCGCTCGCGGGCCAGGGCCTCAAACAAGCGCTTCGAGAAGCCCGGGATGCCCACCATGCCGCTGCCCTCCAGGTTCAGCAGCGACAAATTGCCGATGCTGGAGAGGCCGCGCACCACCTCGCCGCTCGGCGGCGGGGCCGTTTCCACCAGCGTGCCGTAGTCGGCCGGGGCGAAGGTGTTCTTGATCCAGAGCGGAATGCCGCGCTCCATTACCGGCTGAATGGTAGGCGAGTACAGCACCTTGGCCCCGAAGTGCGACAGCTCCATGGCCTCCTGGTACGAGATGCCGGCAATGGGCCGCGCGCGCGACACGAGGCGCGGGTCGGCGGTCATCAGGCCGCTCACGTCGGTCCAGATTTCGAGCACCTCGGCGTCGAGCGCGGCGGCCAGTAGGGCGGCCGTGTAGTCGGAGCCGCCGCGGCCCAGCGTGGTAGTATTGCCCTCGCCGTCAGCGGCAATGAAGCCTGGCACCACCCACAGCTCGCCGGGGTGCGCGCGCTGAAAGGCCTGCACCTGCGCGCGGGTGATTCCTGCGTTCACTTCGGCCGCGCCAAAGCGCGCGTTGGTGCGGATGAGCTGGCGGGCGTCGGCCCACACGGTCGGGGTACGGGCCCCCAGGGCTTCGCGCACCAGCTGCGACGAGAATAATTCGCCGTAGCTCATCAGCCGGTCGAGGGTGCGGGCAGACAATTCGCTGAGCGAAAAAATGCCGTCGCACAGCTGAAGCAGCTCCGAAAAGCCGCGGGTGAGCAGGTCGGTGATATCGGGCTGGCCGGCTGGGGGCAGCAGGGCCTGGGCGGCGGCCAGGTGCCGCTGTTGCAGCTGGGCCAGCGTGTCGCGGTAGCGGTAGTCGCCACTGGCCGCCGCGCGGCCCGCCCCGATGAGGACGTCGGTGGCGCCGCCCAGGGCCGATACCACCATCACCGCGGGGCCCCGGGCTAAGGCGTTGAGCGCGATGGCGCACGATTTCTCAATGTTTTCCGCGGAGGCTACGGACGTGCCTCCGAATTTGAGCACTTGCATTTAAGGTAGCGGTTGGGCAGGTGGGGCCAGGTGGATGGGCCGGCAAAGGGCAGGGCAACCGACACCGGGCTCCCCCAGCGCCGGCTGGCCGGGGCCCCTAGCCGCGCACGGCGGAAAAAGGAACGCCCGACCCAAACGGCGGTGTTTGAATCCAGTATCTTTGCAAACTACTGACTATTTTTTTCGACCACCAAAATGCTGGACAAATTAGAAGCCATCCGCCTGCGGTACAACGACGTGAGCGAAGAGCTGATGCAGCCCGACGTGATGTCGGACCTAAAGCGCTACAAGTCGTTAAACAAAGAATATAAAGACTTGGGCAAAATCGTGGTGGAGTACCGCAACTACCAGCAGGTGCTCAGTAACATAGAAAACGCCCGGCAGGTCATTTCGACCGAAAAAGACGAGGACTTCCGCGAAATGGCCAAGGCCGAACTCGACGAGCTCGGACCGGAGC
Source organism: Hymenobacter nivis (assembly GCF_003149515.1). Taxonomy (NCBI): domain Bacteria; kingdom Pseudomonadati; phylum Bacteroidota; class Cytophagia; order Cytophagales; family Hymenobacteraceae; genus Hymenobacter; species Hymenobacter nivis. The sequence goes on from NZ_CP029145.1 coordinate 3,568,004, forward strand.
AGGACCGCCTGGAGGCCGCCATCAAGAACTTGTTGATCCCCAAGGACCCCAATGACTCGAAGGACGTCATTATGGAAATCCGGGCTGGGGCCGGCGGCGACGAGGCTGCCCTTTTCGCCGGCGACTTGCAGCGCATGTACCTGCGCTTTGCCGAAAAGCAGGGCTGGAAAATGGAATTGGTGGACGCCATGGAGGGCACGGCCGGCGGTTACAAGGAAATTATCCTGGCCGTGAAGGGCGAGGACGTGTACGGCAAGCTCAAATTTGAGAGCGGCGTGCACCGCGTACAGCGCGTGCCGGCCACCGAAACCCAGGGCCGAATCCACACCAGCGTGGCCTCGGTGGTGGTGATGCCGGAAGCCGAAGAGTTCGACATCGATCTGGATATGAATGATATCCGCAAGGACCTCTTCATGTCGAGTGGCCCCGGCGGCCAGTCGGTGAACACGACCTACTCGGCCGTGCGTCTCACCCACCTCCCCACCGGCCTCGTGGCCCAGTGCCAGGACCAGAAATCGCAGCTCAAGAACTTCGACAAGGCCCTGCAAGTGCTGCGCTCGCGCATTTTCGAGATTGAGCTGGCCAAGAAGAACGAAGCCGAGGGTGCCATCCGCAAGAGCATGATTGGTAGCGGCGACCGCAGCGACAAGGTGCGCACCTATAACTACCCCCAGGGTCGCGTCACAGACCACCGCATCGGCTACACCGTGCACAACCTGCCCAGCGTAATGGACGGCAACGTGGACGATTTCGTGGAAAACCTGCGCATCGCCGAAAGCGCCGAACGCCTGAAAGTAGGCGTGTCGTAGCGGAAAAACAGGGCCCCTGAGCCGTTATCATCTCCATTATAAATAGCAACTCAGGCCGTCATGCAGAGCGCAGCGAAGCATGACGGCCTCAATGCGCCGAATCATATTTTATAATGCGCCACTTTTTCCTTGCCTTCATCTTACTCGGCTGCCTATCGGCGTTGCTGCCGGGCTGCGAGCCTAAGGAAGACCTGGTGCAAACCTCGGGAAACTTGAGCTTTGTGCAGGATACGGTGCAGTTTGATACTGTGTTCACCACGGTGCGCACCGTGACGAAGCGGCTGTGGGTGTACAACCGCAACCGTGGGGCCCTGAAGACGGACATCCGCCTGGCCGGGGCCGGGGCCAGCCCGTACTCGCTCATTATCAGTGGCGATGCAGGGCCCGGGGCCAGCGGCATTACCGTGCGGGGCAACGACAGCCTGCTCATCCTGGTGCGCGCCACCGTGGGCGACAACGGCACGGCCACCGCGGCCAAGCAGTTTGTGGTAGCGGACCAGATCAACTTCCTCACCAACGGCAACGCCCAGAACGTGAAGCTAGTGGCCTACGGCCAGAATGCCTATTTCCACCACGGCGAATTTATCGATAAAGACGTTACCTGGAAGACCGACAAGCCCCACGTCATCATCAACCGCACCTATGGCAGTGGCACGCAAGCCTATGTGGTGGGCGTGGCCGTGAACCCGGGTACCACGCTGCGCATCCCCAAGGGGGCCCGTATTTATTCGCACGCCGGGGCCACGCTGCAAGTGGCGGGGCGGCTGTTGGTGAACGACTTAAGTGAGCCCAACGCCTTCGTACCCACCGATACGGTGAAGGATACCAACGCCAACATCGTGCGCTTCGGCGGCGACCGGCTCGAAGATTTCTACGCCGATACGCCGGGGCAGTGGGGCGGTCTGGTGTTCACGAGTACCAGCCGCGGCAACCGCATCCGCTACGCCGAAATCAAGAACGCCACCTACGGCCTGCTGCTGCTGAACACCGCCCCCACGGGGCCCCTCCCCGACGTGGCCGTGGACAACACGACGATCAAGAACATTTCCGGCAATAACGTGTCGTTTGCTGGCGCTGCCCAGACGCCCGTGGCGCTGGATACCGGCGGCGGCATCATCAGCATTGCCGGCGATGTGAAGGCCACCAACTGCCTGTTCGCTAACTGCGCCGAATACGCTTTGTTGGGCTTCGGCGGGGTGTATGATGTGAATTTCTGCACCGTGGCCAACTACCCCGCCACCAGCGCAGTGCGCAAATCGGCCTCGCTGACATTTACTGATAAATCGCCCCTGGACGGCGTAACTACGCTGTCTTCGCCGCAAATCACGCTGCGCAACAGCATCGTGTGGGGTTCTATTGATGACGAACTGTACTTCGACAACGTGGATGCTTACCGCGCCAGCCTCGTGGTGCGCAACTCGGTGCTGCGCACCGGCACCTACGCCGGCACCGCCTTTGCCACCGCCGGTAAGCCGGGCCTCGCCGATGCAGTGCTCGGCAACCTGCTGAATACCGACCCGCTGTTTGCGCGCTCACCGTTCGGCGGCGGCCAGCTTGATTATTCGTTGCAAGCCACTTCGCCAGCCCTCAAGATGGGTCCCGCCTATGGCACCGCCCCGGCCCGCGACCTGCGCAACCTGCTCCGCGTAGCCCGCACCGTGGGGGCTTACGAACACAAATAGGGCCCCGGCGCGGGCTGCTGGCTTTTCCGCCGGCTGCCCGCTAATCGTTCAGCGTTGCCCAAATGTGCTGCTTAGCGTTGCACCTGCCCGGCCGCCGCGTAGCGCAGCGTGTCGAACAGCACCAGCTTCTGGGTGCCCTGCACCGCGTAGGTGGTCAGCAGGCCCTGGCGCAGGTCGAGCCGCAGGTGCTTGCGGGCCGCGAACAGCGCGTTTTTCTGGTCTACGTCGGCCGTGATTTCCTCGGGGGCGGCCCCAGCGCTCAGCACCGACAGCCGGCCAACTGGGGCAATGTCGTGGCCGGGCCGGCGGGTGTAGGTGCGGCGCAGCCGCCCATCGGGCAGCCGGGCCGAATCGATGGCATAGGCGCCGCGCAGGGCAGCCTTATTAATGTCGGCCTGGAAGAACAATTGCAGCTCGTCGGCCCACTTCACGGCCGGCACGCGCACCGTTTCAATGGCACCGCCGCGCACGCTCACGCGTTTGAGGGTGGCGGTATGGGCCTGGTTGAGCTGCTTAATTTGTTGGTCGAGCAAGCCCTTTACGTCGAAGTATAACGGCTGGGCGGCGGCCGGCGCGGGGGCCCCGGCCCCGGGCCCCCCGCAGCCAGCCAGCAGCAGCGCCAGGGCCCCCAGCCAGGCGCCGCTGCCCTTATGCATGCGGGGCGTCGGCGGGGCGCAGCAGGTTCAGGCCGGTCATCTCGGTGGGCTGGGCCACGCCCATCAGCGCCAGAATGGTGGGGGCGAGGTCGGCTAGCTTGCCATCGGCGAGGGTGCCGTGGTAGTTGTCATCTACCAAAATGCAGGGCACCAGGTTGGTGGTGTGGGCCGTGTTGGGCGAGCCGTCGGCGTTGCGCATGAATTCGGCGTTGCCGTGGTCGGCGATGATGATGCTAGTGTAGCCGGCGGCGCGGGCGGCCTCCACCACGGCGCGGGCGCAAGCGTCGGCCGTTTCCACGGCCTTCACCACGGCCGCAAACACGCCGGTGTGACCCACCATGTCGGGGTTGGCGAAGTTTAGTACCACGAAATCGGCGGTATTGGCTCGCAGCTCGGGAATCAGGGCGTCGCGCAGGTCGGCGGCGCTCATTTCGGGTTGCAGGTCGTAGGTGGCCACCTTGGGCGAGGGGCACATGATGCGCTTCTCGCCCTCAAAGGCCACCTCGCGGCCGCCCGAGAAGAAGAAGGTCACGTGCGGGTACTTCTCCGTTTCGGCGATGCGGATCTGCGTCTTGCCGTTCTCGGCCAGCACCTCGCCCAGCGTGCGGTTGAGGTTGTCCTTCTCAAACACCGGCGTCACGCCCACGAAGCTGTCGTCGTAGTTCGTCAGCGTGAGGTAGTGCAGGTTGAGCCGGTGCATCTGGAAGGCGTGGAAATCCTGCTGCGTAAGGGCTTCCGTAATTTCGCGGCCCCGGTCGGTGCGGAAGTTAAAGCACAGCACCACGTCGTCGTCCTGAATGATGGCCAGCGGCTGCCCGTCGCTGCCCACCTTCACGATGGGTTTCAAAAACTCGTCGGTAACTCCCTCTTTGTACTGCTCCTGAATAGTTTGGATCAGGTTCTGCGAGGGCGTGCCCACGCCGTTCACCAGCAGGTCGTAGGCCACTTGCACCCGCTCCCAGCGCTGGTCGCGGTCCATGGCGTAGTAGCGGCCCACTACGGAGGCAATTTTGGCGCCCGTGCGCTCCACGTGCTGCTCCAGGTCGTTGATGTAGCGCACGCTGCTCTTGGGGTCGGTGTCGCGCCCGTCCGTAAAGGCGTGCACGAACACCCGCGGCACGCCCGCCTCGTGGGCGATGGTGCACAAGGCCTTCACGTGGTCGATGTGCGAGTGCACGCCGCCGTCGGATAGTAACCCAATGAGGTGCAAGGGTTTATTATTGATACGGGCGTACTCGAAGGCTTTCACCAGGGCCGGCATCTGGCCCAGCTTCCGGTCGCGGATGGAGCGGCCGATGCGCACCAGCTCCTGGTCCACCACGCGGCCCGCGCCAATATTCATGTGGCCCACTTCCGAGTTGCCCATCTGGCCCTCGGGCAGGCCCACGGCTTCGCCCGAGGCTTGCAGGGTGCTGTGCGGGTAGCGCGCCAGAACTTCGTGGTAGAAGGGCGTCTGCGCTTGGTCAACGGCCGAATTGGTCGTGTTTTGGGTCAGGCCCCACCCGTCCAGAATGACCAATAATACCTGTTTATTCATGCCCCAAAGATACGGGGCCCCGGGGCAAGGGTTGACGGCAGCCGCGCCCCGGGGGATAATTTTGGGCAGATTTTTGCCCGGCTGCCTGCCAACCCGCGCGGGCCGCCGCCCGTAATCTGGCCCTGGCTGGGGGGGGGGCTCCAACTGGCACTGTTTTCGCTACACCCCGCTTTGATGATAAGTTCTTTACTTTTTACCATGAAACCCTTCCTTTTGCGAACGTTGGCCGCCGCGTGGCTGCTGGTGCTGCTGGGCTTTACGGCCCAGGCTCAGGCCGACCTGGGGCCCGTGCGCGGGGCCCTGCGCAACGGCTCGGCGCACGAGCTGGCCCAGTTCCTGGCCCCGGCCATTGAAATCAGCTTCGACGGCGATAAGCAGAACTTTAACGCCACCCAGGCCGAGTTGGTGCTGAAAGATTTCTTCGCCAAAAACGGTCCCATCGGATTCGATTTTATCCACCAGGGGTCCAGCGGCGAGGGCATCCAGTACGCGGTGGGGCGCTACGCCAGCCGCGGCGGCACCTACCGCGTCTACGTCAAGCTGAAGCCCTCGCGCGGGGCCCCGGTGATTGATAACCTGGACTTTACCAAAGAATAGCTAAGCTAAGAAAAGCTTGGTTAAACGTTAAAAGTGAAGAGTCAAAACCGGACATTGGTTTTGACTCTTCACTTTTAACGTTTAACCAGCTATGCCCAGCAGCAAGGCTTCGCGTTGGGGCCCTGGTTGTGCTTCCGCGGCAAGGGCGGGGCCCGTACCTTTGCGGCGTGCAACCACTCCCCGCTTACCTAACCGACGAGGCCCTCGCCACCTTCATCCGCTCGGCGTTGGCCGAAGATGTGGGCGACGGCGACCATTCGGCGCTGGCCGCTATTCCGGCCGAGGCCCGCAACCGCGCCCGCCTGCTGGTGAAAGGCACCGGCGTACTGGCCGGCGTGGCCCTGGCCCCGCGCATCTTCGTGGCGGTAGATGAGGCTTTGGAGGTGCGCGAGGCCCTGCCCGACGGCACCCGCGTTCGGCCCGGCGATGTGGCCTTCGTAGTGGAGGGCCCCGCGCGCAGCATCCTCACAGCCGAGCGCCTGGTGCTCAACTGCATGCAGCGCATGAGCGGCATCGCCACCTACACGGCGCAACTCACCGCGCTGCTGGCCGGCACCAAAGCCCGCCTCCTCGACACCCGCAAAACTACGCCCAACTTCCGCCTCTGCGAGAAGTGGGCCGTGCTGATTGGCGGCGGCGTGAACCACCGCTACGGCCTCTTCGACATGATCATGCTGAAGGACAACCACGTGGACTACGCCGGCGGCGTGGCCGCGGCCTTGGCCGCCACGCACGCCTACCTGGCCCGCACCGGCCGGCAGCTGCCCATCGTACTCGAAACCCGCACCCTGGAAGAAGTGCAACAGGCCGTGGCCGCCGGCGGCTTCCAGCGCCTGATGCTCGACAACATGACGCCCGCCCAGATGCGCGAGGCGCTGGCCGTGGTGGCCGGCCGCTTCGAAACCGAGGCCAGCGGCGGCATTACCGAGCAAACCCTGGCTGCGGTGGCCGCTACCGGCGTCGACTACATTTCGGTGGGGGCCCTCACGCACTCGGCCGATATCCTGGACCTGAGCCTGAAAGCATTTTAAGAATTAATGTGTTGAGTGTGGAGAATGTGAAAATGTGGGAGATGGAAAGTTTGCTATAAACTACCAAAATACTCATTGTCAAGTTTCTACACATCTACACACTCTGTATATCTCTACATTTAAAAGAATCATGAACCAACCCAACCAACGCGGCGGGGGCGGCGGCTTCCGCCAGCAGCAGCAGCCGTCGCCGCTGGCCATCGTCACCAAAAAAACGCAGTTCGACACCAACGCCTACACCAAGCTGGCCATGGCCGAGGTGTGGCGCAAAGACTGGGTGTACGCCCTGGTGCCATTCGCCCTTGGGCTGCTGCCGGCCATCATCTGGCATTCGTGGTGGTGGCTGGTGCTAAGCTTTGTGCTCACGCTGCTGTTTGTGCTGCTGCGCTCGGCCCAGGTCACGGGCGTGACGCAGATGGAGCAGAGCAAGCCCCTGTTTGAGCGCATGAGTTTTGAGATGGACCCGAAGCAACTGCTGCTGCGCGTGAGCAAGGAAAAAGCCATGCAGCTCACCTGGGACATGATCGGCAAGGTGCGCCGCGACGATGACGCTTACCTGCTCTACCTTAAGCCCGGCGCCCCGCCCGCCGACACCGCCGGCTGGCGCCTGTGGATTGCCCGCACGTTCGACGTGCCGGTATTTTTACACTTGCCCCAGCGCATTTTCAATTCCGACAACGACCGCAAGCTGTTTGAGGCCCTGCTGCGCCGCAAGAACCTGCTGGCTTAATTTGCCGTGCAAAAGCAACTGGGTTGTCAGTTGCCGGTTGTTAGAGCAAATCTTAAGTCAGTGTACACTTATTGCCAGTCTCGCTCCCCCTCTCCTTTTTGGAGATGAGGCCCAAGGGGTGAGGCAAACGCGGGAACGAGCCGTGTACACTGACTTGAAAACCGCTCTAGGCAGTGTTTATGAAATTACTGTCAGCCGCTAGCTAACAACCAACAACGCAGGGCCCCCGCTAAAAAAAGCGCGGCCTGGCCCCACCCCGCCGTCCGCCGCTACGTAACGCATTCCATCTGACCGCTATTGCTTGTTTTCTCACCCATGAAATTCCTATCCCCCCGCTTGCTGGCCCTGGCTACTGCCGCCCTCGCCCTGAACGCTTGCAGCAGCGAGCCCTCCGACTGGCGCCCCGACGAAAAAGTATCGCTGGATATGGTGGCCCCCGGCACCCGCATTAGCGAGATGCACGCCAGCGACTCGGCCGACATGCCCAACGCGGCCAAAGGCGGCGCCATCCCACGGCCCATCAACTCGTCGGAGCACCTAGACGAGCGTCCCATGCCCAACGCCGCCGAAGCCATGTCGGCCGACGCTACCAACCTGAAGGGCGAGGAGAAAAAGAACGACGCCTCGCCCGCCGATGGGGACGCGCGCCACCAGGCAGCGGCAAAGAAAAAGTAGCCATTTGCCGGACCGGTAATTTTTGCAGCGGCCGCCTGCTCCGCCGACCGGCGCGGGGCAGGCGGCCGCTTTTGTGCGGCCGCGGGGCGGCCGCTTTTTGCGTTTTCGCGGATGTGGATTGCCATTTTTGTATTGCTGGGCACGGTGCTGGGGGCAGGCTGGGCCGCCGGCTGGCTGCCCGCCGCCCTGGGCCAAGCGGCCCTGAAGCCGCTGCTGGCCTTCAGCGGGGCCTACTTGTTCACGCTCACCGTCACGCACTTGCTGCCCGAAGCCTGGCAGATGGTGCCGGGCCAGGGCCCCCGGGTGGGCTACTGGGTGCTGGGTGGCTTCTTTGGGCAAGTGCTGCTGGAAGTGTTTTCGCACGGCATCGAGCACGGCCACGTGCACGCGGCCGAGGCCCACGCGGCCCGGGCCGGCCGGGTGCCGCTGCTGCTGCTGGGGGCCTTGGCGGTGCACTCGCTTTTAGAGGGCAGCATTTTGGTACCGGCCGCTGGTGGGGCGGTGGGGGCCCCCTACTATGCCATAGTGGCTGGGGTGGCGTTGCACCACATACCCGCCGCGTTTGCGCTGGCCACGCTGCTGCACCAGCGGCCTGGCCCCGCCCGGCGCACGTGGCCCGCGCTGCTAATCTTTGCCCTGGCCGGCCCGGTGGGCATCCTGAGCAGCAACTACTTGGTGCTGAGCGAGCGGCTGGGCCCGGGGGCCTACGCCGCGCTGCTGGGGCTGGTAGCCGGCAACTTCCTGCACGTTTCCACTACCATCCTGTTCGAAACCAGCCCCGAGCACCGGCTCGACTGGGCCAAGCTCGGAGCCACCGTGGTGGGGGCTGGGTTAGCCCTAGCCATCGCCTGACTTTTCAGTTATCAGTGAATAATGAGCAAACCTCTGTGTATCTTTCAATCAGTAGCTGCTCACTGTTAATTGCTCATTGCTCGTTGTCAATTGATACCTGTTAATTGAAATCTATAGTGGGCCCCCGGCCTTGCAGGAACTGCTCTAGCTGCTGGGCGCGAGAGGTTTCGCGGGCTAGGGCGGCTTGCAGGCCCAGCAGACGCTGGCGCATGGCCAGCACGAGGTCGAGGGCTTCGGGGGGCACCCCCAGGCCGTGGTGCAGGCGGGCCAGGCGCGGCAGCAACTCATCGGGCTCGTCGTCGATTTCCACGGCGTTGGGGGTGGGAGCCGGACGCAGCAAGCCTACGGCTACGAAGCCGTGCAAATCCTCGGCGTTGAGGCCGTAGCGAACGGCGCATTCCTGGAAAGTGAGAACGAACATAAGCGGGTGGAAAAGACGAAAATTCAGGAAAATCAATGGCTATGCGTCGGGGCTGCGCAGCGCGGCCAGTTGCTCAATCAGCGCCTTTTCCTCGTCGGTGAGGTGCTGGGGCAGGGCGATGGTCAGGCGCAGGTAGAGGTCGCCGGACTGGCCGGGTTGGTCGTATACCGGGAAGCCCTTGCCGCGCAGGCGCAGGCGGGTACCGTTCGGCGTTTCGGGCTTGATTTTGATTTTGACTGGGCTGCCCAGCGTGGCTACGGTTTGCTCGCCGCCGAGCAGCGCGGTGTACAGGTCTACGGGCACGTCCTGGGTCAGGTCGTTGCCTGTGCGCGCGTAGCGCGCGTCGGGCGCGAGGCGGAAGGTGAGGAGCAGGGCCCCGTCGGGGCCCCCGTTGCGGCCGGGGCCCCCCTGGCCGCGCAGCCGGATGGTTTGGCCGTCGGCCACGCCCGGCTTCACGGTCAGGCGCAAGTTCTTGCCGTTCACCGTGATGGTGCGCGGGCCGCCCTGGTAGGCTTCCTCCAGGCTCAGCTCCAGCTCGGCCTGGTAGTCCTGGCCCGCGCCGGGGCGGGCGCTGCGGCCCCCGCCGCCGCCCATGTTGCCGAAAATGGAGCCGAAAAAGTCCGAAAAATCGCCGTCTTCCTCGCCAAACGGGCTGCTACCCCCGCCCCCGCCGCCCTGCGTATACTGGCCCCAGTCAAAGCCCCCGCCGCCGCCGGGGGCCCCGCGCCCGCCCGCGGGGCCCCGGCCGGCACCCTGCTGCTCGTAGCGCTTCCAGTCGGCGCCCAGCTGGTCGTATTTCTTGCGCTTGTCGGCGTCGCTCAGCACCTCGTTGGCCTCGTTTACCTCCTTAAACTTGCGCTCCGCCTCCGGGTCGTTGGGGTTCACGTCGGGGTGGTGCTGGCGGGCCAGCTTGCGGTACGCCTTCTTGATTTGCTCGGCCGTGGCGGTCTTTTCTACGCCCAGCGTCTTGTAATAATCCTTGTATTCCATTGCCAATTAGTGAGTTTGTAAATGAGCAGATGAGTGATTGAGATGGACGAGCAAAGGGTAAAATCACTCATTCACTTAGCCACCCACTCACTTTTTGAGCGGGTCGTGGCCCCAATTCATCAGCGAGTAGCGCCAGCGCGTGTGGGCCACGTCGCCGCTGGGGCGCTGGGCTGAGTGGCGGGCAATGTAAGAATGCACTTTGTGCATGTGGGCCTCGTCGTCGGGGCTGAGGTCGCCCTTCTTTTTATGCAAAATAGCAACAATGTGCTTGCCCGATTGGTGGCCAATGCTTTCGCCGCCGTTGTCGGCCTGACCCACGCTTTTCGACTCATCGGTTTTTAGCCACTTTTCCAATTCGGAAGCAGTCATGTTCACTTCCTCGTGGAAAGTATGGTACAGATCGCCGGCGGAAATTTTCGTGGCCATGGGAAGGAGAGTGTTAATTAATCCGACGCTGATCAGCCCGGTACCAGTTGAACGTAAGGAAGCCGGTCCGCGTTTTTGCCGCCGTGCCTGTGTCGTTGGTATCGGTTTTGCATAAGGGTTTGATAGGGCACCAGGTAGCGTAATATATTTGCTCCGTCCGAAGTCTTCCGTTAAAAGCATACCTGTTTAAATTCAATTTATCTAAAAATTACCCATTATGCGTATTCCATTCCGATTTGTGATTTTTGGGGCTTTGCTGTTGGGCGCCGCCGGGGCCCAGGCGCAAACCAAGTTGCCGCCGCGCCGCGCCGCCGTGGCGGCCCGGGCGCGCCTGGCCGCCACGCCGGGTGCCGGCGTGAAGGACGGCCTGGCCCTTGTGAACGGCCGCGTGGTACTTACCGAGCAAGGCCTCGCCAACCCGCTCACGGCCGATAAAAAGCTGCTGAGTGGCTACACCGTCAGTCCGGCCGGCCTCGTTACGTCGCCCAACGGCACCACGGTGCAGATGGCCGAGGGCGACGTGGCCTCGCTCACGGGCCGCGTCACGACCCATAAGGTAATGGTCGAGCAGGACAGCCTGCTGAAAATTCAGCAGTACGATATCAAGTACCCCGGCAAGCGCGAAAAGATGGCCAAGGAGCTGGAGCGCAAGGCGAAAGAAAAAGCCAAGCGCGACGAAGCCCTCGAAAAAGCCAAGGCCAAGCGCGAAAAAGACAAGAAGTAAGCGCCGCCCGCGGCGGCACACGCACGAGCCCACGGGGCCGCTCGGCCAGTGGCCAGGCGGCCCCATTTTAGGTTTAAGTCCCTAGGCGCGGGCCGAGTAGTAGGCCAGCACCTCGTGGCCGGCTTTATCGTCGTCGGCTTCTACCACTTCGTCGAGCACTTGTTGGACTTCGACTGCTGACCAACCCTGGGCTTCGGCGGCGCGCACCCAATGGTCGAGGGCGGCGAAACGGCCTAGGCCGGGCGGGTACGTCCAGGCTACTTTCTTGCGAATGTTGTGGTTCATGGCCGCAAAAGTAGCTAGCGCCCGCCCCCCCGCGGGGCCGCCCGGATGACTTCGAGGCGCACGGGCACCACGCCGGCGCGCACCAGGTCGAGGCGGCGGGCGGCTTTGCCCGACACGTCGACGATGCGGCCGGCCACGTGGGGGCCCCGGTCGTTCACGGTCACCTTCACCGAGCGGCCGTTGCGCACGTTCGTCACGCGGATGCGGGTGCCGAAGGGCAGCGTGTTGTGGGCGGCTGTCATCTTGCTGGGCCGGTAGGGGGCTCCGCTGGCTGTGGGCCGCCCCCGGAATTTGTTGGCGTAGTACGAGCCCTGGCCCGACTGCGTGAAGCCCGGCCGACTGCTGCCGCAGCCCGTGGCCAGCAGCCCCGCCACCAGGGCCCCAGCCAGCGCAACCCGGCGCACCCAAGGGCCCCCGTGCATAATTTGGCGATCGAAATAGTTCTTCATGTTACGTTCAGACACCAGGCCCAACTTTCGGAAAGTTACCCGCTACAACTCACTCACCTCCTTTTTTCGCATACCATGAAGACCACCCTCAAACTCGTTGCTGCCCTCGCCCTCACGGCTTCCTTCTTCAGTGCCTCGGCCCAAACCGATGGCAAGATGGCCAAGAAAGACGCCAAAATGATGGCCAAGGAAGACAAGAAAATGAAGCACAAGGCCGGCGACGACAAAATGATGAAGAAGGACGCTAAGATGATGAAGAAAGAAGATAAAATGGCTCCTAAGATGTAAGTACTTGGCTCTTTTGGCCATAAAGGAGCCGCTCGGCGGTGTTGCTTCACAAAAGCAGCGCTGCCGGGCGGCTTTCTTACGGCTGGGCCCTATGGTTCAGCGGTGGACAGGCGCGGCGGCCGGCGCCGGCACGCGCAGGGCCAGTAGTGCAGCGTAGCTGCCCTGGAACACGTTGAAATCGACCGCGCCGTGGATGCCGGGCACGTAGGCCTCATCGGAATGTTGCCAGATGATCCACTTGCCGGGGGGAAGGGTGGGGCGCTCCACTTCGTAGTGGGCCAGCCAGAGGGGGTACTCGTCGAAGTGCCCGGCTAGGTGGCGGCGGTAGAAGCCGTGGTTGGAATACACGATGGGCCGCACACCGTAGTGCGCTTCCACCAGGCGCAGCCAAGTGGCCACCTCGCGGCGCATCACGGCCACGTCGTGGAACTGGGTGGCTTCTACGTCGAGCACCGGGGGCAGGTCGCCGGGGCGCAGCGGCACGGTACTGATGAACAGGCGCGCCTGCTCGGCCCCGCTGCGGTTGGGCGAAAAGTAGTGGTAGGCCCCCCGGCAAATGCCCGCCGCCTGCGCCTCGCGCCAGTTGCGGGCAAAGCGCGGGTCTTGCAGGCGCACGCCCTCGCTGGCCTTGATGAAGGCAAACTGTACCGCGTGGCGCGCCACCTCGGGCCAGTCGATGTGCCCCTGGTAAGCCGATACGTCGATGCCGTGCACCGAGAACCCGGCCAGCAGCGGCGTTTTTTCGCGCCCCGTGAGGCCCCCGCGCGTGAGCGTGGCCCAGGTGCGCCGGGCGTAGCGGTTGAGCTGCACCGCGTGGCGGGCGTAGTACACGCCGGCCCCCAGCAGGCCCAGCAGCAGCGCCGCCGCCAGCCAGCGCGCCGCCGGCCGCCGGGGGCGGGGCAGGGGCGCGGCGGGCGCAACGGGAACGGGGCGGAGGCGGGGCATGGGGCAGGGCTTGGCCAAAAATAACGCCAGCCCGGGCGGGTTGCGTGCCCGGGCCACCCGATTTGTGCCAACTTTGTCGTTGTTTCCTCTCTTTTTTTCTGCCGCCGTGCCCCTTCCTGCCGACGCCCGCGACGAATCGGGCCACCTCATCCGCGAGCTGCACGGCGTCACGCTGGTCGTCATCCTCGAATATTTGCTGGCCGCCTACGGGTGGCCGGGCCTCGATGAACGCCTGCGAATCAACTGCTTCGCTGTCAATCCGAGCATTAAGTCAAGTCTGGTTTTTCTACGGCGCACGCCCTGGGCCCGTACCAAAGTGGAGGACCTGTACGTGCGGGCCCGCACGGCCGAGGTGCTAGGGCGGCCCCGCCCATAATTTTCGGTTAGTTCCCTTTTCGCCCCCAACCGCCATGGCCAACGCGCCCCAACCAACAGCTTTTCCTACGTGGCTGGCCGGTCTGCTTGGGTTCGTGGCGTTCGAAGCCGTGGCCTACTTTGGCCTGCGCTGGGCCCTGTCCGGCCTGGGTGAAAGTAATCAACACCAAGAAGATAACACCATTGTGAGCAATTGGGTGAAGGCCATGGCCTTCGTGGTGCTGCACTTGGCCCTGTCCATTGGGGCCCTGCTGGTGGCCAGCAACCGCGTGCCGCGCCGCTACCGCGGGCAGGTACAAGGCTGGTTCTACGTGGCGCTGCTGCTAAGCTTCGTGCTGCTGATTCCGCTGTTTTAGAATGTAAAACTGTCATCCCGACGAAGGAGGAATCTGCGGATTGTCCTTAGGTTTTACCCAGATTCCTCCTTCGTCGGAATGACAGCCATTTATTCGGGCAGCCACTAAAGGGCAAAAAAAACCACCGCTGTGGGCGGTGGGAAAGCAGTCAGAGATAAGAAAGGCGGCCGGTCGGTCCCGGCTTTATCAGTGGACGGCGGTGCCGGTCGGTCCCGGCAGTATAAAAAGGAGCCTATTCCTCGTGGCGGATATCCAACTCGCGGGGCTCATCGTTGGTACGTTTGTAAGGGATGCGCACGCGTAGCTCGGGGCCGTGTTGCACGGCGTCGATGCGGGCCACGTCGAGGTTGGCAGGCAAATCAAGCACACGCATGAACAGCGGGGCCGAAAGCTCGTCGTCAGGTTGGTGGCGATAGGCGCCGTACACGGTCAGGCGCTGGTTGTGCAGAGCCACGTGAAACGTATCGGGCGAAGCTGATGGTAACGCCACCCGTAAAATTACGCCCTGCTCGCGCTTGTCGAGGCGCACCTGGGGCTGGGCCACGCCCCCACCAATGGTGTTAAGCAGGTCCATTTGGGGAGCAAAATCACGGATTATTTTCGAGTTGATGAGTTTCATGGCAGAGGAGCCGGCTATAGTGTCGGCCACACTCCACCATTATCAAAGCCCGTACCAAGCCCGTGGGGGCCCTGGCAACCGCCCAATTCGGCCAATCTGGCTGGCTATTATTTTTAATAATAGTACTATTCGGCCAATTTGGCTAGTATTTACTCAAAAATTGTGGAATGGCAGGTCCCCCTCTAGAACCGGTTCGTAATGCCGAAATGGATCTTCGAGTTGCCCAGCGCGAAGCGTTGGTTGGCGCTGCTCGACTGCCCCACCGAGTACACAAACTGAAACAGGCCCGCCGCCGTGCGGAAGCTCAGGCCCGCGCCCAGGCCCGTGGGCTGGTCAGTTACCGCGGCCTGGCTGGCCACCGCCCCGCGCCGGAAATAAGCCTGGTCGGCAAACAGGAACACGTACGATTCGGCCCCGATGAACTGCCGGTACTCGGCCGTGGCCACGGCGTAGCTGCTGGCGTAAAACTGGTTCTCGTTGAAGCCCCGCAGCGAATTGAGGCCCCCCAGCCGGTACATCTCGTTGAGGAACAGGCGCTGGTTGGCCAGGCTCTCGCCGCGCACGCGCAGCAGCACTACCCCTGCCCGGCCCACGGGCGCGTAGCGTTCGGCCCGCAGTGCTAGCGTGGTTTGCGTCGAGCGCAGTGCCAGGCTGTCGTACAGGTCCGAGCGCAAATCGGGGTTGCGGGTGATGATTTTAGTACCCACGGCGGCCTGGCCGTTCAGCAGGTAGCCGCGGTGCGGAAAAAACAGGTCGTCGAGCGTGTTCCAGGCGTAGCTCAGGCCGTAGGACGTGTATTGCGAGTCGATATTCTCGGGTAATATCGTGAGCCTCCGCGACGCGGCGCTATCAGTGAAGAGCCGCGAGTTGCGCTGCTCCACAAAAAACGTGACCCGCCCGGCCCGCGCCGATGGGTACGTGACTTGCAGTCGCGGCCGTACCGTCAGGAAAGCGTCGGTTTGCTTGTACAGGTTGAAGCTGCCGGCCAGCTCCAGCGGTGTACCGAAGAAGTTTGGGTGGACGTACTGAATGTCAAGTAGCTGCGACAAAGCATCGACCTTGCGAAATTGCAGCCCCACCTGCTTGCCGCCGCCCTTGAGGTTGCGCAGGTTGATGGTGACGTCGCCCGTGAACTGCACGCCCTGGCCCGTGCCGGCGCCGGGCAGCACGCCCACAATGGCGTCGAACTGGTTGGATGGTCTATCGTCGAGCAGCAAATACACCCGCGCCCGGCCCCGGGCGAAGCGCACCTCCGGCTCGGCTCGCACCTTCAGGTACGGCAGCTGGCGCAGGAGCTGGGCGGCGGCCTGCACCCGCTGCTGGCTGTAGGGCTGGCCCGGGAAAATCTGCAAGTACTTGGTCAGAAACTGCTTGCGCGTTTTGGTGGCCCCCACAATCTGGATGGAGTCGAAGACAATGGCCCGGCCGCGCTTCAGCACCACGCGCCCCGCAATGCTGTGGCCGTCGAGCCGCACTGAGTCGAGACCTACCGTGGCGAAGGGGTAGCCCTGGTTTTCGGCCTCCGTCAGCACGCGCTCCTGCAACTGGGCCCACTCGCCGGGCCGGAACGGGGCCTGGCGGAAAAACCGTTCGCGGTAGCCAGCGCGTGTCAGTAGGCCGTCGCCGAGGTTGCCGTTGCGCAGGTAGGCCCACCGAAACGGCTCGCCCACAAAAATGCGCGCCCGCACCGTGTCGGGGCCCCACTTTATTTCGTCGGCCGAGGCCGTAAGGTACGATTCGCCTTGCAGCGCCAGCACCAGCTCGCGCAATTCGCGCAGGGCGCTGAGCGAGTCGGGCACGCTGGCTTTCGGCTTGTAGCGCCGCAGCAGGGCCGCATCGGCGGGCGCGGCGTCGAGGCGCAGCACCCGCGGGTGCACCGGCCGCTTGGGGGCCCCGGCCGTGCTGGGCACGGCGGCGGGCGGCGGCAGCGGTGGCGAGGCCAGCCCCGGCTGGTTGGGTGCGGCGGGGTCGAGATTAGGCGTTTGGGCGTGGGCGGCCGGGGCCCCCAGTCGCAGTGCCAAGCCCAGCAGCCAGCCAAAACGCAGAAAAAACCGGACGTACATTCGGGGACGATAACGCGCCAACCGGCGTTTAATTTCCCGAATGTAAAACGGCCACCTTCCCCGTTTTGCCGCCCATGCCCGGCCTCTACCTCCACATCCCGTTCTGCAAGCAAGCCTGCTCGTACTGCGATTTCCACTTCAGTACTTCGCTGGCCCTGAAAAGCCGCCTGGTGGACGCCCTGGTTCAGGAAATTGCCCTGCGCCAAAATTACCTGGGGCCCCACGCGGTGCTCGATACCATTTATTTCGGCGGCGGTACCCCCTCGTTGCTTACCGCCAGTGAGTTAGGATTGATATTTGAAGCCATTCACCGGCACTTTACCGTGGCGCCGGGGGCGGAAATTACTCTCGAAGCCAACCCCGACGACCTCACGGGCCCCAAGCTGGCCGAGCTGGCGGCCACCGCCGTCAACCGCCTCAGCATCGGGCTGCAAAGCTTCTACGAGCCCCACTTGCGCCTGATGAACCGGGCCCACACCGCCCCCGAATCGGCCGCGGCCGTGCGCCGGGCCCAGGACGCGGGCTTTGAGAACCTATCCATCGACCTGATTTACGGCGTGCCCGCGCCCGGCCACCACATTTGGGAAGCCGACCTGGCCAATGCCTTCGCGCTCGGCGTGCCCCACGTGTCGGCCTACGCCCTCACCATCGAGCCCGATACGCTGCTGGGCCGCCGCCAGGGCAAGGGCACGTTTGCCGCGCCGCCCGACGAGTTCGTGGCCGTGCAGTTCGAGCTGCTGCTGGCCCAGATGCGCGCCCATGGCTACGGGCAGTACGAAATCAGCAACTTCTGCCGCCCCGGCCGCGAGTCGCGCCACAACGGCAACTACTGGCGCGGCGTGCCCTACCTGGGTGTGGGCCCCAGCGCCCATTCGTTCGACGGCCACAACCGCCAGTTCACCCTCGCTAACAACCCGCAGTACGTGGCCGCCGTGCTGGAGCGCGGCGAGGTGCCCGCCACAGTGGAGGTGCTCACGGCCCGCGACCGGGCCAACGAGTACCTGCTCACCACGTTGCGCACGGCCCGCGGCTGCGATCTGGCCCACCTGCGCGACGCGCTGGGCCTCGACCTGGCGGGGGCCCACCCGGCCTACCTGGCCACGCTCACGGCCCAGGGCTGGGCCACCATCCGGCAGGAAGTGCTTACTTTGACCGACGCGGGCAAGCTGCTGGCCGACCAGATTACGCTGGATCTGTTCCAAGCGGCCCCCGCGGGTGCATGAAACTCCTGAGCGACAGCCTCGCCGATGACGTGGACTTCTTTGTGGAGCACGTGTACGTCGTGGCCATTGTGTTCGATAATACCGACGACGTGACCGTGTGGGCCACCACAGATTTCGACCACGAGCCCCATTTTTTCCACCTCGCCCTGCCGTTTCAGTCCCTCGACACTTTGCTGCGCCTTACCGCCGACCGCGCCGAAATCCTCCAGGAAGAAGTAGCCGACGCCCTGGCCGCCAGCGAGTGGCCCGCCCTGCTCGAATTCAACTCCGATGAGGCCCCGCCTGTGCCCCTGCCCAGCGTGGCCCTCAAGCTATCCGTTACCTACCCCGCCGACGAAGAAGGCGAAGACGATCCCCAGCCCCACAACATCTTCTACCTCGAAGGCGTGTACGTGCGGCTCGATTCGTGAACGCTGCGCCGGGGCCCTATTTCTACCTCATTCCGGGCTTGGGGGCCGACGAGCGGGTATTTCAGCGCTGGCAATTGGCAGGCCAAGTGCACATTATGAGTTGATTATCGCCGCAATCGGCTACCGAGCCGCTGGCGTACTACGCCGCCCGGCTGGCCGCGGCCGTACCGGCGGCGCAGGCGTGCTGGTTGGTGGGCGTGTCGTTTGGGGGTTTGCTGGCGCTGGAAATTGCTCAGTTGCGGCCCCTGGCGCGGGTGGTGCTGGTTTCGAGTTTGGCGGGCCCCCACGAGTTGCCTTGGCCGCTGCGCGTAGCCCGCGCCACGGGCCTGGACCGCTTGGTGCCCCCAACGCTGCTCCAGAAATTGCCCCAGGCCGCCAAGTGGGCGTTCGGCGTGAAAACCAAGGGCGAATACGTGCTGCTCCGGCAAATCATCGCCGATACCAACCCCGCGTTTGCCCAGTGGGCCATCGGGCAGCTGCTGCGTTGGCGGGGCGTGCCGGGCCCGGGGCCCACCGCCCGCCTGCACGGCACCCACGACCGGCTGCTGCCGCCCCCCGCCGCCAGCATTGATTGCCTGGTGGCCGGTGCCGGGCATTTCCTCGTGGTTAGCCACGCTACGCAGATTAGCCAGTTTCTGAATCAGTTGGCAACCAACAGCCACTGATTTAGGGAATTAGGGATTAACTTGGGAAGTTAATTATCCCCGGGATCTTATTGCTCCCCATGCGACTGTTCAAAACACTTGTGGTGGCGGCGCTGGCCATCGGGACGGGGCCCCTGCGGGCGCAGAGCCCACCGCCCCGGCTGCGACTGAAGGCCGGCTTCAACCTCGCCCACCTGGTCATCAGCCCCGACGTGCGCGGCCGCTTGGTAGTGCCGCTGGCGTTGGGAGCCGAATACCGCGTGGAGCCCCAGCTCAGCCTCTACGCCCAAGCCGAAGCTTACCTGCCCACGGGCCGCGCCACCGGTAACCGCCGGGCCCGGGCCACGCTGCCCCTGCTGGGCGGCACCGGGGCCCTGGGCGCGCGCTACTACTACCGCCATGCCTGGCCCACCAATTTGGTGGCCCGCCGCCCGGCCCGGTTCGGCGACTACCTGGCCCTGGAAGGCAGCGGTGAGTGGCAAGATCTGGCCGCCGCGCGCGGCCGGGGGCACAACCGCACGGTACCGGCCCGGCTCGTGCCCGGGGTGTACGCGCTGGTGGGCACGCAGCGCGGCTGGGCCGGCCACCCGCTGCTGTTCGATGCCAACGCGGGCCTTGGCTTGCAAGCGCCCGTACAGTATTATGCCCGCCCCGAGCAAGTGCCGACGCACGCCTGGACTGTGGCGGCCCAGGTGAACCTGCGGGCGTACTTCGGGTACTAGCCAATTACAGGCACCCGAAACTACGAAAGGGCTGCCCCGGTAGGAGCAGCCCTTTTAGTCATTTGCCCGAAGGCAAAAATGCTGGAAGCTAGGCTTGCGCGGCTTCGGCCATGGCCGGGACCACCGTCACGAACGAACGGTCTTTGCGGCCTTTGTTGAACTGCACCGTGCCGTCAACCAAAGCGAACAGCGTGTGGTCCTTGCCGATGCCCACGTTGGCGCCGGGGTGGTGGCTGGTACCGCGCTGGCGCACGATGATGTTGCCGGCGATGAGCGCTTGCCCGCCAAAAATTTTCACGCCGAGGCGCTTGGAATGCGATTCGCGGCCGTTGTTCGACGAGCCGACACCTTTCTTGTGAGCCATATTTTTAGGGAGTTATGAATTATGAATTATGAATTATGAATCAGGTAAAATTGCCCGAACAGCAATTCATAATTCATAATCTTTAATTCATAATTGGCCTTAGCCAATGCTATTAATCATTAACTTGGTGTAATCCTGGCGGTGGCCGTTCATCTTCTGGTACCCCTTGCGGCGTTTCTTCTTGAAGACGAGCACCTTGTCGCCCTTTACGTGGGCGAGAATGGTGCCAGTCACGGCCACGTCCAAGGTGGGGGCGCCTACGGTGAGGGTGCCGTTGTCATCGGTCAACAGGGCATTGCCCAATTGCACGGTGTCGCCGACGTTGCCGGCCAGCTTGTAGGCGTAAACGAATTTGTTGGCTTCAACTTTGGTCTGTCGGCCAGCGATATTGACAATAGCGTACATCGGTCTGCGCGGGGTTTCTGAAAATCGGAAGGCAAAAGTACGCGATTGACTCTGGAAAACCAAACCTAAATCATTAATCCTCATTTGCCCGGCGTTTTGTGGGGGCCCGCAACGGGCGTAAAACGCGGCCCAGAACACCGCTGGCTGCCGGGGCCCCGCGCGGGCTCAGTACCCTGAATTGCATTGAGGTAAGGCTGATTTTGTGGACAAGTCCCACTTATCCACAGCTGTTATGTGGATAAGTGCCTGTAAATGGGTGAATTTTCGGTGTGTTCGTGGAGTATTACTGGAGTGTTACGGGCGACGTGGGAATCGGATACTACCGGGAAAATGGTTCTATTGACAAGCTTATTGGTAGAAAAGGTAATTGAAAAAAAACTGCATTTTCTCGCGTTCTGATAGTCGGGTACTTGCCTATCTTTGGAGTCGGGGGCCCCGTGCGGCCGTTGCGCCGCGGCCAAACAACGGCCGCGCTAGCTGGTTTGCCTACCCAATCCCTTCGTTTTTTCGCCACCCCTAGCCGCTACCGCATGGAACCGCTCCTCGCCGAAAACCCCAACCGATTTGTGCTTTTTCCGATCCAGAACGCCGAAGTATGGCAGTTCTACAAGAAGGCTGAGGCCTCGTTCTGGACCGCCGAGGAAATCGACCTGAGCCAGGACCAAAAGGACTGGAACAACCTCAACGACAACGAGCGCCACTTCATCAAGCACGTATTGGCCTTCTTCGCAGCCTCCGACGGCATCGTGAACGAGAACCTGGCCGTCAACTTTATGCAGGAGGTGCAGTTGCCCGAGGCGCGTTGCTTCTACGGCTTCCAGATTATGATGGAAAATATTCACAGCGAGACGTATTCGCTGCTGATTGACACGTACATCAAAGACCCAAAGGAGAAGGATTACCTGTTCAACGCCCTCGAAACGGTGCCTGCCGTGCAGAAGAAAGGTGAGTGGGCCCTGAAGTGGATTAACTCCGAAAACTTCGCCGAGCGCCTCATCGCCTTTGCCGCCGTGGAAGGTATCTTCTTCTCAGGCTCATTCTGCTCCATTTTCTGGCTGAAAAAGCGCGGCCTGATGCCCGGTCTGACGTTCTCCAACGAGCTGATTTCGCGCGACGAGGGGCTGCACTGCGACTTCGCCTGCCTGCTCTACGGCTACCTCCAAAATAAGCTGCCCACGGAGCGCGTGCAAGCCATCATCGCCGACGCGGTGGCCATCGAGCAGGAATTTGTGACGGAGGCCCTGCCGGTGAGCCTTATCGGCATGAACGCCAAGACGATGTCGCAGTACATCGAGTTTGTGGCCGACCGCCTGCTGGTGGCCCTGGGCTGCGGTAAAATCTACAACACCACCAACCCGTTCGACTTCATGGAAATGATTTCGGTGCAGGGCAAAACCAACTTCTTCGAGAAGCGCGTGGCTGAGTACCAGAAGGCCGGCGTAATGAGCGAGCGTAACGACAACGTGTTCTCGCTGGACGAGGATTTTTAGGGCGGCTAATGCAACGGTTAGTAGGGCCCCGGGTATCTGGGTAAAATGCCTTATTCTTCCGTCCCATGCGCCCTCGTCAACTCCTTGCCTCGCTCTTGATAATAATCATCGCGGCCGCCTGTAAGAAAGATCAGCCGCAAATCTGTGGTGGTAACTATCGGAGCGCCACCGTGCTTCATGGAACCAGCGGGTGCCAGCAATATGATTTTCTGCTACAAGTGGATGGCGACGATACCTACCGGGTAGTAGTTGGTAGTCTGCCAGCTAACTTTCAGCGAGTGGGGTTAAAGGTATGTGTTACTTACACCATCGTGCCTGACTTAGGTTTGTGCCCGTGTTGTGGCGGTACCCGACTAAAAATTCAGGGTATACAACAATAAATTTACTTACTGGCTGTATAAACAAAGAAGCCGCCCGGACTGGATTCAATCTAGTTAGGCGGCTTCTTTGCAAATGAGAATTGCTAGTAAACTACAGCCCCAAATCCGTCAACTCTGGGTGGTCCGCCGGCCGGGGGCCCTGGAGCCAGTAGAATTTCCGGTCCTCCTCCGCAATGGTTACTCGTTGATGCTAGCTTCGCGGCGCTGCATGAGGCCCTGGGCGTCGAATTCCTACTGTTCGTTGCCGTAGGCGCGGAACCACTGGTTTTGGGTGTTGCGGTACTCGTATTGGAAGCGCACGGCGATGCGGTACTCGTGGAAGCCCCAAAGCTCCTTGATGAGGCGGTATTCGTGCTCCTGGGCCCACTTGCGGGCGAGGAAGGCCTGGATGGCGGCGCGGCCCGTGAAGAACTCGCTGCGGTTGCGCCACTGGCTGGCTTCGGTGTAGGCCAGGGCTACGCGGGCGGGGTCGCAGGAGCTCCAGGCGTCTGCGGCGAGGCGGGCTTTTTGGGTGGCCGTCTCGAAGGTAAACGGGGGCAGGGGCGGGCAGGCGTCGGGCATGCGGGCGGAGTAGGTGACCTTTTGCGGAACGCGGTATCTACCGTCGAGCGCAAGCTATGGTTTTACCCCTTCACCCCGTACCCCGATGATGCCTATCCCCGAACAATGGCCGCTGCCCGGCCAGGTCGACCCCGCGCTTTCGCCCTGTGCTTTTTGCCGCCGCCGGCTGCGCATCGGTGGCCGGCCGGTATTGGCTTCGTGCTCGTGCAAGGCCCTGGGGGCCCCAGTGACGGTTGGGGCCCTGGTGGTGGGTGGGGCCCTGGTAATGAGTGGGCTATGGTGGGGTTTCAGCAAAAAATGATGCATATTGCGTGTGGCATAATGCCAATAATTAGCTGACCTATAATCATTATTCACTTAATGTCCACATCTGCCGCCCAGCTCGTTTTTGAAAAAGCGGCCGGGCGGCCTCATTTTCAAGCTATGTGGAAAACTTCTAAAGTTTTCCCTTGGGGCCCCCCAACCTTCGGAGTAATTTCCGGTCTTGAAAGTCCTGGTTCTGCTTTAGCAAGCCACTGAAATATTCTCCTTTGCTCACCCCAAAGAATTAACTATGCTAGTAATTAAACGCGACGGCCGCCGTGAATCCGTGAAATTTGATAAAGTCACGGCCCGGATTGAGAAGCTGTGCTACGGCCTGCACATGGATTTCGTGTCGCCGATTGAGGTGGCCAAGAAGGTGATTGACGGCATCTACGACGGCGTGACGACCGTGGAGCTGGACAACCTCGCCGCCGAAACTGCTGCCTCGCTCACCACCCGCCACCCCGACTACGCCATCCTGGCGGCGCGCATCGCGGTGAGCAACCTGCACAAGGTGACTTCCAAGTCGTTCAGCAGCACCATGAAGCGGCTGTACACCTACGAGGACCCCAAAAACGGCGACAATGCCTCGCTGCTGGCCAAGGACGTGTGGGAGGTCATCCACAAGCACGCCGCCACGCTGGACTCGGCCATCATCTACGACCGGGACTACAACTATGACTTCTTCGGCTTTAAGACCTTGGAGCGCAGCTACTTGCTGCGCCTGGAGGGCAAGGTGGTGGAGCGGCCCCAGCATATGCTGATGCGCGTGTCGGTGGGCATCCACAAGGAAGACATTGAGTCGGCCATCAAAACCTACAATTTGATGTCGGAGCGCTGGTTCACCCACGCTACGCCCACGCTCTTCAACGCGGGCACGCCGAAGCCGCAGATGTCGTCGTGCTTCCTGCTGACGATGAAGGACGACTCGATTGACGGCATTTACGACACGCTGAAAAACTGCGCGCTGATTTCGCAGAGCGCCGGCGGCATTGGCCTGTCCATCAGCAATGTGCGGGCCACGGGCTCCTACATCAAGGGCACGAACGGCAACTCGAACGGGCTGGTGCCGATGCTGAAGGTATTCAACGACACTGCCCGCTACGTGGACCAGGGCGGTGGGAAGCGCAAGGGCGCGTTTGCCATTTACCTGGAGCCCTGGCACGCCGACGTGTTCGAATTCCTCGACCTGAAGAAGAACCACGGCAAGGAGGAAATGCGCGCCCGCGACCTGTTTTACGCCATGTGGACGCCGGATTTGTTCATGAAGCGGGTGGAGGACAACGGCGACTGGACGCTGATGTGCCCCCACGAGTGCCCGGGCCTGGAGAACTCCTGGGGCCCCGAGTTCGAGAAGCTGTACCTGAAGTACGAGCGCGACGGCCGCGGCCGCAAAACCATCAAGGCGCAGGAGTTGTGGTTCGCCATCCTGGAAAGCCAGACGGAGACGGGCACGCCCTATATGCTGTTCAAGGACGCGGCCAACCGCAAATCGAACCAGCAAAACCTGGGCACGATTAAGAGCAGCAACCTGTGCACCGAGATTCTGGAGTACACTGATAAAGACGAGATTGCGGTGTGCAACCTGGCCTCGCTGGCGCTGCCCCGCTACCTCGTGACGGACGCCAAGGGCAACGTCACCTTCGACCACGACAAGCTGTACGAGGTGACCTACCAGGCCACGCTGAACCTGAACAAGGTGATTGACGTGAACTACTACCCGGTGCCCGAAACGCAGCGCAGCAACTTCCGCCACCGCCCCATCGGGCTGGGCGTGCAGGGCCTGGCCGATACGTTCATCGCCCTGCGCATGCCGTTCGAGAGCGACGAGGCCTCGGGCCTGAACGAGGACATCTTCGAAACCATCTACTTCGCCGCCATGACGGCCTCGAAGGACCTGGCCATGAAGGAGGGGGCCTACGAAACCTTCCAGGGCTCGCCCCTGAGCCAGGGCAAGTTCCAGTTCGACCTCTGGGGCGTGACGCCTAAGTCGGGCCGCTGGGACTGGGACACGCTGCGCGCCGAGGTAATTGAGCATGGCGTGCGCAACTCGCTACTAGTGGCGCCCATGCCCACGGCAAGTACCGCCCAGATTCTGGGCAACAACGAGTCGTTTGAGCCCTACACGAGCAACATTTACGTGCGGCGCGTGCTGAGCGGCGAGTTCATGGTGGTGAACAAGCACTTGCTGAAGGACCTGGTGGCCCTGGGCCTGTGGAACGACGCGATGAAGCAGGAAATCATCGCCGCCAACGGCTCGGTGCAGGGCATTGCCCGGGTGCCGCAGCACATCAAGGACCTGTACAAGACGGTGTGGGAGATTTCACAGCGCCGCATCATCGACATGTCGGCCGACCGCGGGGCCTACATCTGCCAGAGCCAGAGCCTGAACCTGCACGTGCTGAACGTGAACTTCGGCAAGCTCACCAGCATGCACTTCCACAGCTGGAAGCGCGGCCTGAAAACCGGCATGTACTACCTGCGCACCAAAGCCGCCGCCGACGCCATCAAGTTCACGGTGGAAAAGCAAGCCGCCGAAACCCTGGAGCCGATGCTCGTGGCCGCCCAGAACCAAAGCGACATGAGCTGCTCGCTGGATAACCCGGACGCCTGTGAGGCCTGCGGGTCGTAGTTCGGCGTGAAGTCCATTCCGTACCAACAGTTCGTAGCTCTACTGCGAATGCTGGGGCTGGTCTTGATTCGCACCGAGGCCAGCCACCAGCAATGGGATTTCCCATCTGAAGCAGGTAAAAAACTGCTTCGTACCATCACTATTCGTGACAAGGATAAAGACATCCCAATGTTGCATATGCACACCAACTTGAGCACGTTGGAGCTATCGGGAGTAGTAACCAGGGAAGAATTTAACAAAATGCTGGCGGAACAGGCCAATCCCAAGGCCGCGAAAGCCGCTGCTCGTAAGCGCAAAAACGAGCAGTAAGATCAAAGAAAAAGCCTCTGCTTTACCAGCAGGGGCTTTTTCTTTGAAAATCCGGGTGAACTTAAGCCGGTAATAGTACCTCTTCAGTGAGGATGCGGCGGCTACGGGCCGTTTGGTTAAGCAACTCGACGGACAACCGCGGGGGCTCGTAAACGGGCTCGGGCTGCTTAAGGAGCCGCCAGCCTAACGCCAGTAACAATTGGTCGAGAGTGCCACGCTCTGCCGTGTCTTTAAGGAAGATCGCCAACGCATCTTCAAACGCGGCGCGGGCCTCGTCTTCGGTGTCGCCGTAAGAAGATAACTCCAGCGCTGGGCAGTAAGCCACATATTGGCCGCTGTCGTCATCAAGAACGAGTAAAACCTCTACCTGGGCTTTGGTGAGGCGGCCGTGAGGGTCGGTGAGTAGCGTAGCCATAGGAAAACAAGCAAGGAAACCGAACCAAGGCCCGGTTTAAGTAAAGCTAGTGCAAAGTTCAATACCGTGAACAAGTATGGGGGGCGGTTCTGTTCGCGGGCACTTGCAACAGCATGGAGGCCATGAATATTCGCTAACCCACCTAACCTACCATATTCCGATAGAAAAGCAAGCCGCCGAAACCCTGGAGCCGATGCTCGTGGCCGCCCAGAACCAAAGCGACATGAGCTGCTCGCTGGATAACCCCGAGGATTGCGAGGCCTGCGGGTCTTAAGGGGGGGATAAAAAGAAGGCCGCTCAATTTGAGCGGCCTTCTTTTTATTACATAAGTATTTTTTTGATTCTATCCGAAGAGTAACTACCTATATCTTAACTACCAGGTAGTATACGAGCAAGATTCATAGAGTCTTTTTCCAATAGTATCCATTGGAGCAATGTCATATTTAGGTTTTTGGAGCAGTCCTAGTGCTTGAAGATCCTTAACCATTTGGTTCATTTCAACAAAGTTCGGGTCTTGGCCAAACTTTTTTTCCCCTTCGGCAAGGACTGTTTCTAATTCTTGGAGATCTTTCATGATTGAGGCGGGAAAAGTGAGGTTAGCTGAGAAGGATTGAAAAGTTAAAAGCCAAGCTTAGAATGAATTAGGGCAGGAAATTGGTGTCGTAAGATGTAGCTAAGAATCATATCGTTATAGCTTCTGATAAGGTTTCGCAGCGGAACATCCTTCGAATAGTCTTCTACTTCAAGCCTCAGTACTGTTTGAATGGTATTGATTCCGATGAACCGTCCGTGCGAATGCCATCTTTTGTTATCCCCCAAGTCTCTTGCAATAGAATCTGCTCTATCTATTTTTTCTTGGTTAGTTACAGGCTGTCCCTTCTTTTGGGCGTCCGTGCGATGGGTGGTCCAATCTTTAAATTTGTACTGAACTAGCCAATCCTTCATTAGGGAGATAGTTAGCTCTTTCGCCTGCTGATAAAAGTTTAGCTTAGCTATATCCTGTTGTTGCAACATCAGAAACTCCGCTTGGGTCAGAGTGCCAGCGGCAGACTTTTTGATGAACTCGTCAACTTTGTCCAAGTAACCCAAGGCTGGCACGTAAGCATTGCCAACGAGAACCTGGGGATCAATGGGACCTAATGAAGATGAATAGTCCATATAAATCTTGTCACCTGCCATACAGAACAGAGTGCCAGCTGACATTGCGAAATCAGGGACTACAAAGTACAATTCGCTATAGTTTGCCCTAACGATTTCGACCATTTTCTCGGTGGCTTCAGCTGAACCACCAGGCGTATTGAGAACAATAGTGAGTCTCTCATGCATCTTTTCTTGGTTTGCGGGGCTTTTTAATTCCTCTATGCAATCCCTGAAAAGCTTTATGTAAGAAATATCTATTGGTCCATAGTAAAACAGGACGTCAGAATCAAGTTTTGCTTCCAGATCTTTGAGTTGGTTGGTAACCAAATCGAAGATGGTCTTGTCAAATAGTTCTCTCGGAAGGCTCATTCTTATGTTAAAATTTCTGACTAAAGGTATGATGTTTATTATCACACTATAAAACTGCTTCCCGCTAAAGAGTCGTTTTAAAGCGACTGTCCCCAAAAAATATTTTATTCATGTATCAACAGGCACCTCCTAGCCGCTGCCGCCCCCGGTAGCGGCTGGTTTGCGCTTGGGGGTAGGGGCCCCGGGCGGGGTTTGTATCTTCGGCATATGGCAACTCCTGTTTCACCTACTCACCCACGCATTACTCTCGACTACGATATCTGCCACGGGCAACCCGTGGTGCATGGGCTGCGCTACCCGGTGTGGTCGGTGCTGGAATACGTGTCTTCCGGCATGAGCGAAGCCGAAATCCTGGCCGATTATCCAGACCTGGAAGCGGAGGACTTGCGCGCCTGCCAAGCCTATGCGGCGTCAATTCTGAAAAAGATAAGTCAGACCTTAGCAGGCGACGGAACCCGGCGGGCAGTGACGAAACAAGAGATGTTGGCGCACCTGATACAAACCGGAAAGGTGCCACCCGGCACGGTCCTGAACGAACGAGGGCAGCTACCCTTGCGGCACTAGTTGCTTACGCGGCGTGGTGCAGGGCCGCTTGCAGGTCGAGGGCTTCCAGGTCGGGCATTTCGGCCAGAATCTGCTCGGCGGTGAGGCCCGCGGCGAAAAGCTGGCGCACGTCGGCCACCCGGATGCGCATGCCCCGGATGCAGGGCCGGCCGCCGCACTGGCGCGGATTGGTGGTGATCCGCGCGAGCAATGATTCCATGTAGCGAAGGTACCAGCCGTTTCCGCGGCCGCTGGGGCCCCGGGCGCGGCGGGGTTGCGTTTGGATGTAGGGGCCCCGGGCGATGCGTTGAGCCGCTGCACTGGCGCCGAACGACTATTTTCGGGCGATTACTACCCGTTATTTCGTTTCAAGATGAGTTGGTTTAGCCGCCGTGCCCTGCGTTGTTTGATTGGCTTGCCTGGGCTGCTGGGCCTGGCGGCTTGCGCCACCACCCAGCACCAGCCCGTGGCTGGGGGCCCCGCGGGGGTGGCCCCGGTGTCGGTGCTGCTGCTGGGATGCAGCCACCTGGCGCAGCTTTACAAGGCCGGCAATGCAAATTCGGACGTGCTCACGCCGAAACGCCAGGCCGAGCTGGGGGCCGTCCTCGACGGGTTGCAGCGGTACCGGCCCGACGGCATTCTGGTGGAGGCCCTGCCCGAGCGGCAAGCCGCGCTCGACAGCCTCTACCAGCTTTACCGGCAGGGCCGGCTCGATTTGAGCACCCTGCCCGATGGCCGCTCCGAAGTGTACCAGCTGGGGTTTGCGCTGGGCAAGCGGCTGGGGCTGGCCCGCATCCACTGCGTGAATGCCCCGGGCGGCACCTCCCAAAGCATTCTGCACGAGGGCCAAAACATCGAAATTTATCAGCAAGCCACCGCCCGCTGGCGCGCCGTGGCCGCGCCCTTCGACCAGCAGCTGCTGGACGGCTCCCACACGCTGCCGCAGTACCTGCGGACGCTGAACGCCCCCGCCACGGTGCAGCAGCTGCACGCGCTGGTGTACCGCACGCCGGCCCGCGTCACCCACGGCACCCTGAAGACCGACCCCATGGTGGACGCGGCCTTCCTGAACCCCCAGTACGTGGGCGCCGAGTTTATTTCCGTGTTCTACAACCGCGACTTGAAGGTCTATTCCAACATCGTGACCACGCAGCTGGCCACCCACCAAACCCGCCAGCTCGTGCTAATGGGCGTGCGCCACGTAGGCTCGCTGCAAGGCATTTTCCGCGACGACCCGGCCTACCGAATAGTCGAAGCCGCGCCGTACTTAGGCCGCAACTAGCTGGGGGCCCGCGGCCTTGGGCGCGCCCGGGTACTGGGCTCCGGGCGCGGTGGGGTTGCGTTTGGGGGTAGGGCCCCGGCGCTAGTACAGGACGCGGCTTTTGCAAACGGCCCGCGCCATTTCCCCGGGGTAGTGAGTTGTACCTTCACCGTACCCGTTTTTCGGTGGCGCTCCGGCGCTTGCTCCTTATTCCTTTGGCACATGAAAAAACTTGCCTTCCTGCTCCTGGCGGCCGTGGCCGCTGGCTGCAACCAATCCTTTCCGCAAGCCGCCGCTACGGCCCCGGCTGCCGCACCAACGGCCGCCGGGCTGGGCCCGGGGGGCCCCACGGCGGCCATCAACACGCCCAAAGCCAAGCAGCTGCTGGCCCAGCCTGCTACGGTGGTGCTGGACGTGCGTACGCCCGCCGAATACCAAACCGGGCACTTGAGCCAGGCGCGCAACCTCGACGTGAGCAACGACGATTTTGCCCAGCAGGTAGCCAAGCTCGACACCGCCAAGACCTACGTGCTGTACTGCCGCTCGGGCAAGCGCAGCAGCAAAGCCGCCGACATCATGTACCAACAAGGTTTTCACCGGGTTGTGAACGGCGGGGGCTACGTTGATTTAAAGGAATAACCCCGGCCATTTGGCCCGCCCGGCGAAGCCCGTCGCGCCGCAGTTGGCCGGGTCGCGCGGGTAGTGGTTGGCTGGCTCTGCCTGGGGCGGGGCCGTTTTCGCGGTGGGTTGCACTTTGGGGCTGGGGCCCCGCCCTGCCCGTTTTCTCCGCACCCGTGCCGCCCACTAGTAAAAGCGCCGTGCCGCCGCCCGCGCTGCTGGCGCTAGCCAATGCGGTGTCGCACGTGCTTTGGTCGGTACTAGGGCTGGGGCCCCTCGGCGGGTGTTGCTTCCGGCAAGGCATTGGCCAGCAGCGGCAATGCAAATGCTGGGGCTCGGCTGGCTCAGCGCTGATTTAGAGCGAGGTAGGGCCCCGGCGGCACTAACTACTTCCTGGCGGCGGTGTGCTGCGGCCGGGAGTCGCCCGCCCAAGGGCATCGCCCATCGCCAGCGGCCGTATAGGGCTTTTATGATTCCACTGATTGCCCAAACGCCCCGCCTGACCATCCTCGCGGCCAGCCGGGCGCTGCTCACCGCCGAGCTGCACAAGCCCCAATACTTCCCGCTGCTGCTCGGGGCCGCCCTGCCCGCGGCCTGGCCTCTCCCCGGCGGCCCCAGCCGCGCGGCCCAGGAAGGCGCCCTGGCGCAGCTCACCGCCGGCGGGCGCGACGCCGCCGGCTGGTACGGCTGGTATGCGCTGCGCAAAGCCGAGGGCGACGTGCCGCGCACGCTGGTGGGTGTGGGCGGCTTCGCGGGGCCCCCGGACGCGGCGGGCATGGCCGAACTGGATTTTTTCATCGCCGAAGAATGGCGCGGCCAGGGCCTGGCCACCGAGCTGGTAGGTGGGTTGGTG
The DNA here is from genome assembly GCF_003149515.1 of Hymenobacter nivis. NCBI lineage: Bacteria > Pseudomonadati > Bacteroidota > Cytophagia > Cytophagales > Hymenobacteraceae > Hymenobacter > Hymenobacter nivis. The sequence continues at coordinate 3,599,156 of NZ_CP029145.1, forward strand.
CAACAGGCCGCCGCCACGGGCCGAGTGCGCCGGCTGGTGGCCCACACCCCGGCTGGCCACCCGGCCGCCCAGCAGGTGCTGCGCCGCAACGGCTTTGAGCCAGCCGAAACTGCGGCGGAGACCCTGTGCTTCGAGCGGGCCGTGGTGCCTGCGGCCGACGCCGCGCTGGGCCCGGTGGGGGCATAGCTGCCCGGTGGGCGGTGGCTACCTTTAGCAAAATAGCGCCGCGGCGGTTGCCGTGCGCTCGAGGGTCCCCCGCCGGGGCCCAATCGATGACGCTTCCAGCATGATTGTTCGCGAAAAAGGAAATTGGCTGCGCCTGCTGTTTGTATGGCACGGCTCGGTGTTGCCGCAAATTTTGCCGCGCCTGCTGGTGCTGGGGATACTGTCGGGGGCGGTGGTGTACGGGCACGGCCACCTGCTGCACTACAAAGTGCCGCTGAACGCGGCGCCCTTCACGCTGTTCGGCGTCACGCTGGCCATTTTCCTGAGCTTCTACAACAACGCCAGCTACGACCGTTTTTGGGAAGGGCGCAAGCAGTGGGGCGCGCTGCTGAACACCACTCGCTCGCTGGCGCGGCAGGCCCTCACGCTGGGCCACCACCCCGCCGACGCGCCGGGTCCCCCGCACTTCGTGCGGCTGCTCATTGCCTTCACCCACGCCCTGAAGCACCAGCTGCGGTACACCGACGCCGCCCCCGACCTGGCCCGGCTGCTGCCGGCTTCGGTGGCGCAGGCCGTGCAGGGCGCCGCGTTTAAACCCGTGCTGCTGCTGCTGGAAATGGGCCGCTGGGTGCAGCAAGGCCGGGAAAATGGCCAGTTCGACACCACCACGCAGCTGGCTTTCGACCACAACTTCAACCTGCTGGCCGACATTGTGGGCGGGTGCGAGCGGCTGGCGGGTACGCTTATTCCGTATACTTACAGCGTCATTCTGCACCGCACGGTGTACCTGTACTGCTTTCTGCTGCCATTTGGGCTCGTGGACAGCATTGGCTGGCTAACGCCGCTCATCGTGGTTTTTGTAGGCTACACCTTCATGGCCCTCGATGCCATCATGCGCGAAATTGAAGAGCCTTTTGGCTTGGGAGCCAACGATCTAGCATTGAACACCATGAGCCACACCATCGAAAGCACCTTGCTCGAAATGGTGGGCGCGCCCGTTCCGCCCGCCCCGGAACGCGCCGCGCGCTACATCTTCGACTAGCGGTGGGGCCCCGGCCGCTGGTTTTCACCCTTTAGTTTTTCTATTGCATGAAAGTTTATACGCTTGCCCTTGGCCTGGGCGGGGCCGCCCTGTTGGCGGGCAGCGCCCGCTCGGCTGCTCCTGCCAAAACCTATGACCTGGTAATCAGCCACGTGGGCGTGGTGGACGTGGTTACCGGCCAGGTACTGCCCGACCAAACGGTGGCCGTGGCCGGCGGCAAAATTGTGCAGGTGGGCCCCGCCGCCCGGGCCCGCTACGCCGCCCGGCAGACCATCGACGGCACCGGCCGCTACCTGATGCCCGGGCTATGGGACATGCACGTGCACTTCCGCGGCGGCGACAGCCTGGCGGCGGCTAATAAGAAAAGCCTCGCGCTGTACCTGGTTCATGGCATCACGACGGTGCGCGACTGCGGCGGCGACCTCACGCAACGGATTTTCGCGTGGCGGCGCGCCGAAGATGCGGGTACGCTGGCGGGGCCCCGCATCTTCACGTCGGGGCCCAAAATTGACGGCCCTGCGGCCTACTGGCCCGGTTCGCTGGAAGTGGAAACGCCCAACCAAGTCAGCCAGGCCCTCGACTCGCTGCAACGGCTGAAGGTGGACTTTGTGAAGATTTACGATAGCAAAATTTCGCCCGAGGCCTACCTGAACACCATCACCCAGGCCGAAGCCCGTGGCATGAAAACCACTGGCCACATGCCCTACTCCGTCACGCTGGGCGACGCCGTGTCGCGAGGCCTGGACGCTACGGAGCACTTGTACTACGTTTTCAAAGCCTGCTCAAGCAAAGAAGACAGCCTTACGGCTGTGGTGCGGGCCAGTCTGAAAACGCCCAAGCCGCTGGGGCTGTTTGCCATGTTGCCGGCCGTGTACGATACCTACAGCCCAGCCGCGGCAGCGCGCATTTTTCAGGCCATGGCCACCCACCACACGGCCGCCGTGCCCACGCTGGCCATTGGCAAAACCCTGGCCGAGCTGGGCGAAAACGACCACGCCCACGACTCACTGCGGGCTTACATCGACCCCAAAATCCAGGCCACCTACGCGCGGCGGCTGGCCAGCGCCCGCCTGCAGCCCGCCGCCACCCGGGCTTTCACTCAGAAGCTGGAAGCTAAGTTCATGACCCTTGTGCCGCAGATGCAGGCCGCGGGGGTCGTGCTGCTGGCGGGCTCCGACAGCGGGGCCTTCAACTCGTTTATGTACCCCGGGTCCTCGCTGCAAGATGAGCTGACGCTGCTGGTGCAGGCCGGCCTCACGCCCGCCCAGGCCCTACGCGCGGCCACCCTCAACGGGGCCCGGTTCATGGGCGTGGCCGACCGCAGCGGCACCATTGCCGTGGGCAAAGACGCCGACTTGCTGCTGCTGAACGCCAACCCGCTGGCCAACATCAACAACGTGAAGCAGATAGCCGCTGTGGTGGCGCGCGGCAAAGCCTACCAGCGCGCCGACCTGAACCGGATGCTGGCGGCTGTAAAAAACAAGTAGCGTGGGCTTTACGAGTCCGCGCGTTGAACGGCAATCGTTCGACGCGCGGACTCACAAAGCCCACGCTACAAGTCGGGTAAGCTACTTTACGCCCGGCCCATTTGCCGGAGGAAAGCCACGTGCGAGGCCACGGCGTAGCGCATCTTGGGGTATTCCTGGTAGGGGAGGCCGAACTCCTCGCAGGTCTGGCGGATGATTTTGCTCAGCTTGGGGTAGTGCACGTGCGAGATTTTGGGGAACAAGTGGTGCTCGACCTGGAAGTTGAGGCCCCCCACGAGCCAGCTAATCACGCGGCTGTCGGTGGCGAAATTGGCGGTGGTGCGTAGCTGGTGGATGGCCCAATCGTCCTCCATTTTGCGGGTGGTTTCGTGGGGCACGGGGAAGGCTGCCTGCTCGACGGTGTGCGCCAGCTGGAACACGATGCTGAGCGTGAAGCCGGCCACGGCGCTCGTCAGCAGGAAGCCGGCCAGCCAGGGGCCCCAGCCCACCATGTAAATGGGCAGGGCCACGTATAGTCCTAAATTCAGGAGCTTGAAGCCCCAGAAAATCAGGTGGTCGTTGGTGCTCATTGGCTTGAGGTCCACGCTACCGATTTTGCGGCTGAAATACTTCTGGTAGTCGGTGAAGAAAATCCAGGAGATGTAGAGCAGGCAGTAGAAAAACCCGAAGTACAGGTGTTGAAAGCGGTGGGCGCGGTGGCGGGGCTGGTCGGGCGTCATGCGCATCCAGGGCCGGATGTCGAGGTCGTCGTCCACGCCGTCGATGTTGGTGTACATGTGGTGCACGGTGTTGTGCTTGGCGTCCCACATGTAGCTGCTACCGCCCAACACGTTGAGGGTGAAGGCTGCTACTTTGTTCAGCCAGCCGTGGCGGCTGAAGCTGCCGTGGGCCCCGTCGTGCATCACGTTGAAGCCGATGAGGGCCAGTACGCCGCCCATCAGTACGCACTCGGCCAGGGCCCAGCCGGCGGCGGGCGTGAAGAACACCAGGTGCACGTAGAGTGCCACCAGGGCTCCGAGTAGCAGGGCGGCCTTGCCCAGCAGCGAGGCGTTGCCGGTTTGGGCCTTGCCCGTGGTTTGGAAATACTCGGCCGTGCGGCGCTTCAGCTCGGCGTGAAAAGAGCGCGGGGGCGCAAATTTGGGAAGCAGCATAACGTAGAAAAAACCAACTAGTAGCCCGTGGCAGCACGGGCCGCTGGAGTGGTGCTGCGTGGCCAGTTGGCAACAACAGCGGGCTTCTGCACCTTGCACAAGCCAAATGCGTTAGGAGGTACGCAGCCGCCCACCCCGGGGGATTGGCGCCCGGCGCTCCGGCCCGCAAAAACACAACGCCCCACCCCCCGCGGAAGTTAGCGGGGGCCCTAATGTTGTTGGCCCGGGGCCGCGCGGCGGCGCACAGCCCCGGGCCGCCAAACGCCGTAGAAGGCAAAATATTCACCCTTTTCTTCCCTCGCCATGTCCCGTCTGTTGCTTCTCGCCTTGCTCTTTGTGGGGGCCCTGGCCCGGCCCGCCGCGGCCCAGTCGGCCGCCGGGCTGCCGGCCCGCCCGGTACCGTTCCAGTTCGTGACGGACCAGGCCAAATTGATGGCCCCCGCCGACGCCAAAAAACTCGACGGCGGCCTGCGCCGCTACGCCGACCAAACCGGTACCCAGGTGGTGGTGGTGACGGTGCCCAGCCTGGGCGGCCGCCAGGTATCGGACTACGGCCGGGCCCTGGGCACGGCCTGGGGCGTGGGCCAGCGCGGCAAAAACAACGGCCTCGTGGTCATCGTGGCCGCCCAGGAGCACAAGGTGACCATCCAGCCCGGTAGCGGTCTGGCCGATAAAGTCACGCCCGCCCTAATCCAACGCGTCATCGCGCAGGATTTTGGGCCCAATTTCAAGCAGAACAACTACTTCGCCGGTTTGCGCAAGGGCCTGAGCACGTTGATGCTGGCCGCCAACCCCGCCTCCAACCCAAATAAAACTACTACCGCCCCGGCCGCCGCCGGGGCCCCCAGCGCGGCCGCCCCGGCACTGAGCAGCGCGGTGCCCAACGCCGCGCCCGATGCCCCGACAAGTAACATGGCTACCAACGGCGGCGGTGGCTTGTCTTCGGTTGCCACTCCGACCGATTCCACGGGCCCGGGCATTGGCACGGGTGTGCTGCTCATCGGCGCGCTTGTGATGGGCGGCCTGCTGTATCTATTGGTGCGCATGTTCCGGCGTAAAACCGCGGATAACGCCGCCTCAGGGCCCCAGGCGTCCAACAACCCGAACTTCTACCCTAACCAACCCAACCCGAACCAGCCTAACCAGCCGGGCGGCACGCCCAACTTCCTGCCCAACGCGCCCCAGGGCGGCAACTACGGCGGCCAGGCCCCCAACCAGGGCGGCGGCGGCTTCGGCATGGGCAGCATTCTGGCCACCGGGGCCGCCGCCGCCGCGGGCGCCTACCTCGGCAACCGCATGTCGGAAGGCCACAGCGGCGACACCGGCAGCGCACACAATTTCGATACCAACAACGCGGGCTTGGGCGGCGCAGCGGCGGCGGGCGGCGCGGCAGCGGCGGGCGGCGCAGCGGCGGCCGGGGCCGCCGGCACCGGTGCCGCGGGTGACTACTTCGCCGGGCGCGGCGGGGAGGCCAACGAAAGCGCCCCCGATTACTTCTCCGACAACAACACCGGCAACGAGCAGTCGGGCGACTACTTCTCTTCCGACGATTCCTCCTACGACGACACTTCCTCGGACGACACCGGCGGCGGCGGCTTCGACGACACGGGCAGCGACAACAGCGGCTCGTGGTAACGCCTTGTGAAACAAGATTCTAAGGTAGCAATTTGAATTAACGGCAGCACGAAGTAGAGACGTATCCTTGCGTCTCCGGTTTGAACAACTTGTCCGACATCGTTCAATTCTGAGACGCAAGGATGCGTCTCTACTTCGTGCTGGCGTTAGCCCAAACTGCCCCCACAGCAAAAACAGCCGCCCAAAATTGGGCGGCTGTTTTTGCTGTGGGGGCAGTTTGGGGCCCCGGTCGTGGGGTGGCTACTTCGGCATGGTGCCTTCCAGTTCGCCGACTTTGATGACGCCGCGGTGCTTGGGCTGTTGGGCGCGCCGGGCCTGCCGCCGGGCCCGCCGCCGGGCGAAGAAGCCCATGCGGGCGTTGCGCTTACGCGCCTGGCCCCGGTACTTGTAGGCCTTGTAGCGCGGGTGGTGGTCGGCGGTGGGCGCACTGGCCGCGGCGGCCGCCTGGGCATCGGCCAAGCTGAGCAAGCAGCAAAGCAGCACGAGGATAATTCGAATCATAAGGGAATGATAAAAAGTGAACTATAAGTAGTTAGAAACGCAAAGTAACCTCCCGGCCTGCATTCACGGTTTGCACCGGGCCCCGTTGTTCGGCGTATAATGGGTAGGGCAAAGTTTTTTTATGAATTTTAAAACAAAAGTGCAACTATACATTGTAAAAAATCTATGTGATTAACTGGTTGATGATTGCTTTGAAAGAAAGGCGAGAACAACCGATTTAAAGAAAGTAGGAATTGTTTGGAAATAACCCGAAGGCTGCCCTTCGTTTCCTAAATCAGCTTACTAAAAGGATATTTCCCCCGTATGTAGGGCGCTTGCGGCGGCGGGCCCCGGGCCCGCCGCCGCAAGCGCCCGCTCGGTAGTATTTTGCTGCCATTCAACCCGTTTTTTAGTGAGCGACGAGATTACCATTGTTAAGGGCGAGGCGGGTATGGCCAAGCCCACCATGCGCCGCTTCGCCGTCAATGTGGCGTCGCTGTTCAGCGTGCAGGTGGCCAATTTCCTGCTGCCGCTGCTCACCGTGCCCTACGTGGTGCGCATCATCGGGCCCGACAAGCTGGGCCTGCTCAACTTCTCGCAGGCCTACGTCACCTATTTCAGCTTGCTCATCAACTACGGCTTCGACATGGCAGCCGTGCGCGTCATCGCCGCCAACCGCGCGGACACCGAGGCTACCAGCCGCATCTTCAGCCAGGTAATGGCTGGCAAGGCGCTGCTGTGGGTGCTGTCGGTAGTCGTGTTCACCGTCGTCACGCTCTCCAACCCTGAGTTCAAAGGGCACCTGGGGCTGCACATCTGCACGTTTTTGGTGTGCATCGGCACGGTGCTTTCGCCGTTCTGGCTGTACCAGGCCATGGAAGATTTGGGGCGCGTGGCCATGTTCAATCTGGCCGTGAAGCTCATCTTTTCGCTCTCGGTGCTGCTGCTCATTCGCAAGGCTGATGACTACGTGTACCAGAACCTGGCCATCAGCGTGTCGCAGATTTTGGTGAGCGTGGCTGCGCTCTACGTGGCCGTGCGGCGCTTCAAAATCAAGTTCACTTGGCCTACGGGCCCTGAGCTGCGCAACCGCTTCAAGGAAGACCGGACGCTGTTTTTCTCGTCGGTGATGATTACGATCTACGCCAGCTCGAACGTGTTCATCCTCGGCCTGCTCAGCCTGCCCTACAACGTGGGCATCTACGCGGCCGGCACGCGGCTGGAGGGTATGGCCGAATCGTTCGTGGGCCTGGCGCTCAACCAGGCCTTTTTCCCCATTGTGGCCCAGGCTTTTGGGCAAGGGCGCGAGCAGGGGCTGCGCATGGTGCGCACCACGTTTTTCCCACTTTTCATTGTAATGGCCTTGGTGAGCGCGGGGCTGTGGCTGGTGGGGCCCTACGTCATCACGCTGCTCTACGGGGCTAAGTTCGCGGGGGCCGTCACCATCCTGCGCATCGTGGCGCTGCTGCCGCTCATCATCGGCATGAGCAACCTGCTGGGCCTGCACACCATGCTAAACTTGCGCATGGATCGCGCCTTTTTCACGGTCACGGCCGTGGGCTCAGTGGTGGGCCTGGCCCTGAACCTACTGCTCATCCGCCGCTATGCGCACGTGGGGGCCGCCTACGCGCTGGTGCTCACGGAGGCCTACATCACGGGGGCCATGTACGTGTACCTGCGCTGGAAGGGTATCGAAGTCATCAAGGTGTCACACCTGCGCGAAGCCATCGCCTTTACTAAATCGCGCGTATTAGCATTAAAAAACAGGTAGTTATGGAAACAATTGCCGCTTTGGTGGTTACCTACAACCGCCTGGCCGACCTCAAGAAGTGCCTCGACACGCTGCGCGAACAAACGCGGCCGCTCGACGCCATCTTTATTGTGAACAACGGCAGCACCGACGGCACTGCCGAGTGGCTGGCCACCCAGACCGGCCTGCTGGTGACCACCCAAGCCAACCTGGGCGGGGCCGGCGGCTTCGCCACGGGCATCGATACGGCCTACCGCGCCGGCCATACCTGGATTTGGTGCATGGACGACGATTGCCTCGCCGCGCCCGACGCCCTGGCCCAGCTGCTGGCCGCGCCCAACCTGGGGCCCTGCATCAAGAACGCAATGTCGGTGAGCGTGAACAACCGCGACGAGTTGGCCTTCTTCGTGGACCGCCCCAACCAAGCCTACCGCAAGGTGAGCGACATGACCGGCGTGGACTTGATTTACGGCGTGGCCTCGTTTTTCAACGGCACGCTGGTGCACCGCAAGGTGGTGGAAACCATTGGTATTCCTGACAAGGACTTGTTTATTTGGGGCGATGAGGTGGAGTACATGACCCGGGCCCAGAAGCACGGCTTCCCCGTTGTGACGGTGCCCAGCAGCGTGTTCTATCACCCCGCTTCGTTCGATCGCGACGGTATTCCGTGGCCCGCCGCCTGGAAGCAGTACTATGCTGTGCGCAACCAGCGCCGCGTGCTGCAAAATCAGTTTGGTAACACCCTCGGCTGGGCATTGTACGCCAGCTGGGCCGCCAAGGCCACCTTGCAGCAAGCCCGCGCCAAGCGCGACAACCGCCTCTACAACTTCCTGCTCTACGGCGAGGCCGCCCTCGACAGCCTGACCGGTAATTTTCGCAAGCGGCCCGATACCATCCGCACGCTCCAACTCTACAAGTGGCGCAATAAGTAGCGGAAGCTGCTTCACAAGCCCCCATAGAGGCCTTGCGAGGCGCTACGCAGGGTAGGTAAGTACCTGCTAAAGATATGTTGCAACAAAAAAGAGCAGCCCATCAAGACTGCTCTTTTTTGTTGGTAATTCCTGAAAGAAACCGGGCACGATAAGCGCCGGGGCCCTATTTCTGCACCACTTGCATGCTCACGCGGCGGTTAAGGGAGCGGCCCTCCTGGGTGTCGTTGCTGGCGAGGCCGTCGAGGGCCCCGTAGCCCGTCGAGGTGAGGCGGTCGGCGGGCACCCCCATGCTCACGAGGGTGGCCATGGCGGCCTTGGCGCGCTCCTGGCTCAGGCGCAGGTTGATGTAGGGGCTGCCTGAGCTGTCGGTGTAGCCGCCCAGCTTCACCTTGGCTGCCGGAAACCGCTTGAGAATACTGGCGATGTTGGAGAGCTGCCACAGCGATTCGTTGGTTAGAATAGCTTTATTGGATTCAAAATAAATGCGGTCGAAGCCGATCCAGCCCTTTGACGGGTTCAGCAAGTCAACCTCCTTGGTGGGGTCGATGAGGAACTGGTAGAGCTTGCTCTCGGTCGAGTTGGACCCGATGATTTGGCGCACGCCATTTTTGAGCTTGAGCACCACCGGTACCGCCGTTTTGCCGCGGGCCGCGTCGGCGGCCGACGTCAGGTTGGCCACCGGCACGGCCGTGTAGGGCCGGCCCGACGGGGCGCTGGCGTCGAGGGCGGGGGCGGCTGAGGACACCGCGGCCACCTCGGCATCGGGGGTGCGGGTGCCCAGGATGTAGCCAAACTCGGCCACCGCAATAAGGCCTACGCTCAGCAGCAGCGCGTTGGCGTGCCGCGCCACCCACGAGGAGGCTACGGCCGGGGCTCCGGCCGCTGTGGACGCGGCGGCAAACTCGGCGGCCAGCGGGGCCCCCGCGGCCGAAGCAGCGCCCGGTTGCGGCCGCAGCCACTGGCTCAGCTCCTGGGCCGTCCAGCTATTTTGGGCCACCAGGCCGCCCATGATGCTGAGCGCCGCGCCACTTACCCGCTCCACCAGCTGGTTCACCGACGCGGTTTGGATGCCGGTGGCCGTGGCCACGCTGTGCACCTTGCCGTGGTAGCGGTCGTCGAGGGCCGTTTTCACCAGGTCCGCATCGGCGTCGGGCTGCGGGGCGGTGTGCGCGGCGCGGGCCGCGTTCCAGAGGGAGTCGCGGCCGCTGGGCTGCCCGGCCAGCTCCTCGAAGGTGCTCATTACCAAGTCGGCCACGCGCGAAATGGCCAGCTGCACCCCCACCTGGTGCTCGGCCGCCAGGGGCCCCGTGGGGGCTGAGCTGTGCGTCCGAAGGAAGTTTTTAATGTCTTCCGGCATGTTGTGCAGCGTGGTCATGGTAATGGGTTGACGAAGGAGTGAAGAAAAAAGGTGCTGTTTTTTATGGCTTCAGTACCAAATGGACTTACGAAAGCCGGTCCGCCAAGGATTGGGCCCTGGCTGAAGATGCAAAACGGGGTTTTGCCGGTGTCCGCCCCAGCGGCGCTTGCAGTGCGCCAAGCAGATTTTTGGGGCCCTAGGCCAGCGGGGCGTAGCGGATAATTACATTTTCAGCAGCGCGTTACCACTTAAAAACGCGCAATTTGTTTCCTGTAAATATAAATTATATTAAATATAATTTATATTTATAACGAAGGACTTGGCCTTAGTAGCCGGGCCCCGGGCTGGGCTACAGCTGCTCGACGCGGCCGCCGGGGTACACCACGAACGTGGCGCTGTCGAGGGCCAGGGCTCCGGCCTTATTTTTGGCGCGGTAGGCGTGCACCAGCTGGGTGCCCAGGCGGGCCGAATCCTTCACGCCGATGAAGCTGTTGGCGATGACCAGTAGCGAATCGTTGTGCTTATTGGCCTTGCCATAGCGGGCCATGATGGCGGCGGTTTTGGCCGGCGCGTCGTGGCGGGCCAGCGAGGCTTTGTAGTTGGCCAGCGCCTGGTTGCGGGGCGTTAGGGCGTCGTCAAAGGCCTGCATGGCTAACACGCCCTTGATGGCGGCCTCGTTCATTTTGGTGTAGGCGGCGGGGGCTCCCCAGCGCACGGGCTCGTAGCCGGGGAAGGCCGCGGCGTGGGCGGCTACGTACGCCGCCACGGCCTGCTGCAAGGTATCGGCCGGGGCGGCGGCCTTGGCTGCGGGGGCCCCTGCGGCGGCCTTGCCGGCCGGGGCGGGGGAGTTGCAACCAGCGGCGGCCAACAAAAAAACGAGCGTGGGGAAAAGGTTTTTCATGGCGGGGACAAGCTATTGGATGATGCGGAGTATGGGGCCAGCCGGTGGGAAGCTGGGCACTGCGGGGCCGCCCCAAGCAGTCAAGGCGTTAGCTCGGCGGTTGCGCGGCTCTACGGTACGGCGCGTTGTGGAGTTTCCGCGGGGCGGCCCTGCTGGCCGGTGGGGCCCCGGGCGCGGTGTGGGCGAAGCGCCGGGTTTGTTGCGCAACCGTGAACGGGTTAAAATCCGTATGGCTCAGCGAATTCAACCGTCCGGGAGATTTTCGCCGCTGGAACGCGCCCGGGCAATGGCGCGCCGCAAGCAAGTTATTTTGTCACAATACTTGCAAATTTGACTAATAATTTATTTATTCAACTTTTTGAATGTTCTACTCATGATGTTATTTTTCCGATTACGCTGGTTGGGCTGGGGGTTACTGTTGGGTTTGGGAAGCTGCGTGACGCAGCAAAAGCTGCCGTATTTGCAAAGCAGCAGCTATTCGACGCAAAAGCCGGTGGAGGTGAACAACGCCCGCCCGGCGTACCTGCTCCAGCCGGGCGACGTGCTCAGCATCCGGGTGCAGAGCGTGCAGCCCGCCTTGAGCGAACTTTTTAACGTGCCGACGCCCCAGAGCATGGTTTCGGGCGACCCCAGCACCCTCTACCTCACGGGCTACCCCGTCGACGAGGCCGGCACCATCAATCTGCCCACCGTGGGCCGCCTCAAGGTAACGGGCCTCAGCCTGACCCAGGCCCAGGCACTGCTCGAGCAGAAGGTGGGCGCTTACGTGCGCGACGCCAACGTGCTGGTGAAATTGCTAAGCTTTAAAATCACGGTATTGGGCGAAGTGCGCCTGCCGGGCCGCTACTTCATTTACAACCCGCAGGCCACCGTGCTGGAGGCCCTGGGCATGGCCGGCGACCTCACTGAATTCGGTAACCGCCAGAACGTTAAGCTCGTTCGGCAAACCGCCAAGGGGTCGGAAGTCGTATTGCTAGACTTGACCGACCCCAAACTGCTGCAATCGCCCTACTATTACCTGCTGCCCAACGACGCCCTGTACATAGAACCGCTGAAGGCGCGCACGGCCCGGGGCAACGCTAACAACTTGGGCCTGGTATTTGCCGGCATCTCCGCCGTTGTGCTGTTGATCGGCTATTTTACTACGAGAAAATAACCGGGTTTAACCGTTTGATTTTTTGGGGTTCTGCCCAAGCTAAATACCTATGGAAGCGCGTCCTGCCCCTTTTGCTGCCGAATTAGACTTACACGAGCTTTTTTTCAAGCTCCGCCGCCGCTGGACCTGGTTCGTCGCGGCCCTGGCCATCGCCGGGGTCCTGGCCTGGGTGTACCTGCAAGTGAAGGCTCCGGTCTATGATTTTCAGTCCACTTTGCTCATCGGCGACCAATCGACGGGCTCCAAGCAGGCCCAGGAATTGCTGCAACTGCTGGACAGCAAGCCCAAGGGCCTCAAGCTGGAAGACGAAGTGGGCCTGCTCTCCTCGTCGGACATGATGCGGCGCACGCTGGCCCAGCTGCCGTTTTCGGTGAGCTACTACGCCGAGCCCAACTCGTGGCTGAACTGGGTGCGGCCGTTGCAAGTGCGCGAGCGGGCGGCCGGCGATATGCCCTTCTGGGTAGTGGCCGTGCCGGGCCGGCCCCAGCTCACGGGCGTGCCCATTTACGTGGAGTCGCTGCCAGGCAACAAATTCCGGGTGCACGCCGACGCCAAGCGCGGCCAACTGCGCCAGCTGGCCACCGGCGACTTGGTGCGCGAGGTAACCGACGTGGAATTTGACCAGACCGTGGCCGCCGGCGACACGTTGCGCAGCCCCTTGCTGACGCTGGTGTTCCGGCCCGAGCCCGACCAGCTGGGCGGCGGCAAAGCCAGGTACTTCTTCAAGCTGAACGACCTGGCCAGCCTGACGGCCGAGTACCAGGCCCGCCTCAAGGTGCGCCCCACCGACCACGAGTCGCGCATTCTGGAGCTGACCACCTCGGGCACGGTGCCGGCTAAGGAAGCCCAGTTCCTGAACACGCTGATGGCCACCTATGTGCAGGACGACCTAAGCCAAAAAAACCAGGTGGGTAGCAAAACCCTGGCCTTCCTCGACAACGAAATCAGTAAGCTGTCGGGCTCGAAAACACGCGCCGCGCAGGACCTGAGTTCCTTCCGTTCGGCCAACAGCGTGGTGGACGCCGGGGCACAGTCGGGCGTGGGCATTCAGCAGCAAAACGAGCTGAACGCCACCCGCAACCGCCTGGCTACCAGCCAGCGTCGCTACGAAAATATGCTCTCCTACCTGCGTGCCCACCGCGGTGCTGGCAGCGTAACGGCCCTGAGCAGCGGCGGCCTTGACGACCCGGCCGCGACTGGCCTCATCCAGCAGCTTTCGGAGCTGGGCAGCCAGCGCGCCGCCCTGATCGTGAACGCCAGCGAAATCAACCCTTTGGTGGTGGTGCTCGACGAGAAAATCAGCACGACCAAGGAGCTGCTTATCCAGACCCTGACCGGGCTGGTGAACTCGTCGGCCAGCTCGCTGCGCGACGCCGACCAGCAGCTGGGCGAGGTGCGCGGCCAGCTGAGCCGGATGCCCGAGAATGAGCGCCAGCTCGGCTCGCTGCAAACCAATTCCCAGTTCAACGAGAAGAACTACAACTACCTGGTGGAGAAGCGTAACGAGGCCGCCATTGCCCTGGCCACCAACGCTACCGATAAGAAGATTGTGGACGCCGCCAAGCAAAACGGCCTGGGACCCTCGGCACCCAAGCCGCTGCTGGTAGGCCTGCTGGCGCTGCTGGCCGGCCTGGTGCTGCCCGCCGCCCTCGTGCTGATGCAGGACAAAACCAACCGCCGCGTGCAAAGCAAGGAAGACTTGGCCCGCCTCACCGGCATTCCGCTGCTGGGCGCCATCCCGCACGGCTCCGACGAGGACAAGCAGAGCATGCTGCACGACCCGCGCAGCGCCATTGCGGAAGCCTTCCGGGCGGTGCGCGTGAACCTGCAATACCTCTCGGCGGGGCTGGATAAGCGCGTGATTGGCGTCACGTCGTCGGTGCCGGGCGAGGGCAAGAGCTTTTGCACCGTGAACCTGGCCGCCGAGCTAGCCCAGAGCGGCCGCCGGGTGGCGGTGCTGGAGTGCGACATGCGCCGCCCCACACTGGCCAGCTACTTCGGCATCGACCGCCGCGCCGCGCACGGCCTCAGTACTTATTTGGAAGGCACCAGCACCCTAGACGAGGCCCGTAGCAGTACTAGTATTGACAACCTCGACGTGTTTTGCTGCGGCCCGCTGCCCCAGAACCCCACGCGCCTGATTGAAAGCGCACGATTGGGCGAGCTGGTGCAACAGTTACGCGGTGAGTACGACTACCTGCTGGTGGATATTCCACCGCTGGGCTACGTGTCGGAGTTCCTGGTGCTGCTGCAATACCTCGACGCCAAGGTGTATGTGGTACGCCAGAATTATACCGACCGCTCGCTGGTGGGCCAGATCAACGAAATGCACCGCGACCAAAAAGTCAAGCAACTCTACCTGCTCATCAACGACGTGCGCTTCGCCAACACCTACGAATACCGCTACAAAGCCGACGCCTATAAATACGGAGCGTAGTTTTTAGCTGATGGCCATTAACTATTGGCTGTTAGATTTTTACAAGTGGAAAAGAACATCTTTGTCTTAAAAAGCTAACAGCTAAAAGCCATCAGCTAAAAAAATGGCCGTAACCACCCAAAACCTGTCTTCGGCCGCCGTGCGCGGCGTGCAATGGACGACGGCCGCCACGGTGCTCACCGCCGTGATGCAGATTGGCTACACCGCTGTGATGGCCCGCCTGCTCGACCCCGCCGCCTTCGGGCTGGTGGCCATGGCGGGCGTGGTGCTGCGCTTTGGTAGCTACTTCGCCGAAATGGGCCTGGGCCACGCCCTGGTGCAGCGCTCCGAGATTGATGGCCACGATGTGCGGGCCACCTTCACGGCGTCGCTGGGCCTGGGGCTGGCCGTGGCGGGCATTGCCTGGCTGGGGGCCCCATTGGCGGTATTGTTTTTGAAAAACGAGGCCGTGGTGCCGCTGGTGCGGATGCAGGCCCTGGGCTTCATCATCGTGGGCCTGGGGGCCACCGCCACCAGCCTGCTGCGTCGCGAAATGCGCTTTGAGGTCATTGCCAAGGTAGAAGTGGCGGCCTACGTGCTGGGCTACGGCGGCGTGGGCATTACAATGGCCCTGCTGGGCGCGGGCGTGTGGAGCCTGGTGGCGGCCAGCTTGGCCCAGCAGTTTTTCGCGGCCCTGATGAACTACCTGGTAGTGCGGCACTCGCTGCGCTTCATCTTCGACCGGGCCCCCTACGCCCGGCTGCTGGGCTACGGCGGGCGGGTGTCGGTGGTGGGCTTTCTGGAGTTCATCAACGGCAACCTAGACACGCTGCTGATTGGGCGGCTGCTGGGCTCGGTACTGCTGGGTATCTACAACCGGGCCTACATGCTGCTGTATTTGCCCATGTACTTCCTGACGAACAGCCTGGCGCGGGTGGCCTTCCCGGCCTTCAGTAAAATCCAGGACGACCTACCCCGCACCCGGGCCCTGTACCTCACCAGCAGCACGCTGGTGGCCACCGTGGTGCTGCCCGTGTGCGCCGGCGTGGCCGTGGCCGCCCCCGAGCTGGTGCAGGTGCTGCTGGGGCCCCGGTGGGCGGCGTCGGTACCCATCCTGCGGGTGCTTTGCCTGTCCATTCCCCTGAGCATGACCACGTTGTTTGCCGGCGTGGTGGCCGACGCCCGGGCTAATCTGAAACAGAAAATTATCCTCAACCTGGAGTTTATGGCCCTGCTGGCGGGGCTATTCTGGGGCCTGAAGGGCTACGGGCTTGCCGGCATTGCCGGGGCCATTGGCACGGGCGAGGTAGTGCGCACGTTCTTATACATGCGCATCACGCACCGCGACATTAGCATTCCCTACGGCCGGCTGTTTGCCATTTACAAGCCCGGGTTGCTGAACGCCGCCGCTGTGGGCCTGGGCCTGCTGGCCGTGGCCACGCTGGTGCGCCCGCTGCACGCGCCCGCCCTGGTGGCCCTGCTCGCCCAGATAGCCGCCGGGGCCCTGGTGCTGGGCGCGGTGGTGCTGCGCTGGCCTTCGGACGAGCTGCGGCCGATGTTGCAGCAGGGCCTGGGGCGGCTGCGCGGCCGGGCCTCACTACCGGCCGGGGCCCACGTGCGGCTGGCCCGTTACGCCGCTTTTCTGGAGCGCGACGCCAGCGAATTCCCAGTGCTGGAAGCCTTTGATAATTCCCTGACCCCATGAATATTCTGCTAACCTCGCTGCAAGTGCCGGGTGCGGCGTCGGGCGTGCGGGTGCACTACGAGCGGCTAAGCGCGCTGCTGCGGGCCCAAGGCCACCAGGTAACGGTCATCACCCTGAACGACTTGCCCGCCTGGGGGCAGCGCCTGGTGGGGGCCCTGCGCCATGGGCTGGCGCTGCTGCCGGGCCGCCTGGGCCAGCGCCTGGGCCTGGAGCTGACCGACGTCATCAAGATTTACTTCGCCATCGACCGCCGACAGGCTTACGATGTGGTGAACGCCCAGGACGTGAGCAGCGGGTGGGCCGCTCGGCTAGCCCTGCGCGACCGGGTGCCGGTGGTGGTGACCGGCCACTACAACGACCACCCCGGCGAGGAAATAATCAAGCAGGTGGGCCTGAAGCCCAACGGCTGGGCGGCTCGCTTCGAGTTGACGTGGTTCAACTTCCTGCTGCGCCGCACCAAGTTTTTTTTGGGCATCTCTGAGTACGCGCTGCGCCTCACACTGCCTCTGCTGCCGCCCGATGCCCGCACGGCCATTGCCCACAACGGCGTGGACATGGACGCCTTTGCCCGGCCGGCCCCCGGCGGCACCCCGCTGCCCGGCCCCGACCTGCGGGCCCTGTTTCCGGGCCGGCCCATCGTGCTGAACATCGGCCAGTGGGAAGCCCGCAAAAACCAGCAGTATCTGGTGCAGGCCGCCGCCGAGCTGCGCCGCCTGCACCCCGGCTGCGTAACGGTGCTGGTGGGCAAGGGCGAAGACGAGGCCATGCTCCGGGCCCTCATCGCGCAGCACGGCCTCGAAAACGACGTGGTGCTGCTGGGCTACCACCCCCACGTGGCCCCGCTGCTGCACGCCGCTGACGTGTATGTGCACACTGCCACCCGCGAGAATTGCCCCTACGTGGTCATTGAGGCCCTAGCGGCGGGGTGCCCGGTGCTGGCCCTGGCCGCCGGCGGCAGCCCCGAGCTGCTGGCCGGCACGCCCGAAGCCTCGGTGCCCAAGCCCACCCCGCCCGCGGCCCTGGCCGCGCAAGTGGCCGCGCTGCTCGCCGACCCCGCCGCGCTGCGCGGCCTCCAGCAGCGCCAGTACGCCTACGCCCGGCCGCGCTTCGACGTGGCGGAGATGGTGCGCAATACCCTGGCGTTTTACCGGCAGGCCACCGGGCAGGCGCCGCTCCGGCCGGCGGCCCCCGCGGCGGCCCCGCAGCTTGCCTAGCCCGGCCGCGGCTTTACCTTACGCTACGTCATGAAAATCAAGCTGCATTTCCTTCTGATTTTGCCCATGCTGGCCGTGCTGGCTACTAACGCGGCGTTTTGGGAATTTATTTATGGGTTCCAGGTAGACCAGGAGCCCGACGGGGTGAAACTGTACACCTACGGGCTGTTTGCGGCCGCCTTTGCCGCCATGGTGTGCTACGGGCGCTACATGGAGCCCCTCGTTCGGTGGTGGATGTGGGTGGTGCTGGCTGCCATCGGCGGGCTGATGCTGGAATCGTATGCCAACCAGGGCTCGTGGATGGCTTACCCGCACGTGTTCAGCAAGTTGTTCATGCTGCTGATTATGTTCGGTATCTACTGTTTCCACCGGCGCTTCGGGCTGCCGTCGCTGGGCCAGCTGCTGGGCGTGCTCACGCTAGTGCTGGTGGCCAACCTGCTTATTTATCACCGCGACTCACTCAGCTTCACGGCCTTCGCCGAAAACGAGCGGGGGTTTGGCTCGTCGGCAGCCTACCTGTTCGTGCCGGTGGCCCTGTATTGCCTCAACCGCTACCTTACCCACGGCCAGCTGCTGGCACTGGGCGGGTTTTTCCTGTGCCTGCCGCTCATCATCTTCCTCCAGCACCGCTCGGTGTGGATTGCCACGGCGGTGGCCATTCCGCTCGATTTGCTGCTGCTGCGCCGCACGCCGGGCGTGCGGTTTTCTTTCACCAAGGCCTTTATGCTGGTGGTGGTGCCCGGCATCCTGGGCTCGCTTGGGGCCACAGCCCTGGTGCTGAACAACCCCGAGGTAGTAACCCGCCTGGCTACTAGCATGGACGACATGGCCAACGCCGACAAGCAGGGTACCGGCAGCTGGCGCCTCAAGCAGCTGGAGTCGTACATACCCTTGGTGCAGGAGCGCCCCATCGCCGGCTGGCGGCTGGAGGGCTTCGAGGTGCCCATGCAGTTCTACGACCCCAGCAACGACCAGCCCATGTGGGCCGACCGCACCGGCCACCACTTCCACAACTTCTACCTCGACCGGGCCTTCTACTTCGGTATCCTCGGCATCTTATTGGTGCTGCTCGTGCCCATCGTCCGCATTGGGCAGCGCCTGCTTCAGCCGGGCCCCATGCGCCCCGATACCGCGCTGCTGATTGCCTACTTCGGCTGCCTTTTGGTGTTTTCGGCGTCCTACGACTGGTCCACGTACCACTTCGGCCTGCTGGGTTTGCTGCTGGCTGCCCTGGCCGAGCCCGAGCCCCAGCCCTTGGCGTTCCCCGCCGCAGAAGAGCCCGCAGAGGACCAGGAAATAGTAAGAGACGCCTACGTAAGTGTTTGATTTAATTATTAATTGGTACATCTTTGCTTAGAGCCGCCCGCATTCCCGGCGGCCCAAACCTGGCATGGCATTAAAAGTCCTCTGGTTAGCACCCTTTCCGCATCCCCTCGAAACCGGCGGCCACCCGGTGCCGTGGGTGGGCACGCTGGCCAACTTATTAAAAAAGCAACCCGGGATTGAACTGACGGTGCTGAACTGGTCGCACCGCATCGCGGCGCCGGTGGACGAGTTTGACGCCGAAGGCATCCACTTCATCTACCTCAAAACGCCCACCGTCCGCTACGACATCCTCACATTCTATCGGCGGCGCATCGCCGTGGTGCGGGCCTACCTGCGGGCCCACGCCCACCGCTACGACCTGCTGCACCTGCACGGCTCGGAGCTGCAATTGCCCGCTATGACCGCCGGCCTGCCCGTGCCGCTGCTGCTCTCGGTGCAGGGCATCGTGTCGGAGTACGCGAAAGTGGTGCCCAACCCGTTTTCCATTCTGAAAGTACTCTGGACGCTGGCGGGCTACTACGAGCGGCGCTACCTGCCTACCGTGCACCATTTCTCGTGCCGCACCCACTGGGACAAAGCCCACACGGCCCGCCTCAGCCCGGGCTGCACCATCTACCACAACTGGGAAGCCCTGCGGCCGGAGTTCCTTGCCGCCGCCGACCAGCCCGCGCCCGCCCCGCCGGCGCGGCCCCAGGTCCTGTTCGTGGGCGGCAACCAGGCCATCAAGGGCTTTAAAGAGATGCTGCTGGCCTACGACCAAATCCGCCAGCAGGCCGACGTGAAGCTTATGATTGTGGGCCGCCTTGCGCCGGCCGATGTGGCGGCCGTGGCCCAGCGCCACGGCCTGGCCCACCTGGGGCCCGAAAACGTGGAATACCGCCCGTTTCAGGACGCGGCCGGGCTGGCGGCGCTGCTGCGCGAGTCGTTTTGCCTGCTCCACCCCTCGTATATCGACAACAGCCCCAACAGCGTGTGCGAGGCCCAGTTGGTGGGGTTGCCCGTGGTGGCGTCGGACGTGGGTGGCGTTAGCTCGCTCATCACTGAGGGCGAAACTGGCCTGTTGTGCACCCTGGAGCCCGCCTCACTGGCCCGGCAGGTACTGCGGCTCTGCCACGACCCCGCCCTCCGCAGCCGCATTGCCCAGCAAGCGCAGGCCGTGGCCCGGGAGCGGCACGATCCGAACACCATTATCCAACGTACACTAGCCATCTATCACGCCGTGGCCCAGCCCGTGGGCCCGGCCAACTACGCCAATGCCCCGGCGGCGTTGGCGGTCCATTAACCGATACCCGTACAGGCCGTTCGCATCCCAACGGCTCCGCTATGCCCTATTCTCACGCTTCCCCACCCGATGGGCCCCTGACTACCCCGGTCTTGCTGCTGCTATTTAACCGGCCCGACACCACCCGGCGCGTGTTCGACACCGTCCGGCGGGCCCGGCCCGCCCGGCTGTACGTGGCCGCCGACGGCCCCCGCCCCGGCCACCCCACCGATGCCCTGCGCTGCGCCGAAACCCGCGCCGTGGTGCAAGACGTGGACTGGCCCTGCGAGGTGTTTACCCTGTTTCAGGAAAAAAACCTGAACTGCGGCCTGGCCCCCGTCACGGCCATGAACTGGTTTTTTGAGCACGAAGCCGAGGGCATTATCCTCGAAGACGACTGCGTGCCGGCCCCCAGCTTTTTCCCGTTTTGCCAGGAGCTGCTGGCCCGCTACCGCGACGAGGCGCGGGTGATGCACATCGGTGGCAACAACTTCGGCTCGGAGGCCCAAGGGCCCCTGGACCCAGCCGCACCCTCGTACCATTTCTCGACGCAGCGCAACAGCTGGGGCTGGGCCACCTGGCGGCGGGCCTGGCAGCTGTACGACTACCACCTCACCGATTTCCAGCGGGTGGCGGACGCCGGCGAGCTGGACAGTACTTTCAGCGGGCCCCTGGAAAAGCGCTACCGCCTGGGCAAAATGGCTGGCGTGCTGGCCCTGCCCCAGCCGCCCGACGTGTGGGACTACCAATGGGAGTATACCATTGCCCGCCACCGGGGCCTCTACGTTGTGCCCGCCGTGAACCTGGTGGGCAACATCGGCTTCGGCAACGGCTCGACCCACACCCACGACGGCGGCGACGCCATGGGGGCCCTGCCCGCCTGCGACCTGGCCTTTCCGCTGCGCCACCCCGCCGCGGTGGCCCAGGACCGCCGCCGCGACAACCGGCGCTTCAACGAATTTTTGCGGGGCCGCCTGGGGGCCGTGGTGCGGCGCGTATTCGCGGGCCAAAAGCCAGTGGCCGCCGGCCTGCAAAGCCCTAAACAAGCCGCCAAGCCCGCCGCCCCGCAGCCCACCAACGCCCTGCCCCAATGAAGCTGCTGCTCTCGGCCTACGCCTGCGACCCCAACCGCGGCAGCGAAGAAGGCTCCGGCTTCAGCTGGCTGTGGCAGTCGGCGGCGCTGGGCCACGAGGTGTGGTGCCTCACCACCCCGCGCGGCCGCCCCAGCCTGGAAAAACTGCTGGCCGACCGCGCCGCTGACCCCACGGTGGGCCGCATTCACTTGGCGTTTGTGACCGTGCCCCGGGCCGTGGAGTTCCTCTACCGCTGGCAGTTTGGTGTGTACCTGCACTACATTGTGTGGCAGTACCGGGCCTGGCGCGTGGCCCGCCGGCTCGACGCGCAAGTGAATTTCGGGGTCGTGCACCACGTTACCTACAACAGCCTCCAAATGGCGTCGTGGCTGTGGCGCCTGAAGAAGCCCTTGCTGCTGGGGCCCCTCGGCGGCGGCATGACGGCCCCCACCTCGCTGCGCCAGTACCTGCCCGACTGGTTCAAGACCGAGACCCTGCGCAACGCCATCAGCAGCCTGCTCACCACTTTCGACCCCAACGTGCGGCAGTCGCTGCGGCACGCCGCGCTGGTGCTGGCCGCCAATAGCGACACCGCCGCGCTGGCCCGCCGGCTGGGGGCCCCCCGGGTGGCGCTGGCCATGAGCGCCGCGCTGCCGGCCAGCTACTTCCCCGCCGCCTACGCGCCCCGCTCGCCCCTGGCCGGCCGCGAGTTGCGCATTTTGTGGCTGGCCCGGCTGTTTCCCCGCAAAGGCCTGCCCTTGGTGCTGGAGGCCCTGGGCAAAGTCGATGCGCGGGTGAAGTTCCATCTTGACATTATGGGCGACGGGCCCGTGGGGCCCCTGGTGCCCGGCTGGATTGCCGCCAATGGCCTGCAAGACCGCGTGACCTGGCACGGCAGCGTGCCCTACGAGGCCACTCGCGCCGCCTACCTCGGCCACGACGTGTTCATGCTGTGCAGCCTGCGCGACACCTACGCCAACCAGTACCTGGAAGCCATGGCCCTGGGACTGCCCATTCTCACGCTCGACCACCACGGGGCCGCCGATTTCATTCCCGCCGAAGCTGGCATCAAGGTGCCCGTGCAGTCGGCCGCCGCCACCACGGCTGCGCTGGCCCGGGCCGTGGAGCACCTCTACGACCACCCGGCCGAGCTAGAGCAAATGGGCCGGGCGGGCTTCGCCTACGCCGCGCAGTTTGCATTGCCCAAGCTGGTGGCCAGCCTCTACCAGCAAGCCGCCGATGCCGCGCCCGAACTGGCCCCACTGAGTAAAGGATTGCATGAGCGAACGAGTGAAGGCGTGGGGCAAGCAACCAGCTGAGCCAGCCGGGCCCCCACCCCTTCATTAAACATCACTTATTTATTCATTCGCCCATTTACTCATTATTATAAAGGAAGTGCTCTATATTATCATTCCGGTTTTCAACCGCTGGCGCTACACCCGGGAGTGCCTGGAGTCGTTGCGCCAGCAAACCAGCCAGGCGTTTCGCACCGTGGTGGTGGACGACGGCTCGACCGACGAAACTGCCGCGGCCCTGGCCCGCGACTACCCCGCGGTGGAGGTAGTGACCGGCGACGGCAACCTGTTCTGGACCGCCGGCGTGAACCTGGGCATCCGCCGGGCCCTGGCCCTGGGCGCCACCCGCGTGCTCACGCTGAACAACGACGTAGTAGCCGCGCCCGACTTCGTGGCCCAGATGCTGGCCGCCGCCGCCGCGCACCCCACCGCCGTGCTGGGGGCCCTGGAGTTCGACGCCGCCACCGGCGAGGCCATTTACGGGGGCGAGCGGCTCGATTTCCGGACCAATACGCGCACCGACCTGCTCCAGGAGCTGCCCACCGGCCAGCGCACGGGGCTGCACCCAGTCACGTATCTGCCGGGGCGCGGGCTGCTTATTCCGCAGGCAGTGATTGAAAAAATTGGGCTTTTCGACGAAAAGCGCCTGCCGCACTACCTCGCCGATTTTGACTACACCAGCGTGGCCCGCCGCGCCGGCTTTCCGGTGTACTGCAATTACGCTGCCCAGCTCAGCACCTACCCCGAGGAGAGCGGCCAGACCCTCACGCGCCAGCACCGCAGCGTGAAGGGCTACTACCAGCACTTGTTCGGCATCCGGGGCGGGGGCAACATGGTCAACTTCACGCACTTCGCTCTGAAGAACTGCCCGGGGCCCTACCTACCGTACTTCTTGCTCAACGGTTACGCCCGGCGCATCGTGGGCTACTTCCTGCACTGATGGGCACGGCCAAAAGCCTGGGGTGCTGGCTCTTGCTGGCCGGGTTGGACTGGGGCGGGCTGAAAACGTGTGTGCGCCACGCTGCCGCTCCGGTCGACGCCGTGCTCGTCATCACGAAGGGCGGCACCTACTCGGGCACCTACCGCAGCAGCGCCTCCGGGGTGGCCTGCGTGCGCGTGGCCACGGCCGAGCCCGTAGTGCTGGATGGCTGCGTGCTGGCTGGCCCCGGCCACCTGATTGTGGCTGGGGAGGGGGCCGACCTGACCGTGCGCAATTGCCGCGGCCAGGGCCTGCCGCCCACGGTGGACAAGCAGCCCACCGGCCGGTTCGTGGACGCCTACCGGCCCCGCCGCCTGGTAGTCGAGCACAATGAGTTCACCCAAACCACGGGCATCGGCGTGAACCGCTGGGCTAGCCCCGGGGCCCCGGCCCAAACCCTGACGGTTCGTTACAACCAGGCCCGCAACATCGACGGGCGCTGGCGCAACGGGGGGGGGGCGCGGGCGAGCTTCCTGATATTGAACACGGTGCAGCACCTGCCCGGCGTGGACGTCGCCTACAACGAGGTGCTCAATACGCCGGACCAGAGCCTGGTGGAGGACAACATCAACCTGTACAATTCGTCGGGCACGGCGGCCAGCCCGCTGCACGTGCACGACAACTTCGTGCGCGGGGCCTACCCGTTCCCGGCCACGGGGGGCCCCTTCACGGGCACGGGCATCACCACCGACGGCGACGCGCAAACCCTGGCCGCGGCGACGGGCTTCGTGGAGGCCGACCACAACCAGTTCGTGGGCATCGGCAACTCGGCCATGAACATCGCCAGCGGCCACGACGTGTACTACCACGACAACCGGGCGGTGAGCAGCGGCTACCTGCCCGACGGGCGGCGCTTCAGCGCGGGCTTCTGCGGGCTGGGGGTGTTCAACTACTACCGGCAGCCGGGGGGCGTATTCGCCAACCACCGGGTGGCCGACAACACGGTGGGCGTGGTGCGCTGGGGGGGGCACAGCCCCTCTGCCGACCGGCAGGACGAGGCCCCCGACGCCTGCGCCCCGTGCCAGGGCACCGTCCACCTGCCCGGCCCCATCACGCTGGCCACCGAGCAGGCCGAGTGGGTCCGCTGGCAAGCCAAACTCGCCCTCAACGGCTTGACCGTTGGACCCTTAACAGCTCAAAAAACGGGCAACTAGCGCGGTTTCTAAGTGTGCGCTACCGATTCGCGGCTACACACCACACATCAACCTGGTAACCGATCTAGGTAGGTAATAAGCAAGCACCAGCATAGGTCTTACTACATGGGTGCTCTTGCTTATGACAGGACTGGCCGGACCCGCATTGGCTGCATTTTGCCCAGGGTCAGCGAGCGCCAGGCCCATTCCACGGGGCCGTAGCTGAAATGTTGGAGCCAGTAGGCGCTTAGGCCTACTTGTAACATGAAGATGGGCAGGCTCAGTAAGCTCGCCACCCACAATTGGCTGGTGCCTTGCAGCCCCAGGCCATAGCCAAAAAATAGCAGCGAACCCACCAGCGTTTGGAGCAAGTAGTTGGTTAAGGCCATGCGGCCCACCAAGGACAAGGGCGCCACGGCCCAGCGCCCGGGCCAGTATTGAAAAAGCAGCGTCAGGCCGGCGATGTAAAAGGCGGTGGTGGCGACGTTGCGCAGGTCGTACACCGTGCGGAATATGGCCCGAACCGCATCAGATGCCTGTAGCTCGGGCCCGTACGTTCGGGTGAGAAGTAGGGCAAGTGCTTTGGTGCCCACCAACACCAGCACAGCGAAAAAAGCGAAGCGCCGGAAAAGCGCCTGCTTTTCTGTGGCGTACTGAAAAATCCGACGGCGGCCCGCGTACAGCCCAATCAAAAAAGCCCCTAACGTTTGGTAAATCCGCCCGCTGCCAAACTGAAAATTCAAGGCGTTGCCAAACGAATGGGCGTTGGCCAGGAAATTGTCGCTGTAGCTGCCGTGCACCAAAGTACGGTAGTTGGTCACGGCGTTGCGGGCCAGCAGAGCCAGCCGGTGCTGGCGCTCGGACTGGGTAGGGGGAGCCGCCCAGCCGTGGTAAATCCGCACGAGGTTGACCGGCAGATTCAGCGCCAGCAGGAGGCCAAATAGTAGGACCACCCGGTTAGAAACCCGGTTGAAAAGTAGCAGCAAAACACCCAGCGCTGCATAAATGAGCAGAATGTCGCCCCGCCAGTGGAGGTAATGCAACAGGCCGATGGCCCCTAAAATGCAAAGCCGGCGGAGGAAACGCCGGTAAAAAACGGCCGGCGCTTCGTGCGAGCGGCTGATCATCAAGGCGAAGCTCAAGCCAAACAAAAAAGAGAAGAGCGTATAGAATTTGTCAACGAAGAGCAACTCCACCTTGCCGATTACCAGCGCGTTGAGGGGCCCTGCCGCGTGGAAATCGTACAGCTGCTTGGGTAAGGCGTCGGCCGTGAACCACCGGTTGCAATGAACCACTAAAATGCCCAGCAGGGCTGCACCCCGCAGGGCATCAACCACCTGCAAGCGGGCCGCTTGGAGGCGTTTGGTTGGCAAAGCGTAGGGTATCGTCAAGTCGGTAGGGGTTAAGGTTCTAGGCAACGGCGCGCGGCCCGCTTGGCAGCTCCGAGGTGAATAAACGTACCCTATTAAATAAATGTTAACTACCGTTTACCTACTTCATGTGGTTACGTGCAAAGCAGGCTCGCTACGAACGGCACCTTGGCCAACGTCGCAGGTGCCCGCCCTGCCATGGGGCGCGCCTCTGTGCCGGATGGCCGCCGGGAACCAGCGGCCACGACGTGTACTACCACGACAACCGGGCGGTGAGCAGCGGCTACCTGCCCGACGGGCGGCGCTTCAGCGCGGGCTTTTGCGGGCTGGGGATGTTCAACTACTACCAGTAGCCGGCTACAATATTTTTTCACAACTAGCTGGATAGCAATGCATTGGATGTAGTGCGATGGGATGAGCACGCGTCCTTCGCCGACTGCCAGCACGGGGCCCCTGATGCCTGCGCTCCGTGCGCAGGGCTTGCCCGCCCTCGTCACGGCCGCCACCAAGCGGGACGAGTGGGCCCGGTGGCCGGCCAAGCTGGGCCGTAACCGCGTGGCTACTGGCACCGTAACAGCCCGAAAGCCGACCAAATAGGCTTTCGTTTTCTTTCTTGCATGTACATCGGAGTGCTGGCCCCCATTGCCACTAACGACCTGTTGCCCCCGGCCGAGCGGCGCGCCTGCCCGTACCCCAAAGGGCGCGAAGGGGCCCCACTCATCAGCAACCTCATCCGTGAGTACGTGGCCCGGGGCCACCAGGTGCTGGCCATAACCCTCGACGACCAACTGGCCGACGACGCCGCGCCCTTCGTGCACGAGGGCCCCGGCCTGACCTACGTGGTGGTGCCCGCCCGCCGCCGCACCTTCCGCCCCAACGGCCGCCGGCTGGGCCGCACCGCCGATTTTTTCTGGTTCGAGCGCCAAGGGCTGCTGGCTGTACTGCGGCGCTACCGCCCTGAGGTGGTGCACGCCCACTGGACCTATGAGTTTGCGCTGGCCGGCCTCGCCTACGATCCGCAAACGCTCGTGACGGTGCACGACAACGCCCAGATTATCTTCCGATACGTGCGCACACTCAACCGGCTGTTTCACCTGCTCATGGCCCGCTACGTGTTCCGCAAGGGCCGCTGGTTCACGGCGGTATCGCCGTACATGGCCGCCACGGTGCAGCCCTGGACCACCGCCAAAGTGGCCGTGGTGGCCAACCCGGTGGTGATCCCAGCCCGGCCCAGCGCCACGAAGGCCCCGCTGGAGCGGCCCGTTATCAGCCTGATTGTGAACGGATGGGACGACCGCAAAAACAGCACCACGGCCCTGTTGGCCTTTAAAGCCGTGCGGCAGCGGCACCCGGCGGCAGTGCTTTGGGGCATGGGCACGGCCTTTGTGCCAGGCGAAGAAGCGGCGGCATTTTGCCATGAGCACGGCATTGAGGGCGTTGTGTTCATGGGCCCCACGCCCCACGAGCAAGTGCTGGAAAACATTGCGGCCAGTACCCTCGTGCTGCACGCTTCGCTCGAAGAATCGTTCGGCATGGTGCTGGCCGAGGCCATGGCCTACGGGGTGCCCGTGGTGGCCGGCCGGGCCAGCGGGGCCGTGCCCTGGGTGGTAGCCGATGGCGGCCTGCTGGTGGACGTGGCCAGCGCCACGGCCATTGCCGAGGCCGTGAATGGCCTGCTCGCCGACCAGGCCCTGTACGAGCAGTTGTCGGCGCGGGCCGTGGCCGTCATCGCCGAGCGGTTCCCGCTGGCTAAAGTCGCCGACGAATACCTGGACTTGTACATGAAAATGGGTAGCAAGCAGCCGGTGGCCTGATTCAAGCTGCTGGCTGGGCCTTGAGGTAGTCGGCCAGCAGCAGGGCGTGGGCCACGATGGTAAGCGTGGGGTTGGCGTGGCCCCCGGTGGGAAACACCGAAGAACCAGCCACGTACAAATTGCTCACCCCGTGTACTTTGGCATTTTCGTCCACAACGCCCGTGCGTGGGTCTTCCGACATGCGGGTGGTGCCGATGTGGTGCGAGGCCGAGTTGTAGGCCGCAATCCGCTTGTGCAGGTAGCGCCGCAGCTCGTCTTCGTCGTAATTAATGTCGCCCAGGTTTTGCGCCCGGAAGCGGCTCACGAACAGCGTGTGCGCCGTGACGATGGACTCCAAATCTGCTTCCAAGAACGCCAGCTTTACTTCGGCGCGGGGCACGCCGAAGGTGTCCTTTTCCGTGGCCGACAGGCACACCCGGCTGTCGCGGTTGGGGGCCTGCTCGGCCTGAAAGTACAGGCCCCAGTAGGCGTTTTGCTTCGAGGGCATGAGGAACGGCAGGCGGCGCTTGGCCATGCGCTTCAGGCCCAGTCGCACCAGGTTGGGCACTTCCCACAGCCCGTTTTTGGCGATGTTGGCGGCGTGCTCGCGCAGGCCCGGCAGCAGCAGCCGGGCTTGGTGCGCCGTTTGGGCCACCGAGCGCTGGCTGAGGATGGAGAGCACCGACTTGGCCACGAACCGCGACGAAAACAGCACGTCGCGGTGGCCGTTGTCGGTGTTGGCGTGGTAGAGAAAAAAGATGTGGTTCAGCATCTGGTGCGCCGCCTGCGTGGGTTCGGGAAACCACCAGCGCCGGCGGCAGTACACGCCCCCGGGGTCGCGCTCGAAGTCGGCCCGCAGCTGGGTTTTGTCGCGCAGCTTCACGTCGGCATACGTGCCACTGAAGTGGACCATGTAGTAGCGCCCCACGTTGTCGTGCTGGTTGCCCAGCCCGCTTGGAAACTGGTCGTTGGCGGAGGCCAGCAGCAACCGGGCGTTTTCGATGCCGCCCGTGGCCAGCACGAAGCGCCCGGCCGTTACCGTCAGCGCTTGGCCGTGCAGTGACACCTCCGCGTGGCTCACCGTGGCGCTGCCGGCCGGGGCATGCAGTGCCAGTACGTGGGCGTCGAGCAGCACTTGCACGTTGGCACTTTTTTCGAGGGCCCCTCGGTAGGCCTTGCCGAAATGCACCGGGGGGCTCCACCGCTCCAGCGGGTAGGAAACCAGCTCCTCCGAGTCGAGGCCCGCCAGAATTTCCGGGTGGCTGCCGGGAAAGGCTTTCTGGGCATCAAACTCAAAATCACCGACTTGGCACAGCTCGGCCGCCTGGTGGTAGTAGGGCAGCAGGTCGTCGTAGGCGAAGGGCCAGCCGCTGCCAGGCACCCAGGCCCGGGCCTTAAAATCAAGCGGCTCGAAAGGAATGCACCGCCCGCCCCAGGCCGCCGAGGTGCCGCCGAACTGGCGGCGGCGGTTTTCCTCCAGGGGCTCGTGCGAGCCGGCGGGCCACACACTGCCCCGGTACAGGTCCTGGCTGGCCACGGTCTCGGCCCAGCCGCCGCCCGCCAGCACCACGACGCGCAGCGGGGTGCCGTCCAGGCGCAGGGCCAGGGAAATAGCCGCCGGCCCGCTGCCGACGATGCAGACGTCGGCGGCCAGGGTGTGGCCGGGCTGAAAAGTTTTTTCGGTAACAATCATGCGGTCACAATCAGGAAAGCAACTGGGTGATGGCCGGCAGGGCAGGGGGTAGGCTGGCCACGTAGCGCAGCGCCGCGATGTTGTGAGCCAGGTGGGCCGGGTTGCTGGTGCCGAACAGCACGGCGTCGGCCTTGTGCTCGGCCAGCGCGGCGGCAATCAGCAGCTGGGGCAGCGAGATGTCCGCCAGCCCGTCCATCCTCTGGATGGCCGCCATGTGCCGTGCAAATGCCGGCTGCAAAGCGGGGTAGGGTTGCAGTACTTGGTTGGCAATCACGGGGATGCCGTGGGCGCGGCAGAGCGCGGCAATGGCGTGGCCGCTGGGGCCCCAGCCCACGGGCGTTTGCACCAGCTGCACCTGCCCGCGGGCAATGCCGGCCTCCACCACGCGGTAGTCGTCGGTCGAAACGCCGGTGTAGCGGGCCAAGCCCTGCTGCCGAATCTGGGCCAGGCCGTCCCAGGCATCGGTGCCGGCCAGGGCGTCCCAAGTAGGCTCGTGCAGCAGCAGGGCATCGGCGGTTTCCACGCCCAGGCGCTGGTTGCTGCGCTGCACGCTGCCCACGAGGTAGGCGGCCGAGTAGTTGTTGCGGGCCCCGGCGCGCTGCCTGATTTTTTTGGCAATTTGGTTGAGGGGCGACAGCCAGCCGGGGGCGTGCACGCGGGGCAGCCCGGCCTTCGTGACGACGAAAAACGGGTAGCCCGTGGCGCGCAAGCCCCGGCCAATGAGCCGTTCCGCATCGCCCGAACCATAAAAATCAGAGGTGTCGATCAGGTTAACGTTCTGCTCGGTGGCCAGCTTGAGGAAGGCGTTGAAAGCCGCCGGAGCCATTCGGCTGCCCAGCGAGGCGGCCCGGCTGGTGCCAAGCCCCACCCGCGACAATTGGGTTATAGAAATCATGCAATCAGCAGCGTGCGCGGCGTTTGTGAAGAAAGAGCGGCTGCGCCCTGCCGGCCCGCCTTCGCCCAGATACGTGCAGCGGCCGGACTAAGGTAGCCCGGCGGCCCAAATTAGCCCAGTTTTTTTGGGCTTGTCCGCCCCTCTGTGGCCCTGGCCTCGCCATTATTGAGCCCCGGCCCCGGAACACCACGTCCCACCAGAAGGCCTGGTTATCCAGCACGTGGTGCGTAGAATTGGAAAACGTAGCCGGTACGCCGTAGTGCTGCAAAACGGGCAGCGTACGGAGATTGTTGTAACACCCGTCGTCGAAGTGATGAGGACGTATTCCGCACCGATTCGAGGCCGCGTAGCACGTCGGCCGGGATTACAAACGTGTAACCGTGGGCCAGGAAGCAGGCCACGGTTACACGTTTGTAATCCCAGTGGTGATTCGCTGCTGGGGATCCACTTTGTACCGTTCCATCTCGTTCGCGTTCCCAAAGAGCACGTGAAACATGGACACCATCAGGGCGAGCCGCTCAGGTACAGCAGCCCCCAAGTGGATCAAAGATGCCATTTCGTCGAGCCTGTTAAGTGCCCGTTTCCAAACACAGTCCATAGCAGCAGGTGGGATAAAAATGGCTTAAACGAATATTAATTATCAACTAAAGCAGGTGGTTTATTCGGCCAAGCAAGCGATAATTATTGCTAATCCAGCGCAATAGTTGGCAAAATGGCTGGGAGCGCTGCCAGGGCCTTAGCAAGGTGGGGAAATACTCAAAAATTGCATTTTGCTATTTTGATAGCGGGTTCTTATGAAGTAAATAGTTTGATAGTTTTTCATACTAGTGCGTAATTCAATAGCTTACGTTTGCCGACGGCCTCCTATATTTGCCACAATAGAACTTATGAATTATGAAGATTTCTATTGATCGGCGATCTTAACCAGCACGTTTATGGTAAAAAAATATAACTTTTTTGGTAAACTGGTACAGGTCCGCTCTGCTATTGCCTGCGCCGCGCTGGCCATCGGAGTGGGGGCGCTGCTGCCCGGGGCTACCCAGGCGCAGGCTATCAGCTACGCGGGCCCTTTGGTCATCACTCAGGGCGGCACCTACACCGGCAATTACCAGAGCCTGTCCTCAAGCGTGCCGTGTGTGCTGGTCAACACCACCGCGCCCGTGGTGCTCCTGGGATGCAACTTGTCCGGGGCGGGCAACCTGATTCAATCGGGATCGGGGGGCAACTTAGTGGTGCGCAACTGCACCGGCACCGGCCTGGCCCCCACGGTGGACAACCAGGCCCCCGGCCACTTCGTGGACGCTTACCAGTCGCAGAGCCTGGTGATTGAACACAACTTCTTCTCGGGCACGAGCGGTATCGTGGTCAACCGCTGGAGCGGGGCGGGCTTGGGGCCTACGCTGACGGTTCGTTACAACCGGGCCCGCAACATCGACGGGCGCTGGCGCAACGGGGGGGGGGCGCGGGCGAGCTTCCTGATATTGAACACGGTGCAGCACCTGCCCGGCGTGGACGTCGCCTACAACGAGGTGCTCAATACGCCGGACCAGAGCCTGGTGGAGGACAACATCAACCTGTACAATTCGTCGGGCACGGCGGCCAGCCCGCTGCACGTGCACGACAACTTCGTGCGCGGGGCCTACCCGTTCCCGGCCACAGGGGGCCCCTTCACGGGCACGGGCATCACCACCGACGGCGACGCGCAAACCCTGGCCGCGGCGACGGGCTTCGTGGAGGCCGACCACAACCAGTTCGTGGGCATCGGCAACTCGGCCATGAACATCGCCAGCGGCCACGACGTGTACTACCACGACAACCGGGCGGTGAGCAGCGGCTACCTGCCCGACGGGCGGCGCTTCAGCGCGGGCTTCTGCGGGCTGGGGGTGTTCAACTACTACCGGCAGCCGGGGGGCGTGTTCGCCAACCACCGGGTGGCCGACAACACGGTGGGCGTGGTGCGCTGGGGGGGGCACAGCCCCTCTGCCGACCGGCAGGACGAGGCCCCCGACGCCTGCGCCCCGTGCCAGGGCACCGTCCACCTGCCCGGCCCCGTCACGCTGGCCACCGAGGACAACGAAGGGTCCCTGTGGGCCCAGAAGCTGCAACAGAACGGCGTAGTGGTGGGGCCCCTGGGGGCCGCTGCTCCAGCCCCGGCCCCGGTACTGGCCCCGGTTGTGCCAATCACCGCCACCGGCCAGGTCGTTAACCCGGGCTTCGAAGCCGACGGCGCTGCCTCGGGCACGCCCGCGGGCTGGCAAGCCACCTTCGATGCCAACGCCGAATACACCGAATCGTACGCCGGGGCCCACACGGGCACTTACCACGGCACCCACTACCGCACCAAGGCCTACGAGGTTTACACCTACCAGGTGGTCAATGGCTTGGCAAACGGCACGTACGCCTTCAGCGCCTGGGTGAAAAGCAGCGGCGGCCAAGCCGCGGCCCAGATGCGGGCCAGTAACTACGGGGGCCCCGTGCTGAACGCCGACTTTACCGCCACCCCCGGCGGCGTGACGGCCCCGGGCTGGGTGCTGCTCACTGTGGCCAACATTGTGGTGACCAACGGCCAGTGCGAAATCGGCTTTTATTCCAAGGCCAGCGGCAGCCAAGCCATCTACTTTGACGATGTGACGCTGGCGCCCCAGCAAGCCGCTGCCCCCAACGTGGCGCCCACCGTGGCCCTGACGGCCGCCAGCAGCATTGTGCTGGGCCAGGCCCTGGCCTTGAGCGCTACGGCCGCCGATTCCGACGGCACCGTGGCCAAAGTGGCGTTTTTTAACGGCACCACCAAGCTGGGCGAAGCCACCGCGGCCCCTTACCAATTGAGCTGGACGCCCACCGCCGCCGGCACGTACGCGCTGATTGCCGTGGCTACCGACAACGCGGGCGCGGCCACAACCTCGGCCGTGGTGTCCGTGGCCGTGGTGGCGGCACCGGTTGCGCCGGCCCCCGCGCCGGTGGTTGCCGGAGCCAACCTGGTGCTGAACCCCGGCTTTGAAGCCGATGGAGCGGCCGTGGGCTCACCTGCTAACTGGCAAACCTGGACGGGCCAGGACACCGACGCCAGCGCCAACTATACCGAGGCCTACGGCGGGGCGCACACGGGCACCTACCACGCCACCCACTACCGCACCGAGGCCTACGAAATCTACACCTACCAGGTGGTACAAAACGTGCCGGCCGGCAGCTACGTAGTGCGGGCCTGGGTGAAAGGCGGGGGCGGCCACCAAACCCAGCTGCGCATCAAAAGCTACGGCGGGCCCGACATTACGGTGGACGCGCCCGCCACGCCCGACGGGCAGTGGGTGCAGGTGGCACTGCCCGACTTGGCCGTGACGAGCGGGCAGTGCGAAATCGGCTTTTACTCCAAAGCCGGGGCTAGCCAGTGGCTTTACTTCGACGATGTGGAGCTGGTGGCGCAAAATAGCCCTGGCACGGACCAGGTGGCCGCCGCCGCGCTGCTGAACCCCGGCTTCGAAGCGGGTGGCCAGCCAACGGGGGCCCCTGCCGGCTGGCAAACCGCCACCGGCCTGAACACCAGCGACAATGTTGACTACACTGAAGCTTACGCTGGAGCGCATGCGGGCTTATACCACGGCACGCACTACAGCCCCGAGGCTTACCAAGTGTACACTTACCAGGTAGCGAAGGGCTTGCCTGTGGGCACCTACACGCTGCGTGCCTGGGTAAAGAGCGGCGGTGGCCAGCCCCGGGCCGAGATGCGGGCCAGTAACTACGGCGGCGACATGCGCCTCGCTAGCCTCAATACCGTCATGAACGATTGGACCCTGGTGCAAATCCCGAACATTAGCGTGACGAACGGGCAGGCCGAAATAGGTTTCTACTCCAGCGCCAAAGCGGAGCAGTGGCTGTATTTCGACGACGTAGAATTTGTGCTCCAGCCCACCGCAGCCGGGGCTAATTCTGCGCTGAACGCCAGCTTCGACGACGACCTTACCGCGCTATTGGGGCCCCGCCAGTGGACTACTCAAGCCTTTGGCGCTACCCGGCCTTTCGCCAGCTACACCGAGGCGTACCCCGGGGCCCACTCGGGCCTGTACCACGGCACGCACTACCGCCCCGAGGCCTACGAAGTCTATACTTACCAAGTCGTGAAGAACCTGCCGGCTGGTACCTACACGCTGCGTGCCTGGGTAAAGAGCAGCGGCGGCCAGCCCCGGGCCGAGGTGCGGGCCAGCAACTACGGCGGCTCGTTAGTGAGCACCGCCGCCCCGGCCACCCCCGACGGGCAGTGGGTGCAAATCACGGTGCCAAACATTGTGGTGAGCAACGGCCAGTGTGAAATTGGCTTCTACTCCAAGGCCAGCGGCGGGCAGTGGTTGTACTACGACGACGTGGAACTGGTGCTGCAAGGCGGCGCCTCCGCAACGAGTGCAACGGCTGGCATGGCCGCCAGTGCACTCCCCGCCGGCCCCACGCTCTTCCCCAATCCGGCCGACGGCCAGGTAACGGTGTCTGTAAATTTTGCGCAGGCCACAGCGGTGACGCTGGTGGTTACCGACATGCAAGGCACTCCCGTGGCCCGCTCCCAGCAGCAGGCCACGGCCGGCGACAACCAGTTTACGCTCGATACCAGTACCCTGCCCAGCGGCATCTACACCCTGCAAATCCAGAGCAGCCAGCCGACGCTGGTGCAGCGCCTGGAGGTGAAACATTAGGGCCCCCGACAGCGCTAAAAAGGGGGAGATTGAGCAATGGCCGTTGCTCAATCTCCCCCTTTTTAGCTTAATAGTAGTCGCGAAGTGGTTTGAGAAAAAGAGGTAGGGCGCGGGGCTTGCCCCCGCCCGTCGTCCGCACCGTTTCAACGATTCCGTTCAATGGCAGGCGGGGCAAGCCCCGCACCCTACTTCACAACGGGTAGGGCTTAATTACTCATTTTCAGCCCTTAACCAGCGAGGTGCGGGCCAGCAGGAAAAGGAACCGCGAGTTGGTGACGAGGTAGCGCTTCCACAGCCGGCGGGGCTCCAGCCAGAGGCGGTAGGCCCACTCCAGCCACAGGCGGCGGGCCCACACGGGTAGCCGCTGCTCCATGCCGGCGTATACCAGGAAGGCCTGGCCCACGCCCAACATGCAGGCTTTTACCTGGCCGCGGTGCGCGGCCATCCAGCGCTCCTGCCGGGGGCAGCCCAGGGCTACGAACAGCAAATCCGGGTCGGCGGCGTTGATGGCGGCCACGTGGGCGGCCTCTTCCTCGGGGGTAAGGGCGCGGAAGGGCGGGGCACAGGTGCCCACCAGGCGCAGGGTGGGAAGCTCGTGCTTGGCCCGCGCCACAATGGCGGCCAGCACATCGTCGGTGGTGCCGTAGAAGTATACGGACTGGCCGCGGCGGGCAGCTTCTTCCAGCAAGGCGGGCACCAGGTCCATGCCGGCCACGCGCTCCTGGGGGTGGCCGCCGCGCCACCCGGCCACGCTGGCCACAGGGCCCCCGTCGGGGGTCACGAGGTCGGCCTCGGCCAGCACCTGGCGGAAGCTGGGGTCGCGGTGGGCTTCCACCACCATGTGCACGTTGGCGCAGCACACATAGGCCGACTGGCGGGCCGCGCCCAGGTGCAGGATGCGGTCCACAAATTCGTCGAAGGACCCCGTGGTGATGCCCGAACCAATAACAGTTTGCGTCGCTAACATAGGCGCTAAGGTAAGGGGCAGGGCCGCGGGCGAGCTGGCGCGGTTAGTACGCATTCTTCTCGCCGGCCACCATGTTCCACACCGTCTTGCCGATAATTTTCATGTCGAGCAGCAGCGACCAGTTTTCCACGTACTCCAGGTCGTACTCCACGCGCTTCTCCATGGCCCCGGCGGCGCGGGTTTCGCCGCGGTGGCCGTTCACCTGGGCGTGGCCCGTGATGCCGGGCGTCACGGCGTGGCGCTGGGTGTAGGTGTGGATGTACTTGGAATATTCTTCCAGCTGCGACACCATGTTGGGCCGGGGCCCTACCACCGACATGTGGCCAAGCCACACGTTAAAGAACTGCGGAATCTCGTCGAGGCTTGACGAGCGCAGGAAGCGGCCAATGCGCGTCACGCGGGCGTCGCCCTTGGTGGCTTGCAATTCAATGCCGCTCAGGTCGGTGCGCATCGTGCGCAGCTTGTAGCACGGGAATAGTTTATTCCGCTTGCCGGGTCGCATTTGCTTGAAGAACACGGGGCCCGGCGAATCCAGCTTGATGAGCAGCGCTAGGATGGGCAGCAAAATCGGGAATATGCCCACGATAACCAAGCCCGAAAACACCAGGTCAAACCCACGCTTGGCAATCTGGTTGGTGCGGAACGCCAGGGGGTGGCGGCGCACCGTGAGGATGGGGCCCCGGCCGTAGTAATGCACGTTCACGCCTTTGTGCAGGGTGCCTTCAAAGTCGGGCACGATGCGGAAGGCCATGAAGTGGTCGTCGGCAAAGGCTGAAAGCTCCGAAATCAGCTCGGACTGGTTGAGGGGCAACGCGAAGTACATCTCGTCCACCTGCTCCCGCTCGCAAAAATCCTTGAGGTCGGCCAAGCCGCCGCGCACCAGCGGCTGGGTGTCGGCCGCTACCGGTTCGTCGGTGAAGAAGCCCAGGAACTGGTTGGCCACCGGGTCGTGCAGCGTCAGGAACTGGTGCATTTCGCGCCCGCTGCGGCTAGCGCCCACAATCACGAAGCGGCTGTGGGGCCGGGCCAGTCGGTAGCGGTAGGTGCGGTAGAAAAAAGCCACCAGTAAGCGCCCGCTCACCACGGCCGCGCCCGCTATGCCATAAAGCAGCACGATGTAGCGGATGGGCAACAGCCGCACCCGCAGCAGCAAAATGCCAGCCGTGAACACCACCGCGTGGATGAGAAAGGCCAGCACCAGGGCCCAAAATTTCTCCGAATACGTCGTGAGCCGGTCCAGCGAAGTGGGGGCGGTTACCTGGCCCGCCACAATCCACCACAACAAGGCAAAAACGGCAAAAAACAGCGGGTAATCGCCGCCAAACTGCCAGTCGCCGCGCTGAATAAAATTGATTGCGCGGAAAGTCCCGAAAATAAGCAAAACATCAGCAGCCAACAGAATCATCTGGTTGATGTGGGTCCGGCGTTCGTAAAGTATCATGAGAATATAAGCGGGTAGGTTTATACTATTATCATATCAGTGACTTCGTGTCCAACGACAGTCCGTCAGGGTTTTGTGAGGGGACATACGGAGTGGAGGATCCATTAGCCTTGCCGATTATGATTTAAAAGGTATCTAATTGTAAATTTTATAAAAGCAATCAGTTGCACACCATATTTAAGCAGAATAATTATATTTTATAAATTGAATCGATTCCAAGATCGAACTGTATTTTATCGTTTTCAACTATTGTAGTAGTGGGTGGCAGCCATTAATAATAGTCTAATATACTATATATTATATATTAACCAAAGAAATTGTCATTATTTAGTTTTTACCTGTACTTAAAATGACTTGTTCCAAAGGTTGTGCCAAAAATTAGTGGGTTAGTTCTACGTTGGGGTAGGGAGCGGCCACTTCCACGGGCACGTTGATGGCGGTGGGAAAGGCCAGGAAGTGCGTCACGTACGGCGGCTCGGGGCCCCGGTGGAACTGCCGCACCTGCTCCTCCACTACTTGGTCGTCGCGGGTGAAGCGCTGGTGCTGGCGCAGGTGCTCGCCCCAGGTAGCCACGGTGAAAAACTCGGTGATGCGCGCGGGGTCGGCCAGGTCGGCATACACGCCGGCGCGCAGGGCCCCATCGCGCAGGCGCAGGCGCGAGAGGCGGCTGGCCACCGGCTGAAACGCGGCCCAGTCGGCGGGGTCGATGCGGTACTCAATCATCACCACCACGGGGCCATCGTCGGGGTCGGCGGGGCCACCGGCCACGGGCGGGTCGAGCCAGGGCTCGGCGGGGTCGAGGTTGAGGTTGTCGGCGGCCCAGAGCGGGTATGGGAAAGCCAGCAGGGCGCTGGCGGCCATCCAGCCGGCGGCCGCGCACAGGGCCACCTGCGGGCTGAAGTAGTCGGCGAGCTCGCCCCAGGCCAGGCTGCCGAGACTCATGCCCGCCTGAAACAGCAGCATATAGATGCTGATGACCCGCGCCTGCACCCACTTCGGCACGTTCAGTTGCACGGTGGTGCTGAAACTGGTCATGGCCATGAGCCAGGCCGTGCCCGATACGAACATGATGGGCCCCAGGATGGCGGTGTTCTCGACGAAGGCCAGGCCCAGGTTGGTGCCCACGAAGGTGAGCACGCCCAGCAGCACCCGCTGGTTAAGGCTGACGCGCTGCCCCGCCCGGCCCATGAGGAAGGCCCCCGCCACGGCCCCGGCGCCTAGCCACGAAAGCATGACGCCGTAGTGGCCGGCGCTCAGGTGCAGCTTGCGGGCGATGACCACCGGCAGCAGCGCCCACATGGCGCTGGCCCCAAACCCAAAGGCAAACACCCGCACCAGCACCGCGTGGATGGGCGGCGCGTAGTGCACGTAGCGCATGCCCGCCCGCAGGGCCCCCAGGAAGTGCTCGGCGGGGCCCTGGCTTTCCTCCGCGTCGCGCTTCCAGTAGTATATCACCGCGAACGTGCCCAGAAACGACACGCCGTTCAGCATAAATACCCAGCCCGGCGAGTAGTAGGCGATGACCAGCCCGCCCAGCGCCGGCCCGATGGCCCGGGCAATGTTGTTGCTCACGCCGTTCAGGGTAATGGCGAAGGGCAGCACCGGGCGCGGCACCAGCTCGGTGGTCACGGTTTGCCAGACAGGGCCGTTCAGGGCCGAGCCCATGCCCAGCAGAAACGTGAAGCCCAGTACCCCCAGCGCCGATACCTGCCCGCCCAGCGTAAGGGCCCCCAGAATGGTGGCCATCACCGCCATGAAGCCCTGGGTGCCCAGCAGCAGCTTGCGCCGGTCAACGAGGTCGGCCAGGGCCCCGCCGGGCAGGCTCAGCAGGAAGGCGGGGAGGCTGGAAGCAGTTTGCATCAGGGCCACGAGCAGGGCCGAAGTGGTGAGCGTGGTCACGAGCCACACGCCGGCCACGTTTTGCATCCAGGTGCCCACGTTCGAAACAAGCGAGGCAATCCATACGGCCCGGAATACGTGGTAGGCCAGCGGGCTCCACATGGTAGCCCGGGCGGCCGGGGCAGGGGGAAGGGAAGGGGTCATTAAGGAAATAACAGCGCGGACCAGCTTACGGATTTGGGGCCCCTGGGGTGCGCGCCCTAGGGCCCCAGGGCCCTAGGGCGCGCCTGGGAGCGATACATTGGAAATAGTAAACCGGCGAAAAGTTGATTAGGCGAAAGCCACGTTGTGTAATACTTTAACGCGCAGAGCACTGGCCACCCCAGTGCGCCGGGGCGGCCAGGACGCGCCGGCCGGGGTCCCGCGGGGCCCAATACCACCGGCCCTTAGGGCGTCATTTGTTTGAAAATCAAATAACTAGGCATAAAATGACGGTTGACTACAACGCTGCTTCGGCGGGCCTCTACCGCCCGGAGTTTGAGCACGACGCCTGCGGCACGGGCTTCATCACGTCCATCACCGGGCGCAAGTCGCACCAGATGGTGGTCGACGCGCTGACTATGTTGGAAAACATGGAGCACCGCGGCGCCTGCGGCTGCGACCACGACTCGGGCGACGGCGCGGGCCTGCTGCTGCAAATTCCGCACTGGTTCCTATTAGAGGAGTGCCTGGCCCTTGACATTCAGCTGCCCGAGCCCGGGGCCTACGGCGTGGGCCAGGCCTACTTGCCGAAGGACGCGGCCGCCCGCACCACCGCCCGGGGCCTCATCGACGTGGCCGCCTCGCAGCTGGGCCTGCGCATCCTGGGCTACCGCCCCGTGCCCGTGAACCCAGCCGGCATCGGCGTCACGGCCCTCAGCGGCGAGCCGGTGATGGAGCAGGTGTTCGTGGCGCGGCCCGTAGACGTGGCCACCACGGAGGACTTTGAGCGCAAGCTTTACGTGCTGCGCCGCCTCATCGTGCAGAACGTGAAGGAAGCCCTGCCCGGCGGCCTCGACGATTTGTACTTCGCCTCGCTCTCGTGCCAGACCATCGTCTACAAAGGCCAGCTCACTACCTACCAGGTGCGCGGCTACTTTCCCGACCTCACTGACGAGCGGGTGACGACGGCCTTCGGCCTGATTCACTCGCGCTTCTCCACCAACACGTTCCCGAGCTGGCGGCTGGCCCAGCCCTTCCGCTACCTGGCCCACAACGGCGAGATTAACACCCTGCGCGGTAACCTCAACTGGTTCTACGCCGGCCTGCGTACCTACGCCTCGCCCTTCTTCTCGGCGGAAGAAATGGCCATGCTGCTGCCCGTGATTGACGCCGGGCAGTCGGACTCGGCCTGCCTCGACAACATCGTGGAGCTGCTGCTGCACTGCGGCCGCAGCCTGCCCCACGTGCTGATGATGCTGGTGCCCGAAGCCTGGGACGGCAACGAGCAGATGGACCCGCTGAAAAAAGCCTTCTACGAGTTCCACGCCACGTTTATGGGCCCCTGGGACGGCCCCGCGGCCCTCAACTTCACCGATGGTCGGCTGGTTGGGGCCATGCTCGACCGCAACGGCCTGCGCCCGCTACGCTACGTCGTCACCAACGACGGCCGCGTGCTGGTGGCCTCCGAGGCCGGCGTGCTGCCGATTCCCGAGGAAACTATCCTGGAAAAAGGGCGCTTGCAGCCGGGTAAAATGTTCGTAGTAGACACCGTTGCCGGCGAAATCATCACCGACGCCGAAATCAAGCACCAGGCAGCCAGCCGCCAGCCCTACGGCGACTGGCTGCGCAATTACCAGATTCGGCTGGACGAGCTGGAGGAGCCCCGCCAGGTGTTTTCCGACCTCGGCGCGGCGGCCGTGCTCAAGTACCACCAGGTGTTCGGCTACTCCCGCGAAGACATCGAAACCGTCATTCTCCCGATGGCGCTGGAAGGCAAGGAAGCCATCGGCTCGATGGGCGTGGATGTGCCCCTGGCCGTGCTCTCCGACCAGCCCCAGCACCTGAGCAGCTACTTCAAGCAGTTCTTCGCTCAGGTCACCAACCCGCCCATCGACCCCATCCGCGAGCGGCTGGTGATGAGCCTGGCCACTTTTATCGGCAACAACGGCAATATCCTCGACGAGGACAAGATGCACGGGCACTGCGTGGCCCTGCGCCACCCCATTCTGGCCAACCACCAGCTCGAAAAGCTGCGCAGTATCGACACCGGCCTGTTTCACGCCAAAACGCTGCAAACCTATTTCAAGGCCGACGGCCAGCCCGGCTCGCTCGAAAGCGGCCTGGCCCGCCTCTGCCGCTACGCCGAGGACGCGGTGAACGACGGGTTCGAGGTGCTGATTCTCTCGGACCGGGCCCTGGACTCGGAGCACGCGCCGATTCCGTCGCTGCTGGCCGTGTCGGCCGTGCATCACCACCTGATTCGCATCAGCCGGCGCGGCGCGGTGGGGCTCGTGGTGGAGGCCGGCGACGTGTGGGAAGTGCACCACTTTGCCTGTTTGCTGGCCTTCGGGGCCACCGCCATCAACCCCTACCTGGCCCTGGCTACCATCAGCACCACGCATTTGGAAGGCCGGCTCGATACCATGTTGGAGGGCCCCCAGCTGGTGAAAAACTACGTGAAGGCCGTGAACGACGGTTTGCTGAAGATTTTCTCCAAGATGGGGATTTCGACCCTGCTTTCCTACCACGGGGCCCAGGTGTTCGAGATTTTGGGCCTGAACCAGGAAGTGGTAGACCGCTACTTTACCGGGGCCGTGACGCGCATCGGGGGCCTGGGGCTCGACGAAATTGCCCGTGAGACGCTGTACAAGCATTTCCAGGGGTTCCGCAGTAGCACCCCGCCCGAGCCGGAATTGCTCGGCGAGGGCGGTTTCTACCAGTGGCGGCGGCGCGGCGAGGCGCATATGTTCAATCCCGAGACGGTGCATCTGCTGCAACTGGCCACCCGCACCGGCAACTACGCTACCTACCAGCGCTACGCCAAGCTGCTCAACGAGCACCCCAGCCAAGCGTTCAGCATCCGCGGCCTGCTCGACTTTGCGCAGCACCGCGAGGCCATTCCGCTTGATGAGGTGGAGCCGGCCGCGCTGATTATGAAGCGCTTCGCCACCGGGGCCATGTCGTTCGGCTCGATTTCGCACGAGGCCCACAGCACCCTGGCCATCGCCATGAACCGCATCGGCGGCAAGAGCAACACCGGCGAGGGCGGCGAAGACCCCATGCGCTTCGAGGTGATGCCAAACGGCGACTCTATGCGCTCGGCTATCAAGCAGATTGCCTCGGCCCGCTTCGGCGTCACGGCCCACTACCTCACCAACGCCGACGAGCTGCAAATTAAGATGGCTCAGGGCGCAAAGCCCGGCGAGGGCGGGCAATTGCCGGGCCACAAGGTGGATGAGTGGATTGCCCGGGTGCGCCACGCCACGCCCGGCGTGGGCCTGATTTCGCCGCCGCCCCACCACGACATCTACTCGATTGAAGACTTAGCGCAGCTGATTTTCGACCTGAAAAACGCCAATCGCGCCGCCCGCATCAACGTGAAGCTGGTGTCGAAGGCGGGGGTGGGCACCATCGCCGCCGGCGTAGCCAAGGCCCACGCCGACGTCATCCTCATCTCCGGCTATGACGGCGGTACGGGGGCCTCACCGCTCAGCAGCATCCGCCACGCCGGCCTGCCCTGGGAGCTGGGCCTCGCCGAAGCCCACCAAACGCTGGTGCGCAATCAGCTGCGTAGCCGCGTGGTGCTACAAGCCGATGGCCAGCTTAAAACCGGCCGCGATTTGGCCGTGGCGGCGCTTTTGGGGGCCGAAGAGTGGGGCGTGGCCACGGCCGCCCTCATCGCCGGGGGCTGCGTGATGATGCGTAAGTGCCACCTCAATACCTGCCCCGTGGGCGTGGCCACCCAGGACCCCGAGCTGCGTAAGCTGTTTTCGGGTAAGCCCGAGCATATCGTCAACCTCTTCCGTTTCCTGGCCGAAGAGCTGCGCGAAATCATGGCCATGCTGGGCTTTCGCAC
This sequence comes from Hymenobacter nivis, assembly GCF_003149515.1. Classification (NCBI taxonomy): domain Bacteria; kingdom Pseudomonadati; phylum Bacteroidota; class Cytophagia; order Cytophagales; family Hymenobacteraceae; genus Hymenobacter; species Hymenobacter nivis. The sequence goes on from NZ_CP029145.1 coordinate 3,642,348, forward strand.
CGTGAACGAAATGGTGGGCCGCTCGCAGTTCCTCAAGCGCCGGGCCGGCATCAGCCACTGGAAAGCCCGTCAGGTGGACCTGAGCGGGGTGCTCTACCCGGCCCCCAACCCCACCGGAGCCACGTTCTACAACAGCGAAACCCAGGACCACGGCCTCGCCGACATCCTCGACTGGCAGCTGCTGGCCCTGGCCCAGCCCGCCCTGGCCCACCAAACGCCGGTGGCCGGGGCCTTCGCCGTGCGCAACACCGACCGCACCATCGGCACGCTGCTCTCCAACGAAATCACGAAGCGCTACCACGCCGCCGGCCTGCCCGAAGGCACCATCCGGTTCGACTTCAAGGGCTCGGCGGGGCAGAGCTTCGGTGCGTTTGCGGTCAGGGGCCTGGCCTTCAGCCTGGCCGGCGAGGCCAACGACTACGTGGGCAAGGGCCTCTCGGGGGCCCAGCTAGCCATCTTCCCGGCCCCAGAAAGCACGCTGGTGCCCGAAAACAACATCATTATCGGCAACGTGGCGCTGTACGGGGCCACCTCGGGGGCCTTGTTTGCCCGCGGGCAGGCCGGCGAGCGGTTTGCCGTGCGCAACTCCGGGGCCACGGCCGTGGTGGAGGGCGTGGGCGACCACGGCTGCGAGTACATGACCGGCGGCCGGGCCCTCATTCTGGGCCAGACGGGCCGCAACTTCGCCGCCGGCATGAGCGGCGGCATCGCCTGGATTTACGACCCCGACGGCGCGTTCCCCGCCAACTGCAACCTGGAAATGGTGGAGCTGGAGGGCCTCTCGGCCGACGACGAAGACCAAATCCAGGCCCTGCTGCGTCGCCACCACGCGCTAACCGGCAGCGACAAAGCCGCCTTCCTCCTCGCCAACTGGCCCGAGGAAACCGGCCGCTTCGTCAAGGTCTTCCCTTCGGAATACAAAAAGGTGCTGCAACGGGCGCAACTGCAAGCGGCGCGGTAGGCCCCTGTTTTATGGTGAATTGTGCAAAAAAGGCCGTCATGCTTCGACTTCGCTGCGCTCCGCTCAGCATGACGGCCTAATAACCAAAAATCTAACTTTCAATATTATACCCGCAATGGGCAACATCACCGGTTTCAAGCAATACCCCCGCGAGCTGCCCGCCAAGGAGGCCCCGCAGGTGCGCACCACCAACTACCAGGAGTTCATCGGCTTGTACCCGCCCGAGGCGCTGCACCAGCAGGCGGCCCGGTGCATGAACTGCGGCATTCCGTTTTGCCACTCGGGCTGCCCGCTGGGCAATATCATCCCCGAGTTTAACGAAGCCGTGTACCGGCAGGACTGGGCCGATGCCTACCAAATCCTCACCACCACCAATAATTTCCCTGAGTTCACGGGCCGCATTTGCCCTGCGCCCTGCGAGTCGGCCTGCGTGTTGAGCATCCACAGCACGCCGGTGGCCATCGAGGAAATCGAGAAGCACATTATCGAAATTGCCTTCGAGAAAGGCTACGTGCAGCCCACCGCGCCGGTGCTGAAAACCGGCAAAACCGTGGCCGTGGTGGGCTCGGGGCCCGCCGGACTGGCGGTGGCCGCGCAGCTGGCCAAGGCCGGCCACGCCGTCACGGTGTTCGAGCGCGACGAGCGGCCCGGGGGCCTGCTGCGCTACGGCGTGCCCGATTTCAAGCTGGAAAAATGGGTAATTGACCGCCGCATCGAGTTGATGGAGAAGGACGGTATCGTGTTCCGCTGCAACACCGAAATCGGCCGCGACCTGCCCGCCGCCGAGCTTCAGCGCACCTTCGACGCCGTGGTGCTGGCCGGCGGCGCCATCGCCCCGCGCGACCTGCCGCTGCCCGGCCGCGCGCTGGCCGGCATCCACTACGCCATGGATTACCTCGGCCAGCAAAACCGCCGCGTGAGCAGCCTCCCCGTGCAGGGCCCCGACATTCTGGCCACGGACAAGCACGTGGTTGTCATTGGCAGCGGCGACACGGGCTCCGACTGCGTGGGCACCGCCAACCGCCAGCAGGCCACCGCCGTGGCCCAGTTCGCCCTCATGAACCAGCCCTCCAACGAGCGGCCGGCCCACACGCCCTGGCCGCACTACCCCACGGTGTTCCGCACCAGTAGCTCGCACGAAGAGGGCTGCCAGCGCCACTGGGGCATCAGCACTCAGGCGTTTCTGGGCGATGAGCACGGCCACGTCCGGGCCCTGCAAGTGAGCGACGTGACCTGGGAAACCGACGCCATGGGCCGCCGCCTCACCTCGGAAGAAGTGCCAAACTCGACCCGCGAAATCCCCTGCGAGCTGGTGCTGCTGGCCATGGGCTTCCACGCCAACCCCTACGAGGGCGTGCTGGCCCAGCTGGGCGTAACCGTGGAAAAGAACGGCCTCGTGCAGGCCCCCGAAACCACTTACCAAACCAACGTGCCCGGCGTGTTCGTGGCCGGCGACATGCGCCGCGGCCAGTCGCTGGTCGTCTGGGCCATTTCCGAAGGCCGCGAAGCCGCCCGCCAAATCGACCTGTTCCTAACGGGGCAAACTGCGTTGCCAAGCAAGAACGCGGTAGGCATGTTCGCGTGAGATGATTAGAAACAATTAATTGAGAAGGAGGGCACTGGAAGCATTTGTTTTCAGGGTTTTTCAGTTATTGTCTTTGTAATTCTTCTTTGCTTCTACTGATATAACCTCATCTTCTTTTAATTCATCAACTGAATTTATATATTCATAAATAATTTTGTCTTCATACTCAGGTTCTACTTTAATGTATATTTTACCCGAAGTATTGTAGTCTCTGGCTAATATTTTCCATTGAATAGGAATTATATATTCTTTAAACTTGGGTATTATATGAGCTTCGAAATATCTATTATCTTTTTGGATAAGGGGTTCATTATCTTTTGGCGTGTACGATATCTTTCCATCTTCCACATATGTCCTTTTATATTTTAGTGCCATAAGATTAATCATACCCATAGGACCTGTTCCAAGTTGGTCAAAAAATTCAATATATTCTCCAGTAATTTCTAAAGTCACTCTCCAATCCTCTATTACGACTGAGCCTTCATTAATCATAATAATTTCAAAAGAGCAAATAGCTTCATTAATTTTACCCTGTGTAATTAATGATATGTTAGCAGGGTTAAGATTATCATTCCAAGACCCAAGGCCTAATGTTCGTGGCCTAAAAAGTGCCATTTCATTACCATAATCGCTTAATCTATATTTTTTTATGGTTCTGACGCATTTAGGCTTGATGGTAAACTCTTCCTGAAAATTATTTAACAATATTTTAAAATCAAATCTAGACTTATATTGCTGATTATTAACATAATAATTGTACGTGTCCCTGTTTTCATCGATTAAATCGGCAATATCTTCCCAACAATAAAGAAGTATTTCAAATCCTCCAGACCTTGTACTTTCAATATCTTTTTCTCTTACATATTCCTCTATGCTTGAGTCCTTGTTCATGGATGAAGCAAAAATGAGGACTTTTAACTTTGGCTTGAATGATTTGGCTTTAATTATTTCTTCATTTATTTCTCTTCTTGTTAATTTAGCATCTGTATATTCATCCTTGCCCTTGCATTGAATACCCCAATAGTCAATTTCGCCATTAGGCACGCCGTAAATATCAACACCTGCCTGTAACTGCCCAGTTCGGCCATTTTTTTTGATTTTCATAGGTATCCCCCATATTTCGCCCCATAGTTTTTTGCAAAGGGATTCAAAATCTTGCCAATTCTCAGGCTTTTGAATAATTTTTTTCATGTATTCAAAAAATCAGTTTGAATTAATATGCTAATCCTGTCATCTTGTTGCGTAATACATCCTGGATATCTGGTACGCTAAACCCGCTCCCATTGTGTGAAAAGCGAATTTACTCCACCAAATCCAGCACGTCGCGCACGTCGCTAATGTGGTGCTGGGGCCCCAGGGCCATGCAGGTCACGGCGTCGCCGAAGCCGTAGGCGGCCCAGCAGGCGGGCACGCCGACGCTGCGGGCGAAGAGCAGGTCGGAGGGCGTGTCGCCGATCATCAGCATGTTGGCGGCGGGCGTGCCCAGGAAGTGCGGCTGCACGGCTTCGTAGAACATGTCGGGGGCCGGCTTCAGGGCCAAGGGCCGGTCGGGGAAGCTGCCCTCGCCCACGACGAGCGAGGCGTAGCGGCGCAAGTCGAGCCGGTCGAGCGACGTGCCCAGGGTGACGATGTTCTTGTTGCTGACGTAGGCCAGGCCGTAGCCGGCGGCTTGCAGCTCGGCCAGCACCGCGGGGGCCCCGGCGAAGGGCTGCACCAGCGGCTCGCCCTCGGCGGCGTAGATGGCGCGGTAGGCGGGCACCCAGGCCGCGACGTCGGCGGCGGGGCCGGCGGGGTGCAGCAGTTGCAGGATTTCGAGGGTGGGCAGGCCCAGGGTCATCACCTCGTCGAGGGCGGCCGGGGTGGGCACCGGCGCGCGGTGCCGGCGGAACACCTGCTGGAGGCTGTGGTAAATGGCCTGGCGGGTGTCGCACAGGGTGCCGTCGTAGTCGAAAAGTAGCGTGGAATAGGGCATGCGGCAAAGAAAAGCACGCGCCGGCCCCGCGTGGGGCCCCGGCGCGCCAAAGGTGAGGCAATGAAACCCCCGGGGGCCCCCACGGTTATACGGGGCCCCATCAAACGAACAAAAACATGGAATCCCTCAAAGGAAAAATTGCCCTGGTGACCGGCGCTGGCAAAGGCATCGGCCGCGCCACGGCCGTGGCCCTGGCCCACGAAGGCGTGCACGTGGGCCTGCTGGCCCGCACCGAAAGCCAGCTGCAAGAAGTAGCGCAGGAGCTGCAGGCCCTGGGCGTGAAAACCGCCGTGGCCGCCGCCGACGTGGCCGACCGCGCCGCCGTGGAAGCCGCCGTGGCCCAGATTCAGCAGGCCCTGGGGCCCATCGACATCCTCATCAACAACGCCGGCATCGGCACCTTCGCCAAGTTCCTCGACATGGAGCCGGCCGACTGGGAGCACATCATCCAGGTGAACCTGCTGGGCGTGTACTACGTGACGCGCGCCGTGCTGCCGAGCATGCTGGAGCGGCAAACGGGCGACATCATCAACGTGGCCTCCACGTCGGGGCAGCGCGCCTCGGCGGGCAGCAGCGCCTACAGCGCCAGCAAATTCGCCCTCATGGGCCTCACCGAAGCGCTGATGCAGGAAGTGCGCAAGCAGAACATCCGCGTGTCGGCCCTCACGCCGAGCACCGTGGCCACGGACCTGGCCATCGGCAGCGGCCTCACCGACGGCAACCCCGACAAGGTGATGCAGCCCGAAGACTTGGCCGAGTTCATGGTGGCCCAGCTCAAGCTCAACCGCCGCATCTTCATCAAGGAAGCCGGCATGTGGAGCACCAATCCGTAGGGAATGGGTATCATACTCGTTGCGAAGTGGTTGGTAACATGGAGTAGGGTGCGGGGCTTGCCCCCGCCCGTCGCTGCACGGTTGGCGCGTGCTTCGGGCAACGACAGGCGGGAGCAAGCCCCGCACCCTACTCTATGTTGCGTATAAATAAAAAGGCCGGGGCCCCCAATTAGGGGCCCCGGCCTTTTTATTTATACGCATTTCACATAGTACCCAATGGGCAAAAGAAAAGGCCGCTTTCCAGATGGAAAACGGCCTTTTAGGTAGCGGGGATAGGATTGCAACCCGCTTTTTTAGAACGACCGTAGAATGATATAAAATAGCCCTGCAATAGCCTAGAACGGCTTTTGTACCTGTCCTACGGTCGGTATGAGTAAGGACAAATACGGTATAAATCGGCTTTTTTGTCCTACGTTGTGTCCTACAATAGGACAGATGCACTACTTTTGAAACGGCAACTACAACCCGTTTCAACGTGGCAAAAATCTCCTACCTGCTGAACGCGCCAGGCGCGGATAAGCCCACCCCCATCTTTACCTTCCTGAGCTTTGACGGGCGACGGGTGAAGGTGTACGCGAACCGTTCCATTCACCCCCGGCAATGGGATGCGACCGAACGCCGTGCCCTTACCCGTGGCTACCCGCGCAACGGGGCGCTGAACGATTGGCTTGACCTGCTGGCCGACCGGCTCACTACCCGTTGCGACACCCACGCCGCTGCCGGCACCGCGCCCACGGCCGCCGAGTTACGGGCGCTGGCCGAAACCGAAGCCCCCGAACCGGAACCTGACCCCGTTGAAGCCGCTGGCCACGGCCCGGTATTCTGGCAACGATACGACGAATGGGTAAACTACACCCGTGCCGCCGGCAACGTTCGCACCGCGCAAGCCCACGCCACCGCCGGGCGACATCTACGGGAGTTTTCCGAAGCCAACGGCTACACGATTGACTTTGATACGCTCACGTCTACCGTGGGCGACCGCTGGGCGGCTTACCTGCTAAATACGGTCGACCTGACCGACAACACAATCAATAAGCATTTGGGGCGGCTCAAATCCTTTATGAAGTGGGCAGCCAAACGGGGCTACACTGAAAACACGGCACTTGACCGGGTAAGCTGGGCGCGAAGGGAGCCCGATGTAATGGCCTTATCCGTAGCCGAGCTGGGGGCCCTCGAAACTTTGCCGCTACCCGTGGGCTCCCGGTTAGAAAAAGCCCGCGCCTGGTTCCTGCTGGCCTGCTACACGGGCCTACGGTATTCCGACCTGGTGAGCATCAAGCCCCAGCACGTACGCCCCGCTACGGCCACCCTTCCGGCACACCTACGGCTGACTGCCAAGAAAACCCGCGCCGTGGTGAACGTACCCCTGAGCGCCGCCGCCCTGGGCATTGTGAACCGCCTACTGGCTGGGGAGCTGGCCAGCATCAAAAGCCAACCCATTACCAACCCCGTGCTGAACCGGTTCCTAAAGGAGCTGGGGCAACTGGCCGGCATTGATTCGCCCGTTGAAGTGATACGCTACCGGGGCGGGGTTGCCGACGTGGCCACGGCCCCGAAATACGAACGCCTGACCGTTCACACGGCCCGCCGTACGTTCGTTACCCTGAACCTGGGGAAGGGTATGAGTGCCGAGTTTGTGATGAAGCTGACCGGGCACACGTCCTACAAATCCTTTCAGCGGTACGTGAACCTTACGCCCCAGCGGGTAGCGGAAGAATTCGCCCGGTTCCACGAAATGCCGGAATAGGCAGACAAAACCGGACACCCCAACGCGCCCGCGCAAAGCTGGCAAGGTTGTATTATTACCCCAAACAAAGAGCTGGCAAGCTATGAATACACCTGTTCAATCCGCCGGGGAGCCGGCCGGCCTTATTCGCAAGTATTACCCCAGCTTGGGGGAGCATTTACCTTCGCCCACCTTGCCGGACTTAGCAGCGGAATGGTATTCCGACCTATCTCGACTAGGTATAGAAGACCTTGATTACTATGTTGCTGAACGGTACGAACGGGCAAGTAATAAAGCAGAGTTTACGGACTGTGTAGCTATGTTGCTAGCTGAGGTTGAGCAACACGCTCACTTACCTGGTTACGGCTACCGGCGGCATTACCCCCCTGACTACCTGACCCCTGAGCGGGAAGCGGAAATAGTAGCTAGCGGGCGGGCTACGTTGCGGGCCGTGCGGGAATGGCATACGCGGGCCATTCTTTCGCTAGTAGAACAGTTCTTAGACCGCGCCCGTAAAATTGAGCTGTGGCAAAATGACCGGCACCAATTGACTACCCGTGAGGGGGGGCTTGAGGAATGGGGAGAGGAATACGCTGTGTTGCTAATGGCTTTGCGGCGGGCCGTTCCCACCGCCAAAAAGCAACTATTGCGAGCCGCCTACACTGAGTTAAAGCAACTACTACCCACCTTAGCAGCAAGCCGCCCGTTAAAATGGCAACGGCTTCACGATGAGGGATACCCGTTCTTTTCAAGTTCTCTAACGGCTACGTACCCTTATTCAGAATTCGTCCCATTGCGTCCCACGCAAACCACCACAAGCCAAATAACAGAATTCTTTTTTCAGTACCTACACCTACACCTGTTTCAAAAAGAGTGGCACGTATGGCAGGCGCTAATTCTGCTGGCTGGGGCGTTAGGTGAAGCGGCCCCGCCCACGCCGGCAACCTTTCAGGAAAAGCAAGCGGCGGCCGCTCCCCACCTCGACACGCCCGCGCCCGCCTCACTACGGCCTGAACTACCTGAAAAGCCTACGGCCGCGCTGACCGTTGCCGAATTGTGCTGTAATGGGTTCGCCCCGCCCAACCTGAACGACCTACTGAAAAGGCTAAAGGTAATTGATACTGACGGTAACTGTTTGACCAATAAATTATTGGGTAAGGCACAAGGTAAGCGGGGCGCATTTACGGCGGCATACCGGGTACTGCATCGGGCGGGGTTGTTGGCTCCCACGGCAACCGATAAAGTGTGGGCCGACGCTTTCAAAAAAGAATATGATGCTAACCTGGGGGCCGATGTTATTGCCCACCAACTGACCCCACACGGCCAAGCTCCCACGTCGGCACCCGGCCCGTTTCAAAGTGCCGTTGCCGACGCTATCGAATGGGTGAACGAACGGAAAGCCGCTGCTAAACCCCCCTTTATTGCCCCCTAATGCCCTTTATTGCCCCCCATCGGTAATAAAGGGCATTAGAACTTGTCGCTTTGCATCACCCGACCGGTACACACACCCGGCGGGCCGTTGCAAATGCAAGCTGTTATTCCCGTAGGCTTTACCTACGACCAAATGAAGGAGGACATTCGGGCTATTGTCCGCTACGAACTCACCAACGCCCCAGCGGCCCCCGCCGGCCCGCCCACGGCCCCGGCCGATGAACTACTAAGCATTCGGGAAGCGGCTACCCTGCTGGGCGTAACCGTGCAAACCGTCCACGAATGGAAGCGGCGCGGGCTGCTGAAGTATCATAAGCTAGGTAGCCGCAGTTACCTGAAAAGGGCCGACGTGTCAGCAGCGTTACAGGGCCACCAGCGCACGGTGAAAACGGGAAAGGGGGGCGGCCGTGCATAACACCGAACTGCTACTCGACCAGGGCACGGCCTTTTTCATCCTGAGACACTACCGGTACCGCGTCGCCCTGATTCGCAAGCGTGATTGGTCGGCCGCGCCGGAGGGGGCGTTCATCATCATTCAGGGCGACTGCGAAGGCGTTGACCGTGGCCAGCGCATTTTCTGGCCCGGCTACGTGGTGAAGAACACCCTGCACACCCGCAATGGCTCCCTGGTTTTCCGGCCGTGCTACCCGCGCCCGGGGGATGATGAAGCGTTCACGTTCGGCAAGGATGAAATAAAGCGCCTTTACTGGCCGCTGGCCGCGCCGGAGCCCGCCGCCGTGCCCGGCCCTGACCAACTCGACCCCGCCCCGGTCAGCAAACCGAAAGGGAGCCCGCGCCGTGGGTAAGCTGATGTATAGAATCAGCATGTCAGGTCGGGCGCTGCTGGCGACCCGGCCGGGGCTGGCCGTATTTCTGGCGGGTTTGCCTCACCTGAACCTGAGCGACACCGGCCGCCGCAACGTGGCCCGGCGCTTCGCCCTGACCGATGCCGAGCTGGCCGATGCGCTGGCCGCCGCCGGGCAACACGGGCACCGGCTATGAATGCGCCCCCGCTGGCCGCCGCCCTGCTGGCCGCCGGGCCCGACGCGCTGCGCTGCCTATTTACGGAAGCCCTACCCACGCGGGCCGTGCTGCTGGCTAATCTGGCCGCTGGCTGGCCCGATGCCGACGCGGCTACCCACGGCCCGGCCCTCGATGCACTGCTGGCCGCCGGGCACCTGTTGCCGAGCGTTTCGACGCGGGGCCGCTACCGGCTGGCCAGCGAAGTATTTGACGGGTACGAAAGCAGGAAAGAAGCAGTAATAAAACCGCCCGCCCCAGCGCCCGCAATCGAAATAGAACCGGAACGGCTGGCCCCGCCGCTGTTCAGCTATTTCCGGGGGCCGATAAGCAACCCAACCCCCCACGCGGCTATCACACCGGCCCAACTGCACACGGTACTGATTTCGCCCCGGCACCGCGCCCAAACCGAAGCCCTACGCGCCGCCCCCGTGGGCAGCCCCCAGCGAGCCGAGCTAAAAAAGGGACTCGACTACGTAACGCCGGCCGGCACCTTCGCCCGCCGCGCCAACGATGCGCTGGCCGAACCGTCGGGCCTGTTGGTGCTGGATTTTGACCATGTGCGCGACTTGGCCGCCGCCCGCGCCGCCCTGCTGACCGATGCCGAGCTGGCCCCTGAACTGGTGCTCCTGTTCACCAGCCCCAGCGGCGACGGACTGAAAGCCCTGGTGAGAACCGACCCCGCCGCCGGCCACCTCGACAACTTCCGCGCTTACGCGGCCTACCTGGGGCGCACGTACGGCCCGCTGGGGCTGACCCCCGACGAAGCCGGCAAGGACGTGGCCCGCGCCTGTTTCGTGCCTTATGCCCCCGATGCCTGGCTGGCCCCTGCTTACGCCCGCACGGCTTGAAACCCTACAAAACCCTACCTTTTAAGCTGGCAACAATGGATATTAACAAGCTACGGGCGGCCACGCCCGCCGACCCCGACCCGCCCAAAACTGACCCAACCCCGCGCCCACCCGCGCCCGGTCTTACTCCGACTGACGCGGCGGCCTGGTGCTACGAACAACACACCGCCCACCACGGCCAGCCGCCCGTTCCTGGGGGCGGCCATAACCACTGGCTAACGGGCTTCACCAAGCTTTGCAACGAACGCGGGGCCGACCTACCCGACGTGCTGGCCCTTGCCCTCGACACGGCCCCGGCCGGGCATGATACGGGCAAGATAGAGGCTACCGTAACGGGCATTTACCGCCGCGAAGCCGCCGCCCACGGTAGCAAGCCCTACACCGCCCCCGGCCAGCACGGGAGCGGCAATAAAGTGGGTTCCGATGCCTATTCCGGACAAAAGGAAAACGGCCCGGCCGCGCCCCTTCCCGACACGTTCCCGGCGGCCGTGTACGACGCGCTACCCGACTACCTACGGCGCTGCTGTGAGCGGTTCGACGGGCACGAACGCGCCGTCATGCTGCTGGGCACGTTGGCCGTGTTGTCGGGCTGTTTCCCGGCCGTGGGCGGCACCTACGCCAAGCGCCGGTACGGGCTGAACCTGTTTGCGTTCATCATTGCCCCGGCGGCCAGCGGCAAGGGTACGCTGGGCTGGGCGCGGCGGCTGGCCCAACCGTATCACAAGATGCTGACCGATGCCAGCAAGGCCGCCCGCCTCGACTACGATGCCGACCTGGCCGCCTACAAAAACGCCGGCAAGGCAAAGGCCAGCCTGACCCCGCCGCCGGCCGCCCCGCCGCCTTACAAGCTGCTGTACTTGCCCGGCAACACTACGGCCGCCGCCCTGCAAACGGCGCTGGCCGAAAACGACGGGCGCGGCATCATGTGCGAAACGGAAGCCGACACCCTGACCGGGGCGCTGGGGGCCGACTTCGGGAATTTCAGCGACGTGTTACGGAAAGCCTTTCAGCACGAACCCATTTCGCTGCTACGCAAAACCGACCGCCAACACCTCGACCTGGCCCGGCCCGCCCTGAGCATTGCCCTGACCGGTACCCCCGGCCAGCTCCCCCGGCTGATGCCCACGGCGGAAGATGGATTGGTGAGCCGGTTCCTGTTCTACACCTTCGCCCAAACGCCCACCTGGCAGGACGTGAGCCCCAGCGCCGGCCCGGCCCTCGACCCCTACTTTGACGCGCTGGGGCAAGAGCTAACGCGCATGATTGCGGCCGCTCCTGAAGCGCCCGACGAAGCCAGCACGTACCCCGTAGAAATTACCCTGACCCCGGCCGACTGGCAACGGGTGAACGAAGCCGGGGCCGCCGGCCTTGACGAAGCCCTGACCGTGGGCGGCGGGGCCGGCGGAAGTTCAGCCTTCCGGCTGGGGCTGATTGCCTGGCGAGTGGCCGGCCTGCTAACCGTGCTGCGCTGCTTTGAGAACGGCGAAGCGCCCGCCGGCCGGCTGCTGGCTGACCCGGTCGACGTGGGTACCGCCCTGGCTATTATGGACACGGCCCGCGCCCACGCCTTAGCCGTGCTGGCCAGTTTACCCGCCCCCGCCGGTACCGCCCACGCGGGCCGCTATGCCGCCAAAGCCGGACAGGAAGCGAAGGTGAAAGAGCTACACGCCGCCGGCCTGAGCGTTCGGGCCGTTGCCGAGTTGGTGGGCGTACCTAAATCCACGGTAAGCCGCTGGCTGGCCTAGTGTCCCATTTGTCCCACGTCCCAAAAACGGGACGGGACACTTTTGGGACACTAATTCTAAACCCCCCGAATTGGTGGTATTTGAAACCGCCCTACCCCGCCGGTACACTTTCGGGCCACCAATCCAAAACTGGATTCTGCCCTCGCTAAAAGCAAAACAGCTTTCTGCCCCCTCACCAATTCAACACTGAATCCAGCACCCATCCCATGCGACAGTTTATTTTAGAAACCATCAAGGCCGAAACCCCGCTGGCCCACCTGTTCAACGCTTACATGAAAGGGCTTTCCACGGTGGAAATATTCAGTACGCCCCGCGAATCCATGCGCCTGTGCCGGGAGCTGTTCACCGCCGCCCCCCCGGCCAGTAGCAGACGGGAAGCCAACGCGGAACCGCCCGCCCTTTCCATTGTGAGCCAAGCCCAACGCTACTACGAGCTAACGGTACTGAGCAACGCCCTGAACGCCCTACACGGCCACGTACAAGGCGCGGCCGACCTGCTGGCCACGTTCTTCACTGACTACGGCGGCGACCTGCTGGCCTATGCCACCGCCAACCGTCGGCACCTGCTGAACGAGTACGGCGACGGGGAAGAGGCCGACTGGTACCACACCGGCACGGGCGACCCCGACGCGGGCGAAGGGTGGGAAGTAACCGACACCACCGACCCCGCCCGCCTCGCTGAGTATAGCCTACACCGGGAGCTGGCCCGATTCTTTCCCGACCCCGAAAGCCACGGGGAATATATCGGCACCAGCGGGCCGGAAGACTTCGCCCGGTACACGGCCAGCGTCGCCAATCAAACGGCCTACTGTATCCGCAAGATGTTTGCCGCCGTGGCCCACGTCGACATACCCCTCTATCGGCCAGATGAAACCGGCCAGATGATACCCATCCCGGTAATTGACCAAATAGAGCGGGAGCTGAATGAGGACGTAGCCAACGAACGGCTGGCCGGTTATTTCTGCGCTGTGCTGAACGCGGGCCAACAGTTGGCCGTGCTACACGCCACCATGCCGCCCGATGACCTACGCGGCTACCGGGTGCTACGGGAGTGCCTGAATAGTATGCTGGCCGTGGAGATGGCAGCCCACCCGCCGTTTTAGGGGCGGGGGGTAGGGGGTCAACTTCTTAAACGATACCACCCTGGGAAACCAATGTATCCCCCCAAAAAGACATACGTGCATAATTCAACCCCCAAAAGTTAGGGCCGCTTTCTTGCTTTAACCTTGCTTTTTTCACCTAACCCCTTCTGTTATGGCTGCTGGCCGACCTCTGAAACCCACCGCATTAAAAAGGCTTGGCGGCACGTTGCAGCTGTGCCGCACCAACGCCCACGAACCCGTGTCGGCCGTGCTGCTACCCACCCCGCCCGCCTGGCTGAGCGACAAGGCCCGGCAATACTGGGCCGAAATCGGGGCCGTACTGCTGGACATGAAGCTGTGCACCGTCGCCGACGGGCCGGCGCTGCAACTGCTGACCGAAACGCTGGCCGAATGGGCGGAAGCCCGCCAAGCCGTGCACACCAAAGGGCTTGTCTACGAAACGAAAATGGTAACCGGCGACATCATGCAGCGCCCCGTGCCAGAAGTGGCAATTGCCTCCGATGCCATGAAGCGGAGCTTGCGGATGCTGGCCGAATTCGGGCTGACCCCGGCCAGTAGGGGAAAGGTTTCCGCCTTGGGAGACGACGACGGCCTTGACCCCTTCGCCCAAATGCTGGAAGATATGAAAGGATAACACGGCCTTGTGCCCCCGTCCACGAAAAAGCCCCGCGCCCTCACTGCTGAGGAACGCGGGGCTTTTGCCGTTGGGTCGAGCTGGCAACTACAAACCTGGCGGGCTGATGCAAATATACGCGGGCCGGCTCTGCTGATTCTCCCTTATCCATCCGGCAAAACGAGCGGCTGGGCCCGGCCCTAAAGCGGGCGCTTCATTCTATCGAACGGCGGGGCGTTATTACTGCCACGTTGGTAGGGGGTCGGCTGAATTTGTCCTATGAAGTGTCCTATGGACAAAAGAAAAGGCCGTTTCCAATATGGAAACGGCCTTTTAGGTAGCGGGGATAGGACTCGAACCTATGACCTTTGGGTTATGAGCCCAACGAGCTACCAACTGCTCCACCCCGCACTGTTTGTAATACAAAGGTAATACAAATTTTAAGAAAAGCGGCAAAATGTGCGCAATTGGCGCGGCGGCCAGGCCGAGACGGTGAGTATCAGCGCGAAAAAATGCAACAACGGGGATGAAGCGGCTATTTTTGCGGGTCTTTTCGTCGTTTATGCCCGCTCCTAGCTCTTCGCCCCGCCCCGCCGCCCTGGGTTTTATTTTCGTCACCGTACTCATCGACGTCATTGGGTTGGGTATCATCATTCCGGTGCTGCCCAAGCTGCTGGAGCAGCTCACGGGCGAGGGCATCAGCCGGGTGTCGTTGTATGCGGGGTGGCTGTCGTTTGCTTACGCGGGGGCCCAGTTTGTGTGCGCGCCGGTGGTGGGGGCCCTCAGCGACCGGCTGGGGCGGCGGCCGGTGCTGCTGGCCGCGTTACTGGGCCTGGGGCTTGATTACGTGTTTCTTAGCTTCGCGCCCACGCTGGCCTGGCTATTTGTGGGCCGGGTGCTGGCGGGCATCACGGGGGCCAGCTTCACCACGGCCACGGCCTACATCGCCGACATCAGCACGCCCGAAAAGCGCAGCCAGAACTTTGGCTTGGTGGGGGCGGCCTTTGGGGTGGGCTTCATCATCGGGCCGGCACTGGGCGGATTGCTGGCTACCTGGGGGGCCCGGGTGCCGTTCATGGCCGCGGCGGTCCTGAGCCTGGTTAACTTCTGCTACGGCTACTTCGTGCTGCCCGAGTCGTTGCCCGCCGAGCGGCGGCGGCCCTTTGCTTGGGCCCGCGCCAACCCTGTGGCCTCGCTGCTGCGGCTGGGGCGCTACCCGGTCATCCTGGGGCTGGTGGCCTCGCTGGTGCTCATCTACTTGGCGGGCTCGGCCACGCAGTCTGTCTGGACGTTCTACACCATTTATAAGTTTGGCTGGGGCACTAAGCTGGTGGGCTACTCGCTGGGCGCAGTGGGTTTGTTTACGGCCCTGGTGCAGGGCGGGCTGGTGCGGGTGGCCATCCCGAAGCTAGGGGCCCCGCGCGCCATTGTGGTGGGGCTGCTGTGCTACGCAGTTGGTTTTGTGCTGTTTGCCTTCGCCACGCGGGGCTGGATGATGTTCGCCTTTTTAGTGCCGTATTGCCTGGGCGGCATTGCGGGGCCGGCGTTGCAGGGCACCATTTCGGGCCAGGTGCCGCCCACCGAGCAGGGCGAGCTGCAAGGGGCCCTCACCAGCCTCATCAGCCTTACCGGCGTGGCGGGACCCCTGCTGATGACGCACTTGTTCGCCGCTTTCACCGGGCCCGGGGCCCCGGTCGAATTTCCAGGGGCCCCGTTTGTGCTCGGGGCCGTGCTCACGGTGGCCAGCGCCGCCTTGGCTGTGCGCACGCTGCGCAAATACCCCGCAGCTACTGCGGCGGCCACTGGCCCGGTAACCGCCGCGCTGCACTAATTCTGGAGAAGACTCATTTTTGCTGTCCTGCTATCCTATTTTATCCATTTAGAATAGTGGTCTAAAGTGGGGTGATTCGGCGACTTTTTCCGTCGTCGGACCACTCTTGCGCTGACCCGGAGCCGCTGTTCTTTTGGTAAGAGCAGCCTGACGAAGCCCTTCGGGTAATTCGCTGGACCATGCCGTCTTAGACCACTGCCATCCGTCTTTATATCTATACCTGATGCCATGCCCTTGCTTGACGTCGTGCATCGCGCCGACCTCGGCATCCTGTTGGGCCGCTGGGGCTACCAGCCCGATCCGGTGGCCCTGCCCGCCGCCTACGCGCACCTCACGGCCCACGCCCACGCCGCCAATTGCCGCTACTGGCTACAGGACATCCGCCGCCGTGCCTCCAACGACCCGTCCATCACCGCGCGGCTGGGCCCTCAGTTGTGCGTGGCCTACCTCACCAGCCCGGCCCTGCACCAGTCGATTCGCGAAGCTCCCGGCTTTGCCGACGTGGACGCCTACGCGGGCCGGCCGTTCGCAGTGGCCTTCTTTAGCGACGAGGGCGCGGCCGTGGCGTGGCTGCACGCGCAGCAGCAAAGCCAGGGCGTAGCGGGCGGGTAAAATTAGAATTAATTAAAAATTAAAAATGATGGTTCTTGGAGGCTTTTAGTGGAGCTGAGGCAACTTGAGCATTTATTGTGGCATAAATTACTGAAATTAAATAGGTTATGATTCATTGCTTATCCGCTAGGTAACTGCTCCACTAAAAATCTCTAAGAACCAAAATGATGAATTAAAAACTTGGCCGTCAGATTTTTAATTCATCATTTTTAATTAATTCCGAAGAATGCACTGGCTCGGCAACCGCCACCCAAGGCGTTGCTGGGGAAATTACTGGGCCCCCAGCGCGTGGTGGCGGTGCGGGCCAGGGCCAGCCAGGAAAACAACCCAGGCAGCCCCCGGTAAGCCGCTTGCGCTTGGCCCGTGAATGCCCGATTGGGCCAGCTATAAAAATATTTTTGGTACGGGAGATACTTATTACGATTGTTTCGTAGATTTACGAAACAATCGTAATACGACCTGATGGAACGCCTTACCCAACCCGAAGAAGATGCCCTACTGGCCCTGTGGCCCCTGCCCGGCGGGGCTTTTGTGAAGGACGTGCTCGACGGCCTGCCCGCCCCGCGCCCGCCCTATACCACCCTGGCCAGCACCCTGCGCAACCTGGAGCGCAAGGGCTACGTGCACGCCGAGAAGCTCGGCAACTCCTTTCGCTTCAGTACCTTGGTGTCGGCCGAAGATTACCAGCGCCGCTCGCTGGGAGCTCTGGTGAAGGAGCACTTCCGCGATTCATATAAGGAGCTGGTGTCCTTTTTTGCGAAGGAGGAAAAGATCAGCGCCGCCGATTTGCAGGACATTCTCCGCCTCATCGAGGGCGGCGATAAAAAGGCCGAGTAGCCATGCCGTCCGCGCCCCTGCTTTACTTGCTCAAGGCCCACGCGGTGCTGCTGCTGTTTGCGGCGGCCTACTCCGGGCTGCTGCGCCCGCTCACCTTCTTCGCTCTCAACCGGGCGTACCTGGCGTTTGCGCTGCTGTTTGCCGCCGCCTACCCGGCCCTGCCCATGCCCGCGCTGTGGCCGGCCGCCGCCCCGGGCCCCGCCGTGGCCTGGGTGCTGGCCGAATTGCCCCCTGGGGTCCCCGCGGCGGCGCTGCCCGCTCCGGGGCCCGACTGGCCGGCGTGGTTACTGGCCGGCTACGCCGCTGGCGCGGCGCTATTGCTGGGCCGCCTGCTGATGCAGCTGCTGTCGCTGGCGCGGCTGCACCGGCAGGCCCGCTCCGCCGGGGCTTCCGGCGGCGTGGCGTACCGGCAATTGGCTGGCGGGGGCGGCCCGTTTTCGTTTGGCCGCACCATCTACCTCGACCCGGCCCAGCACCCAGCCCCCACCGAGCTAGCTGCGGTGCTGGCCCACGAGCAGGCCCATGTGCGCCAGGGCCACACCCTCGATGTGCTGCTGGCGCACGTGGCCACAGCCGTGTTTTGGCTGAACCCGGCGATGTGGCTGCTGCGCCGCGCCCTGCTCGACAACCTCGAGTACCTGGCCGACGCGGCCACCCTGCGCACCGGCCTCGACCGCCGCGCCTACCAGTACAGCCTGCTGCGGCTGGGGCCCCCGGCGGGCAGCCCGGCCCTTGTCTCGCCCTTTTCACTTTCCACCCTCAAAAACCGCATTCTGATGATGAATCGCCCCGTTTCCAATCGGTTGCAGCTGCTGCGCTACGCCCTGGCGGGGCCCCTGGTAGTGGCCGCCGCGCTGGCCTACTCGGCCGCCCACGCGCAGGCCGCCCCCAACCCGGCCACGCCCGCCGACGAGTCGTTCGCCATCACTAATAAGGCCGGTACCACCGTGATGAAGCTGGCCGGGCCGGCCGCGTATTACGTTGACGGACAGATAAGAAGCTACGCTAACCTGGCCAAAGTAGACCCGGCCGCCGTGGCCAGCGTGCGCGTGGTGCCCGCTGAGCAGGCCCGCCCGCTGTTGGGTACCGACCAGGCCACCTACGTCATCACCACGGAGGCTAAAAAGGCGGAGCCCGCCGTGGTGGCTTTCAACGAAAAAGTGCGACGCGTGGCCCCGTACCGCATGGGAATTGACAGGCAGGGCGATGCCACCCTAACGCGCGAGAGGCCCTCCAAAGCAGGCGCGACAGCTGCGCCGCAGGGAGGGCCAAAGCCCGGGCTCAAGCCGTTCAGCGGGGCGGCGCGCAGCTACTACGTGGACGGCAAGCATGTTGACGAAATGACGGCTACGGCTGTAAAGGATATCGTTAGTATGCAAATCTTGAAGGGGGAAATGGCAAAGCAGTTTTTGGGGTACGATGGCGATTCGCACCTCGTCATGGTTATCACGACCAAAGCCAAAATAGCTGCGCCCGAAGTGGTTGAGTTTAATAACAAAATCCAGCAAATAGCGCCGCTAAAGGGCCTGATTGCCGACCTTGCCAGCGGCGTGCCCCAGCTAAGTTCTCCCGCCCAAGCCGCCCCGCCCGCCGGCCGCGAAGTGCCCATCAGCTACGTGGCAGCCCCGGCGCTGGCTTACATCACCCAGAATTACCCCGACAGCCGCATTACGGGCGTGGCGGAGGTGAAAAACGCCAAAACGGGGCAGCTGAACTACCGGGTGGAAGTCACCAAAGGCCGCCGGCCGCAGTATGCCGTGTTTGACGCCCAAGGCCAGCCCGTAGCCGAATAATTTGTAGTTTCCCCTTCCCATCTTCATTCACACAACTACTTCATTACCATGCGAAAACAACGATTTTCCGCCCGTTTGTCGAGCTTGCGCCGGGCCTTGGTGGGGCCCCTGGCCGTGGTGCTGGCCCTGGGCGCCACCGGGGCCCAGGGCCAAACCGTGACGCCCACGGTGGTGGCCGCCAGAGCCCCAAAGCCGCTGCCCACGGACGTGGTGTACTACGTGGACGGTAAGCTGTTGGCCCCCGACGCTCTCAGCGCCATAAGCCCCGGCGATATTGGTTATATCAACGTGCTAAATGGCAAGGAAGCACAGGCACTGACTGGCAATACTTTGGCTAATAAAGTTGTCATTATTACCACTAAAGCCAACGAAAGGTCATTAGAGGTGCTGGCCTTCAGCAAGAAGCATAACATCGCGCTAATCCCGGCCTGGCCGGCCCGAACCGCTGCCGAAGCGGCCGTTCGGGACTATATCAAGCAAACCTACCCCACCGCCAAGCTGCATTCCATCTACGAAGATAAAAAGCAGGCGGGCCATTATGTGACGGAATTTGAAAACGGCGGTCAAACCTACAAGCTACGCTTCGACGGCCAGGGCCACCCAGTGGCCGAGTAGGGCCCCTACAGCACTGGGTGTTCCGACTCGAAAACTGCTTTAGCCGGCCAAAATGCGGGCCGTGACGAGCAACTGGCTCACGTGGCGCTGGGTGTGCTCGGCGGCGTGCACCAGCAGGCCGATGACGGTGGACGGCAGGGCGGCGCGGCCCACCGGCCGGGGCGTGGCCCAGCAGGCCCAAATCCTGCCGCAGCACACTGCCTACCGGCAAGTGCAAGGGGTGCTCGGCGGCTATTTTTTGTTGTGCGTCCGCCCGGATTCGGTGGGCGAGAGGTAGTGCAGGTACTGCGTGTCGTCGCACAAGGTGTTGTTCAGGGCATGGGCTTTTTTTGGTACTGTATCCCGCTTCCTAGCCGGCCCGATCCGCGTTGCGGGGAATACCGCGCGCCACCCCGTCGCAGGTGAAAACCTGGTCGGGGTACGCGGCCAGGCGCTGGGCCAGCGGGGCCCCGTCGCGCACAGGCAACAGGTGCCGGGCGGCCAGTGCCTGGTTGAGTACGCCGAGCAACGGACCCGCCAGGCGGCTGACGCGGGTCGGCGAGAGGCCGAAGCTGGCGGCCTGGGGCTGCTGCAAGGAATTGGTTTTGGGGTAGGTGAGCAAAAAGAAAAGCTTCGTGTCGGTGCCGGGCAAGGTGGCGTTGGCACGCTCCCCGTGCGCCGGGATGCGCCGCCGTTCGCCATCGAGGGTGTGGTAGCGGTGGTAGCGTTCCCAGCGGGGCGCAAAATCGGTGCGCAACGCGTCAAATTCGGTGGGCAGCAGACTGGTCAAGGCCAAAAACTGCGTCGGCCGCTCGCGCAGAGCTAAGTAATCCGTGCCGCAAAATATGACCTCGCCGCACGCATTAGTGTAGCTAAATTTGCCGCATCAACACTAGTATGTAACGCACCAAAGTATGTAAAGCACCAAAGGTAATGCCGCTGCAAAACACCGCTGAATAGCACCCCAACCAAGCGCACAGCCTAGCGGAACGCCGCCGTCGCGTACTTTTCAGGCATGAAAACATTTTCCCTCGGATTATTGCTGACCGCCGGCTTGCTGGGGCCCCCAGCGGCGCAGGCCCAGCGCCAGCCGCAGCACGAGCTGCAAATCACGCCGGCCACCGCTGCCTGGGGCTACTACGACGCCGCCGCGCCGCCAGTGCTGCGCATCAAGTCGGGCGAGAGCGTGCGGGTACACACGCTCATTACCTCCACCCCGGCGCGGCTGGAAGGGGCGGGCGTGCCCCCGGCGCAGGTCGAGCAGTCGCTGCGCGACATCACCACGCAGGTGACTAACAAAGGGCCCGGGGGGCACATTCTCACGGGCCCCATTTTTGTGGAAGGGGCCGAGCCGGGCGACGTGCTGGAGGTGCGCATCCAGCGCATCAAGCTGGCCATTCCGTACGCCTACAACGCGTTCGGGGCCAAGAGCGGCTTCATCCCGGAGGATTTCCCGTACGCGAAGATGAAGATTATCCCGCTCGACGAAAAGCAGGGTGTGGCGCACTTTGCACCCGGTATTGACGTGCCGCTGCGGCCGTTTTTCGGGAGCATGGGGGTGGCCCCGCCGGTGGCCGCCGGCCGCATCAACAGCGCACCGCCCGGCATCCACGGCGGTAACCTCGACAACAAGGAGCTGGTAGCGGGCACCACGCTGTACCTGCCAGTGCACGTGCCCGGGGCCCTGTTTTTTGTGGGCGACGGCCACGCCGGGCAGGGCAACGGTGAGGTGGACATCACAGCCCTGGAAACGTCGCTCGTCGGCGACCTCCAGTTCATCGTGCGCAAAGACCTGCACCTCAAGCTGCCCCGCGCCGAAACGCCCACCGCCTACATCAGCATGGGCCTGAACGAAGACCTGACCCTGGCCGCCAAAGACGCGGTGCGCGAGATGATTGATTTCCTGGTGGCTACCCGCGGCCTGAGCCGCGACGACGCCTACATGCTGGTGAGCGTGGCCGGCGACCTTGACGTGACGCAGGTGGTGGACGGCACCCGCGGGGCCCACATCATCCTTCCCAAAAGCATTTTTGGGAAGAAATAGGGGCCCCGGGCCCGGCGCTTCGGTGGCTATTTGCCGCCGGGGGCGTATGTTTGAGGCGTAAACTTTAGGGGTGCCCCGCCATGCGGGGCTGAGACAATACCCTTGGAACCTGATGCGGATAATGCCGCCGAAGGGAAAAGTACTGGTCCGCACGCGGCCGCCCGACGGGCGTGCCGTGGCCGGCGCCCACTATTGTTTACGGTTCGTATTATCCCAACTAATCAACTAGTTGCATGGTTTGCTACGTAAATAATTTACCCCACGAAGCCGCTGAGCAGCAGCTGCTCCAGGAGCTGCTTGCCGGGCTGGGGCTGGCCCAGCCGCACGGCCTCGCCGTGGCCCTGAACGACGCCGTGGTGCCCCGCGCCGAGTGGGCCACCTGCGCCGTGCAGCCCCACGACCGCCTCACTATTATCCGCGCTACCCAAGGGGGCTAGGCGGATGCCGGCTCCTTCTCTCCCCATTTTCCGATGAAGAAAAAAGACCAAGCTCCCCAGCACATGCTGGTGGCGCGCCAGCCCCTCACCGGCTCGCGCAAAGTGTACGTGCCCGGCACGCTGCACCCGCAAATGCGCGTGGCGATGCGCGAAATTGCGCTGGCCGATACCGAGCGCAAGTTCGATTTTGGCTTCCCGTCGGAGTCGAACCCGCCCGTGACGGTGTACGACACCAGCGGACCCTACACGGACCCGGATATTGAAATTGACCTGAAAAAAGGCCTGCCCCGCCTGCGCGAGGAATGGATCCGGGAGCGCGGCGATGTGGAGCAGCTGCCCGGCACCACCTCCGATTACGGCCAGCAGCGCGCCGCCGATAATGGCCTGGACCACTTGCGCTTCGAGCACATTGCGGCCCCGCTGCGCGCCAAAGCGGGGGCCAATGTGAGCCAAATGCACTACGCCAAGCAGGGCCTCATCACGCCCGAGATGGAGTACATCGCCATTCGCGAAAACCAGCGCTTCGACGAGCTGCCGGCCGACGACCCGCTGCGCGCCCAGCACCGTGGCCACAGCTTCGGGGCGCGTACGCCGCAGGGCCCCATCACGCCCGAGTTTGTGCGCCAGGAGGTGGCCGCCGGGCGGGCCGTTATTCCCGCCAACATCAACCACCCGGAGAGCGAGCCGATGATTATCGGGCGCAATTTCCTGGTGAAAATTAACACCAATATTGGTAACTCAGCTATCACGTCATCCATTGAGGAAGAGGTAGATAAGGCCGTGTGGAGCTGCCGTTGGGGCGGCGATACGCTGATGGACCTGAGCACGGGTAAGAACATCCACGAAACCCGCGAGTGGATTATCCGCAACTGCCCGGTGCCGGTGGGCACGGTGCCCCTCTACCAAGCCCTGGAAAAGGTGAACGGCAAGGCCGAAGACCTCACTTGGGAGCTGTTCCGCGACACGCTTATCGAGCAGGCCGAGCAGGGCGTGGACTACTTCACCATCCACGCCGGTGTGCTGCTGCGCTACGTGCCGATGACCGCCAAGCGCGTGACCGGCATCGTGTCGCGCGGTGGCGCCATTATGGCCAAATGGTGCCTGGCGCACCACCAGGAGAGCTTCCTCTACACGCACTTCGAAGAAATTTGCGAGATTATGAAGGCCTACGACGTGGCCTTTTCGCTGGGCGACGGCCTGCGCCCCGGCTCCATCGCCGATGCCAACGACGAGGCTCAGTTCGCCGAGCTGGAAACGCTGGGCGAACTCACCAAAATTGCCTGGGCGCACGACGTGCAGGTGATGATTGAGGGCCCCGGCCACGTGCCCATGCACCTCATCAAGGAGAACATGGACAAGCAGTTGAAGGAATGCCACGAGGCGCCCTTCTACACGCTGGGGCCCCTAACGACGGATATTGCCCCGGGCTACGACCACATCACGTCGGCCATCGGCGCGGCCATGATTGGGTGGTTTGGCACGGCCATGCTCTGCTACGTGACGCCCAAGGAGCACCTCGGCCTGCCCAACAAGCAGGACGTGAAGGACGGCGTAATCGCCTATAAGATAGCCGCCCACGCCGCCGACCTCGCCAAGGGCCACCCGGGGGCCCAGTACCGCGACAACGCCCTGAGCAAGGCCCGCTTCGAGTTTCGGTGGGAAGACCAGTTCAACCTCTCGCTCGACCCCGATACCGCCCGCGACTACCACGACGAAACCCTGCCCGCCGAAGGGGCCAAAGTCGCGCATTTCTGCTCGATGTGCGGCCCCCACTTCTGCTCCATGAAAATAACGCAGGAGGTGCGCGACTACGCCGCAAAGCAGGACCTCACGGCCAACGAGGTGCTGGCTCGGGGCATGGTAGAAAAGTCGCGGGAATTCGTGGCGAAGGGCAGCGAGCTTTATCTGTAAAACCCTAACGCCGAACCCCACCCCCGGCCCTTCCCCGATGGGGAGAGGGAGGCCTGACGACCACTTGCCCTCGGCTCTCCTCCCCATCGGGGAAGGGCCGGGGGTGGGGTGAATAGCAGAACGACCACAAAATCCCATGCCTACTCCCCGTCCCTACGCCCTCACCATTGCCGGCTTCGACCCTAGCGCCGGGGCCGGCGCGTTGGCCGACGTGAAAACGCTGGAAGCCAGCGGGGTGTACGGGCTGGCCGCTTGCACCGCCCTCACGGTGCAAACCGACGTGGCGTTTGAGCGGGTGAGCTGGGTGCCGCTGGCTGATATCCAGGACCAGATCCGGCCGCTGCTGGGGCGGTTCGAGGTCGGCTTCGTAAAGGTTGGCCTCGTTGAAAGCCTGCCGCTACTGTTGGAATTGTTGCAGTGGCTAAAGGCGCAAAACCCACAAATCCAGGTCGTTTGGGACCCAGTGCTGAAAGCCACGGCGGGCTATGAGTTTCATAATCAACCCGATCCGCAGCTGCTGCAAGCCATCTGCCAGGAGCTTGCCCTCATTACGCCCAACCAGCCCGAAGCCCTGCGCCTCTGCCCCGCAGCCACGGCCGAAGCGGCCGCCGAAACGCTGGCCGCCTGGTGCCCGGTGCTGCTGAAGGGCGGGCACGCCGCCGGGGCCCTGGCCACCGATGTGCTGCTGGCCGCTGGCCAACGGCACGCGTTTGGGGCCCCGCGCCTGCCGCACGGGGCCAAGCACGGCAGCGGCTGTGTGCTGTCGGCGGCCGTGCTGGCCCGGCTGGCCCAGGGGCAGAGCCTGGTAGAAGCGTGCCGGGCGGGCAAGGCCTACACGACCGCCTTTTTGGCTAGTAACGACACGCTGCTGGGGTATCATTATAGAATTTAAAATAATGCAAATTAGTAAGTTGCACTACTTGGTCACCCACGCGGAAGCCGCTGAGCTGGCTTGCCAGGGCGGGGTGCGCTGGGTGCAGTTCCGGGCGAAAAACCTGCCTTATTTCGAGTGGCAACAGCGCGCCCTGGAAACCCAGGTCGTGTGCCGCCGCCACGGGGCTACGCTCATCGTCAACGACAACCCGGCGCTGGCGCTGGAAATCGGAGCCGACGGCGTGCACCTGGGCCGGCAGGACATGAGCCCGGGGGAGGCCCGCGCCCTGCTGGGGCCCCGCTTCCTCATCGGCGGCACGGCCAACACCTTTGCCGACGTCGAGCGGCTGGCCGCGGCGGGCGTGGACTACGTGGGGCTGGGGCCGTTCCGCTTCACCGCCACCAAGGAAAAGCTGAGCCCGCTGCTGGGCTTAGCGGGCTACGCCGAGATTTTGGCCCAGTGCCGGGCGGCGGGGCTGGCGCTGCCCATCGTGGGCATTGGGGGCGTGGTGCTGGCCGACGTGCCCGCGCTGCGAGCCGCCGGGCTGCACGGCGTGGCCGTGGCAGGGGCCATCGGTGGGGCCCCCAGCCCAATGGCGGCGGCGGCCCAGTTTCTGGAAGTTTTGGATAAACCATTGAAAGCATTTGCGTTATGAAAACCCAACCCCTGGTAATTGCCGGGCGCACGTTCACGTCGCGGCTGCTTACGGGCACCGGCAAGTTTAGCTCGTCGGCGCTGATGGCAGAAGCCTTGCTGGCCTCCGGATCGGAGCTGGTGACGGTGGCCCTGAAGCGCGTGAACGTGGCCGACGCCGATGATGACATCCTGCGCCACCTGGGCCACTCGCAGTTCAGTTTGCTACCCAACACCTCGGGCGTGCGCACGGCCAGGGAAGCCGTTTTTGCTGCCCAGCTGGCCCGCGAGGCCCTGGAAACCAACTGGCTGAAGCTCGAAATTCACCCCGACCCCAAGTACCTGCTGCCCGACCCCATTGAAACCCTGCGCGCCGCCGAGGAACTGGTGAAGCTGGGCTTTGTGGTGCTGCCCTACATCCACGCCGACCCGGTGCTGTGCAAGCGCCTGGAGGAAGTGGGCGTAGCCGCCGTGATGCCGCTCGGGGCCCCCATCGGCTCCAACAAAGGCTTGCTGACCAAGGAGTTTCTGGAAATCATCATCGGCCAGAGCCGGGTGCCGGTGGTGATTGACGCCGGCCTCGGGGCCCCCTCGCACGCCGCCGCCGCCCTGGAAATGGGCGCCGCCGCGGTACTCGTGAACACCGCCATTGCCGTGGCTGGCCAGCCCGTAGCCATGGCCGTTGCCTTCAGGCTGGCGGTAGAGGCTGGGCGCTTGGCCTACGAGGCCCGGCTGGCCGCACCGGCGGCGGCGGCCGTGGCCAGCTCGCCGCTCACAGCATTTCTGGATTAAATCCCCCGTAATTATGAGCTTCCGCCCCGTTTTTGAGGCCCACGCATGGGATGACGTTAAGGCTAGCATTTACGCCAAAACGGCGGCCGATGTAGAACGGGCCCTGGCCGCGCCGCGCCGCACGCTGGACGATTTCAAGGCCCTGATTTCGCCCGCGGCGGCGCCTTATCTGGAGCAGATGGCGCAGCTCAGCCAGGGGCGCACGCGCCAGCGGTTCGGCTACACCATGCAGATGTACGTGCCGCTGTATCTGAGCAACGAATGTCAGAACATCTGCACGTACTGCGGTTTTAGCCTGGACAATAAAATAGCCCGGCGCACCCTCAGTAGCGTGGAAATGCTGGCCGAGGCCGCCGTATTGAAGGGCTGGGGCTACGAGCACGTACTGCTGGTGACCGGCGAGGCTAACCAAACCGTGGGCGTCGAGTACCTCGAAAAGGCCCTGCGCACGCTGCGCCCGCACTTCGCCCATTTGTCGATGGAAGTGCAGCCGCTGGACCAGGAAGACTACGAACGCCTCATTCCCGAGGGGCTGAATACGGTGCTGGTATACCAAGAGACTTACCACCAGGAGGACTACAAAAAACACCACCTGAAGGGCAAAAAGTCTAATTTCTACTACCGCCTCGATACGCCCGACCGGCTGGGGCGGGCCGGCATTCATAAGATGGGCTTGGGCGTATTGATTGGGCTGGAAGACTGGCGCACCGACTGCTTCTACACCGCGCTGCACCTTGATTACCTGGAGCGTACGTACTGGCAGACTAAGTACAGCCTGTCGTTTCCGCGGCTGCGGCCGGCCGTAGGAACCCTGCCGCCGAAGGTGGAAATGAGCGACCGGGAGCTGGTGCAGCTCATCTGCGCCTACCGGCTGCTGAGCGACGAAGTAGAGCTGTCGCTCTCGACGCGCGAAAACCCAACCTTCCGCGACCATGTTGTGCAGTTGGGCATCACCAGCCTCAGCGCCGGCTCCAAAACCAACCCCGGCGGCTATGCCGTGGCCCCGGAGTCGCTGGAGCAGTTCGAGATTTCCGACGAGCGTAGCCCGGCCACCATCGCGGCCATGCTACGCCGCCAGGGCCTCGAACCCATCTGGAAAGACTGGGATGCCACCCTCACTGCCCTCGCCCGATGACCCCCGCCGTACCCTCCGAAACCCTGTCCGCCGCCGAAACCCACCGCTACAGCCGCCACCTGCTGCTGCCCGAAATTGGGGCCCCGGGCCAGCTCAAGCTGAAGGCCGCCAAGGTGTTGGTGGTGGGTTGCGGAGGGCTGGGCTGCCCGGTGCTGCAATACCTGGCCGCCGCCGGCGTGGGCACCCTGGGCCTGCTCGATTTCGACACCGTGGACGAAAGCAACCTCCAGCGCCAGGTGCTGTACACCACCGCCGATGTGGGCCAGCCCAAGGCCCTGGCCGCCGCTGCCCGCCTGGGGGCCCAAAACCCGTTCATTGAATTGGTGCCGCACCAGTTTGCCCTCACGACAGCCAATGCCCTGGGCTTGCTAGCCGGCTACGACCTAGTGGTGGATTGCTCGGATAATTTCGCCACCCGCTACCTCGTGAACGACGCCTGCGTGGTACTGGGTAAGCCGCTGGTGTACGGGGCCATCTTCAAATTCGACGGCCAGGTGTCGGTGTTCAACTACCAGCACGGGCCCACCTACCGCTGCCTCTACCCCGAGCCGCCGGCCCCCGGCGAGGCCCCCAGCTGCGCCGAAATTGGGGTGTTGGGCGTGCTGCCCGGCCTGGTGGGTACCTTGCAGGCCACCGAGGTACTGAAGTTGCTGACCGGCATTGGCGAAGTACTCAGCGGCCGGTTGCTGGTGATTGACGCCCTCGGGATGCGCTTCCAAACGCTGCGTTTCCGCGCCGTGCCGGCCGAGCAGCAGCGCACCGCACTGGAAGCCGACTACGCCGCTTTCTGCGGCGAGGCGCCGCCCACCGCGCCGCCCGCGCCCGAAATCAGCGCCGCTGAGCTGCGCGCCTGGCAGGCCAGCGGCCGGCCCCTGCAACTGCTCGACGTGCGCGAGCCCCACGAGCACGCCCAGCGCCACATTGGTGGCCGGCTGTTGCCGCTGGGCCAGCTGGCCGGGGCTCTAGCCGTACTGCCCACCGACGTGCCTACCGTGGTACACTGCGCCAGCGGTGTGCGCAGCCAGCGCGCCGCTCGGCTGCTGCTGGAGCACGGTTTTCGCGAGGTGTATTCGCTGCGCAATGGCTTGGCCGATTGCTGATTAGTTATTAGTTGTTCAGTAACCACGTAGTTCATTGTTTGACAACTAACAACTGACAACCCGTTTGCTTTTGCACGGCTACTTAGGGCAGTTTCCAGGTCGGTGTACGTAGCTGCGACGTTAGCGTGTACCAGTACGCGGTTCTTGGTCTTGCCCCAGGGGCCCTCACGCGAGACCAAGCACCGCTTGGCGGTACAGACTGGTGCCGCACCCAGGTACACGGACTCCGAAATTACTGTAGGAGTCCTCTCAGAAAACGGAAAATAGAGCACGCTAAGGAACCCGGCCGCCTGTTACCTGACCACCAAGTAGCGAGGCTACTCTGCCCGAAGCCGGACCAGCGCTAGGTATCCGGCAACGCTCAGCGCGGCCCCGGCCGCTAAGCCGAACGTCCAGCCCGGCCCGGCCAGCTGCCATACCGCGCCCGCGCCCAAGCTGGCTCCCAGCGCGGCTAGGCTGCCTAGCCCGCCAAAGGTGCCCAGGGCCGCGCCGGTATCGGCGCGGGCGCAGAGGTTGCTTACCCAGGCCTTGGCCACGCCCTCGGTGCTGGCCGCGTACAGTCCGTAGAGCGCAAATAGGCCCGCGAAGGCCCAGCCGTCGCGGGCAAGCGCCACCCCGCCGTACACCGCGGCGAAGGCCAGCAGCCCGCCCACCAGCAGTCGGCGCGGCCCCAGGCGGTCGGCCAGGTGGCCCAGGGGCCAGGCGCTGAGCACGTACACGCCGTTGTAGAGAATGTAGAGGCCGATAACGCCAGCTTCGGACATGCCCCGCTGCCGGGCCAGCAGCAGCAGGAATGCATCGGAGCTGTTGAACAGGGCAAAGACGAGCAGCGCCCCCACCACGCGCCGGTAGGCGGGCGGGGCCACGCGCCAGTAGCTAAACGAGGCCCAAAATGGTTGCGGCGGCCGGCCCGAGGGCGCGGCGGGCCGCTCACGCAGGGCGAAGGTCACGGCCACGGCCAGCACCCCTGGCACGAACGCCCACCAAAACAGCGGTCGGAACTGGCCTGGCCGCGCCGCCAGCCACAGTAGCGCCACCGTCGGCCCGAACACCGCGCCCAGCGTGTCCATCGAGCGGTGAAAGCCGAACACCTTACCCTTGTCCGCGGGCGTGGTTTCGTCGGAGAGCAGCGCGTCCCGCGCTCCGGTGCGCAGGCCCTTGCCCAGCCGGTCCACGGTGCGGGCCAGAAACACCCACCACGGCGCGGCCAGCACCGCCAGCATAGGCTTGGATAATGCACTCAGTCCGTAGCCCCATTGCACAAAGGGCACGCGCCGCCCCAGCCGGTCAGACCATTGCCCGAAGTACCCCTTGCTTAGCCCCGCCACGGCTTCGGCCACCCCTTCAAGTAGGCCAATCAACAGCACCGAAAAGCCGATGGATTGCAGGTAGAGCGGCATGACCGGGTAGAGCATCTCGCTGGCCAGGTCGGTGAAGAGGCTGATGAGCGAGAGTAGCCAGACGGCGCGGGTGAGGTAAGCGAAGCGGCCCATCAGAGCGTCAGTTTTAAGGCGATGTTGGCCACAAGGCCATCCAGCGGGGCATACAGCGGCCGGAACAAGGGCCGGTCAATGGGACCGTACACGACCTGTTCGTAGCGCGTCTGGCGCACGTCCAGGAAGTTCTCGACGTTCACGACCAGCGAGAAATGGGGTGGGAACTGCTTTTCGGCCAGCGCGCCCAGCAGCCAGAAGCCGCGTCCTTGCCGGTCGCCCTCGCCCAGGTACTGCGGGCCATTAAAGGTGCCTTCCAGGCCCAGGCGGAAGTTTTTGGGCTGTTCGTACACCGTGGTGAGCACCAGCCGGTGTTTCGAGACAAACGGCAGCTGCGCGGGCTGGCTCAGGTCGTAGGTCTGGCGGGCATCGGTAAAGGTGTAGGCCGTGAAGAACTGCAAATCTTCGATGTTGAGCCGCAGGTTAGTTTCCAGGCCCCGCGCCGTAATGGGCGACGAGGAATTGGCAAACTCGATGATGCCCAGCGGCTGCAAGGCCGGATTCGGAATTAGGGCGTGTTCCAGCCGGGTGTAAAAAGCGGCCTGGTTCAGCACCACGCCCAGGTCGCCGATAAGGCCCTTCAGCGTCACATCGGCGTTGAGACCCCGCGAGGTTTCGGCCCGCACGGTGTTGGGGTTGAGGGCGCGCACGCCCACGTAGGCTTGCTGCTCGGTGGCGTTGGCGAAGATGGTGGGCGCTTTGTAGCCGTAGCCGCCCCCGGCCCGCAGCGCGACGTGCGCCCCGGCCTTGTAGAGGGCCGAGAAGCGCGGCAGCACGAACCAGCCGTAGGTCTGCTGGTAGTCGGTGCGTATGCCGGCTTGCAGCGTCAGGTTTTCCAGGGGCTTCCAATCGTCCTGCGCGAACAGCCCGTAGGTCTGGTACTGGTAATCGCGCGGGGCCGTGCCGGGCACCGGGGCAGTAGTCTCGCGGAAGTTATCGGTCGTGACCGTGGCCCCGAACACGGCCCGGTGCGCCCCGGCCGGCACCAGGTAGGAGGCTTCTGAGTAGGTGGAAAACTGCTTGCCCGCAAAGTAGGCGTCGCCGGCCTGGATGTTGCGCGTAAACGAGCTGAGGCTGTTTTTGAGCGTCAGCACCTGCCCGCCCCGCCGCTTGGCATCGACCCGGAATTGGGTGCTGTACCGCTCGGAGCGGTTGCGCTCGATGTAGCGGTGCAGGCCCACCGGCTGGTTCACGATGGCCTCCAGGTCGCCGCCGGTGCGGGTTTCCACGCCGGCTGTGGCCCCCAGGTAGACCGTGGTCGAATCATTGAGGTAGTAGTACAGGCGCGGGTTCACGTTGGTGAGCTGCACTTGGGGCAGGTCGGTGAAGCCGTCGCCGTTCACGTCGTAGGCCCGCTGGGTGTTTTGGGTGGCCAGCAATGTCAGGCCTAACTGCCCGGTACGCCCGCTGTAAAAGGCGGTCAGGTCGCGCCCGCCCTTGTGGGTCTGGTTGAGTAACACGTTCAGCTCGGGCGTGGCGATGGGCGTTTTGGTCACCAGGTTCACCAGGCCCGCGATGGCGTCGCCGCCGTACAGGGCCGACGACGCGCCCTTGATGATTTCGACCTGCCGCAAATCCAGCGGCGGAATCTGCACCAAACTCAGCCCCTGCGAAAAGCCTCCGTAGAGTGGGAAGCCGTCGCGCAGAATCTGGGTGTAGCGTCCGTCCAGGCCCTGAATACGGAAGGCCACGTTGCCGGAATTAGCCGAGGTAAACTGGGGCTGAATGCCGCTGGCCTCCGTGAGCAGCATGGCGATATTGGCCGGTTTCATGCTGCTTTTTTCGTCCAGCTCCTCCGGCCCCAGCACCTCGATGCGCACGGGCACGTCCTCAATGCGCGAGCCGGTGCGGGTGGCTTCGACCACCACGCCTTGCAGCTCCAGACTGCTAGGTTCCAGCTCGACCAGCGCCGGCTCGGTCGATGCTTGGGGCAGGGTAAAGGACACGGTGCGGGTGCCGTAGCCGATACTGGAAAAGGTGACTTGCTGCGGGCCGGTCGGTACGTTGGGCAAGTCAGCTCGGCCGTTGGCATCGGTGGCCGCCCCGATTTTAAGCGTTGGAATGACGACGGTTACGCCCGGCAGGGCGGTTTTGGTGCGCTCGTCGCGCACGAGCACGCGCAGCGGGCTTTGGGCCACGGCCACGCCGACGCTGCCGAGCAGCGCCAGGAACAACAGAATAACTTTCATGGGAAATAGGCGCAGAACGCCGAAAAGGCTAAAAACAGGACAAACACGAACGGGCGGCCCTCGTCAGAGAGCCGCCGGGGCGGAGTTAATACCCGTATCAGACTTGCAGCACGGCGTAGCGCAGGTAGAGCCGGCGCATAGGGGGCGGCAGGTTCGCCACCCAGGGCCAGGCGCTGGCCCTGCCGTGCTGACCCGCACAGACCGGGTAAGGAACTAGGCTTGGCCCCGCGACGATAATTGCTGCCAGCGCATCGGGCTGCGGGGCCGGGGCGGGAACCTCGACGGTCGAGGCGGCCGTGACGTACTCGTGGCTTTCGTGGGCGAAATTCTGCCGGGCTTCGGCCGCGTCCAGTTCGCACACGCCGCCCAGGTAAAGCAGCCCAAGCAGAAAGGCGAACGAACGAAATAGCAGGCGCAACGGCAGCATAACAAGGGGGAGTCGCCCAAAAGTAAAGGATGGCAGCTATCTAGCCCCGGCCAGGCTGTAACCAGTTAGCCAACAGGCTGTTTAACTAGCTCCAGCTTTAGCCGGATTTCTTAACGTACTCGCTAGCAACTCAATTGCAAGGCCTGGAAGGCGGCTACCGGGTCGGGGCTCTGCCACACCGCGCCCAGCGCGGCCGCGCCCGCAAAACCCATTTCTCGCACAGCGCCAAGGTTGGCCGCCGCAATGCCGCCCAGGGCCAGCACCTGCGGCCGGTAGCTGGGCCGGGCCGCCCAGCGGGCCAGGGCCCCCGGCAAGGTACCTAGATCGAACGCCGCCCCGTAGCCGGGCTTGCTGAGGCTATCGAAAATAGGGCTCAGGAACACGTAGTCGTAGCGGCGGCGGTGCTGGGCCACCTCAGCCAGGCTGTGGAACGACGTGGACAACGTAAAGTCGCTGTCCGGCCGCCAGGGCGGGGGCCCGGCCGCCCGCCGCCCGGCCGGGAGGTGGGCCCCGCGCAGGCCGTAGTGCGGTACTAGCTCGTAGTGGCTGTGCAGCACGAGCCGGGGATGAAATTCTTCCGGAATGGCCTCAATGTAAGCCGCCAGCTCCTGGGCCGGGGCCCCCGGCTTGCGCAGGTGCAGCGCGGCCAGACCCGCCGCCAGCAGGGCCCCCGCTACGTGGGGCTCGGCGGCCGCGGTGGTGGGCGGCGTGATGACAAACAGCTGCATGGCCGGCGGCTTAGAGGCGGAACTGGGCCCCCACGCGGATGCCGAAGTTGCGGGGCTTGGGTTCGCCGAGGCCCGTGCCCAGGGCGTCGCGGTAGGTAAGGCGGTGAATGAAATCGATGCGCACGAACTTGAAAATATTCTCGATGCCGTAGCCCACCTCCACGTAAGGCACTTTATCCAACGTGGCCAGTGGGGCCTGGGGGCGGCCTTGGACGTCAAGCGGCTGGCGCTGGTTCAGAACGCTTAGGCCGCCGTATAGGGCGTTGGCGGTGGCCACCAAGCGCCAGTTCAGGGCCCGGATGCCGGGGATGGCGTTTAGAAAGATACCTTCGAAGTGGTGGTCGAGCCGCAACGAAAGCGAGCGGTCGGTAACGAACTCGAAGTAGTTCATCAGGTTGAAGGCGTTGGCGTTGTAGAACGGCGTTTGGTTGCCGAGCGGAATTTTGAGGAATAGCGCCGGTAGGCGGTCGGGGGTATAGCTACCCTCGGCGCGGTAGTTGAGGCGGCCAAAGTGCCCCGCCGACACGCTGTGGCTCACGAGTAGATTGAGCTTCTGGTACGAGCTGCCGCCGGCGCCGGTGAATAGGTCGCGGGCCCCCAGCATGTAGCGGAACGTGAACACCGGCCACCGCTTCAGACCGATGGCGCGGCGGCGGTTTTCCGACTGCACCAGGTTTTCGTCGGGCGCGTAGCGCGACTCAAACACGATTTCCGAAAGCGTGATGTCGGGCACGATGCGGTTTTCGCGGCGGTACACGAAATCGTTGAGGAACCGAATGTTCTGCTCACGCACCGTCACCGTTTCGGTGAAGCCGTGGAACAAGTCGCGCTGCACCGACCCCAAAATCAGGTCGCGCAAAACGGGCTTGCCCTCGCTGAACTTGCCCCAGCGCGAGGCCGCTACAAACAGGTTGTTGTCGGGCAGAAAGTCGTTGTCGAGCAGTGCGGCTTGCTCCACATCGTGCCGGAACTCGCCGCTAAACACCGTCCAGTGGCGGCGTTCGGCAATGTAGGCGCTCTTCAGGCCGTACTTCACCCGGCCGTCGCGGGTGCCGTAGGCCACGTAGGCCTGCGTCACGGTGTTGCGGCTGATGGCGGGCGTAGTGCGGAAGCCTAGCCGGAAGCGGTTGCCCTCGTAGTCGTTGTGGGCGTAGGAGTTGATGATGGGCCCCAGCTCGAACTTGCCCACGTGCTTGTAGCCGTTCACTACCAGATCGATGAGGTCTAGCGTGCTGCGCACCGACGGCAGCTCGCGGGCCGAGTCGAGCACGGCGAAGGTCTGCCGCTCGCTCAGGTTCAGCGTATCGGGTCGGTGCTGGTCGAAGTAGCCGTCGCCGGCCTTGGCCTGCCCGCTGATGAGGCCCAGGCTGCCGCGCCCGTTTTCGGCCGGCTCCATGATGGTGGACACGATGGGCCGGTCGTAGAACCCGCCCTCATGCGGCTGGTTGCGCACCACGTTGCTGGCCACCGTGGTGAAGCGCACGCGCATGGCGGCCTGCTTGTCGTAGGGCCGTATGCCCACCACTAGCTTGGTGCGGGTGGCCAGCCCGGGCCCGTCGGCGGGCGGCGTCAGCTCCTGAAAAATGCGCAGGTCGCTCACGAAGTTAATGTTGGCGTTGGGGTTGGCCGCCAGGTCTACGCGCCGCAGGGCGTAGCCGGTTTTAGTAATCCAAATGGTGCCCTGGAAGGCCAGGTCGTGGCTGCGCTTGGGGGCCACAGTCAGCTTGTAGCACTCGTCCTGGCCCACCAGCACCGAGTCCACCAGCTCGTAGTTGTAGGTAATGCGGCCGCCCTCGGCAATGGGCGAGATAAAGTCCTTGCCCAGAATATTTTGCCAGTTGGGGTAAAAGTCGAAATTCTCGAAGTTCGAGCCCAGCATCTGCGACAGGATGGAGCCCTCGCGGGGCCCCGCGCCGCGCATTTGCTTGTGCTGAATATCTTCGCGGCGGCGCAGGGGCCCGTAGCGCTGGTACACGCGCGAGCCTACTTCGGAGGCAAACAGCGGCAGGGGAGCGTCAGCGTCGGAAGCTGCGGCGGCGCCCTGGCGCACGGCCAGCGCCCGGATGTCGCGTACTACCTTGCGCTTGGCCAACGCGGGCGGCAAGTCGGTGAGGCTCACTTCGATGCGGTTATAGGCATCGTATTCGGCGGCACTCAGGGTTCCGCGCTCGTTCTGGGGCTTGTGCTTTTGCACCTCGCGCAGGATGCGGAAGGCCGGGTTTTCGCCGGGGCGCACTACTACTTCGGCGAGGGCTACGCCGCCGCCTTTTTTCAGGCGCAGCAGCACCGTTTGCTCGGCGTCGGCACTGAGCTTGCGCCGGGCCGTGAGGAAACCCAGCGACGACGCCGCTACCGAATCGGCGGGGCTGCCCAGCACCAGCTTAAACTTGCCATCCACGTCGGCCGTGGCCCCGGTGCTCGTGCGCGGCACAAATACCGACGCAAACGGCACCGGCTCGCCCGTGGCGGCTTCCACCACTTGCCCACGCAATATAATTCGCTGGGCCGCGGCCGGCAGCGCCAGTAGGCACCCCAGTAGCAGCGAAGCCAAAAACTTCATAGAAAGGACGGTTGGGCCCACCAACATGGTCTGCCGATGGGTACGCAAGTTACGCAAAGTACCTGCGGCCCCAAGTGGTTCCGTCGCCGCGCAGATATTTTTTCTTGGCTCCGTCCTAGGGCCCTGGGTCCCAAAAGAAAAGCGTGGCCCCGGCCTAGCTGGCCCGGAGCTGGCCCGCAAAATTCGCCATCACGCCGTCGATGGACAAGTGCGCCTCGGCGTAGCGGCGGGCATTACGGGCGGTGGCGGTGTGGTCGTGGGCGAAGGCGTTGGCGAGGCCAGCGTTCAGGGCGGCCTGGTTTTCGGCTTCCACCAAAATGCCCATTGCGTGCTGCTGCACCAGCGCATGCATGCCCGAGCCGGGGTTGGAGGTGATGAGCGCCACCCCGCCCACGGCCAGCACGGTGGTGAGCTTGGAGGGCATCACCAAATCGCCGGCGTTGGCTTTTTGGATGACCAGGTGCACGTCGGCGATGTTGAGGAAGTCGTTGAATTTCTCGAACGGCTGCAACGGCAGGAACACCACGTTGGGCACGTCCAACTCGCGGGCCAGGGCCATCAGCTTTTCCTTGTAGGGCCCCGAGCCGCAGATGACAAACTTCACGCGGGGCTGAGCGCGGAAGGCCACCGCGGCGTGCAAAATGGCCTCCAGGCCCTGCTTCTCGCCAATGGCACCCGAATACAGGGCAATGCGGTCGGTGGGCTGGAAGCCGAATTCCGTCTTCAGCCGGCCGCGGTCGGCCACAGGGTAAAACTTAGCCACGTCGGTCCAGTTCGGAAACATGGCTACGGGCCGCGTTGTCTTTTCCTGGATTTTGGCCACCATGCCTTCGCCCACGCTGGTCACCAGGTCGCTGCGGTTGAAAATGAACCGCTCCAAGCCAAACAGCAGGCCGATGGCTTTTTTCGATTTGATCATACCTAGGTCGCGGGCCGCCTCAATTTGCAGATCCTGAATGTGGTACGCCAGCCGCCCACCGCGAATTTTCTTATACAGCACGCCCAGCAGCCCAAACTGAAACGACGGCGCCACGGCCACCACGTAGTCGAACCGGGGCCCCACCAGCAGCCGCAGCACCTGAAAAAAAGCGGAGAGCGAAAACGAAAAATCGAGCAGCATCCGCTTGAGGCCGGTGGGCTTGGCCGGCACATACATCGGGCAGCGGTACACGGTCACGGCGGCGCCGGGGCCCAACTGCTCGGTTTCCTTCTGGTACCAGAAGCGGCGCTTGCGGTAGGGGGCCTGCACCGCCCAATGCGGGTAGTAGGGGTAGGTGGTCACAACGGTGCAGTCGTAGCCATTCTTAGCCAGCCAGGCCATCATCTCGCCGCTGTACTTGCCAATGCCCGTGGGCTCGGGGGCGTAGTTGTAGCCGATTAGCAGCACGCGCTTCCTCGTCATAATAGTAAATAACGTTTATAGATAGAAGCGCAAAATTACCTCAGGCTGGCTGCATCCGGCGCGCGCGCACAAAAACGGCAGGGTTACCGGTGTATATTCCCCAGGTATCCAGCGACTTGGTGGCCACCGAGCCCACCGTGAGGATGGCGTGCGCGCCGCACGCCACGCCCGGGCACACCACCGACTGGGCCCCCACCCACACGCCGTCGCCGAGGCGAATAGTGCCCAGTCGGTACGGGAAGTTGGGCACCGTGTAGTCGTGGTTGCCGGTGAGCAGCAGCGCCCCCTGCGACACGCTCACGTGGCTACCGATGGCCACGTCGGCCAGGTTATCAATCCACACCGACTCGCCCAGCCAGCAGTGGTCGCCGATGGTGAGCCGCCAGGGATTTTTGATGCGTACCCTGGGCTTAATGACCAGGCCTACGCCCACCCGGGCCCCAAACGAGCGCAACAGCCAGGTTTTGAGCCCGTAGGGCCACGGAAAGGCGCTGGCAAACACGTAGTAGTTCACGAAGTACCACAGCAGCACTTTGAGGCGGGGCCCCGCGCGGTAGTCGCCCGGGTCGAATTTAGAGAGGTCGGTTGTTGCGGGCATAGGCCGTTGGTTATGTAGGAATTAATTGCCCTCGTCGTGCTGGTACGCCAGCCAGCGCATGATCTTGCGAAACAGCAATTCCCACACCACTAGGCCCAATCCTGCGCCGATGCTGTTGAAGATAACGTCGTCGATGTCGGTGACGCCCACGTGGAATACGTATTGCAACGTTTCGATGAGCACGCTCACGGCCACGCCGCAGCCGAAAAGAACCCTCCGGCTGCGCAGGCCCGTCACGCCAGCAAGAAGCGTGGGCAGTGGCAAAAAGAGGACGATGTTGCCAAAAATATTGCTCCAGTAATTCCACCACCCAATGTCGTCGATGTTGCGGTGGTCGCGGATGGTGCCGATGAGCGGCATCAAGTTCACCATGTTGGGCGACCAAACCAGGATGCTGCGGCGGCGCGCAAAAAAAACGATATACACCAGCACGGCGGCGTAGAGGGCCAGGGCCAGCCACAGCAGGGCCCGGACGGCGGGTTTGGTACGGCGGGGGGTGAAGCGCATGGGGGTCGGTGGGGCAGGGTCCGCTGCGTAAGAGCGGGAGGAAAGGCAAGCCATTAGTCCCGGGCCAGGGCCGCCAGCAGGCGGTCGGCGGCATGGCCCATGGCAAAGTATTGTTCAAAAGCCGCGCGGGCGCGGCGGCCCATGGCTTGCTGCTCAGCGGGGGAAAGCGCCGCCCAGCGGGCCAGCAGGCCGTGCGTGCCGGCGGGGGTGTCGTCGGCCACCAGGCCCGCGCCAGCTGCCTCAATTTCGCGCCAGATATTGATTTGGTTGGAGATGAGCACCGGCGTGCCGCAGGCAAGAGCTTCCACCACGGCAATGCCAAAGTTCTCCTGGTGGCTGGACAGCACAAACGCCGCCGCGCCATAAAACGCGCCCCACTTGCCATCGCCGGCCAGCATGCCCGGGAATACCACCTTGCCCGCCGGGGCCCCCGCGGCCAGCGCCGCCACCCCCTGGCCGTAGGGCGTATCGAGCCCGGGGCCGGCCACCACCAGCGGCGGCGCAGCGGGCCCCGCCGCCCCGCCCGCATAGGCCTGCACCAGTAAATCGACGCCTTTTTTCTCGTGGATGCGGCTGAGAAATAGCAAGAACGGCTGCTCGGTAGCCGCGGGCAGGGCAGTGGCCAAGGCCGTGCGCATGGCCTCGGCGAAAGCGGGGGGCTCCTCCACGCCCAGGCCTACCACCAGCTCGCGCCGGGGCCCATAGGGGCGAAAAGGTTCGCGGGCCAGGCGGCGCTCCTCTTCGCAAGTGAAGAGCACGCCGGTGGCCTCGTTCACCACCGCGCCCTCCACCAGTTTCCAGTACGCCCAGTTGCGCGCTGCCTTCAGCCGGCGGCCGGGGGCCCGTTGGAAGTACGGATCGAGCATGCCGTGGGGCATCACGTACAGTGGCGGCGCGCCGGGGCCCTGCCGCCGCCAGGCCTGCCGGGCGGCGTAGCTGATGTACAGCCACAGGCCATGCACCAGCACGGCGTCGAAGCGGCCTAGGTTGGCGTCGAGCCAGGGGCCCAGGCGAGCGCTGTAGGCCCAGGGCCCCCGGCCGGGCCCCAGCGCGTGCAGCGGAAACGGACCGGCGGCGACGTAAGGCGCGGCGGGGTCGTCGAGGCTGGCCACTTCGCTGGCCACGCCCCGGGCGGCCAGGCCCGCAATCATGGTGCGCACGGCCTGGCACACGCCCCCGGCCCGCGGGTCCATGTCGGCGGTGAGGTGCAGAATGGTCATGCGGCGGTGGGGGTGCGAACGATGTCCTGGTAAATGGCCTCTATTTGGGCCAGCGAATGGGCCGCCGTGAAGCGCTGGGCATTGGCCAGCCCAGCCGCTACGGCCTGCGCCCGCGCCTCGGGGCCCAGGGCGGCTACTTGCTCCACGGTGCGGGCTGCGTCGGCGGCCCAGGCGGTGCCCCCGGTAGCCGGCCGGCGCGGAATCAAAAAGCCCGCGGTGTCGGCTACTTCCGTCATGGGGGCCTCGGCGGTGGTCACCACCGGGCAGCCCGAGGCCATGGCCTCGGCAATGGGCCAGCCAAAGCCTTCGGCCAGCGACGGAAACAGGAAGATTTGTGCCCCGGCGTATGCCTGGCGCACCAGCGCGTCGTCGGCCTGGGTAAGGAAGTGCACATCGGCACGGTAGGGCGAGGTGGCGTGGTCGGCCACCAGCGCGGCGTCGGGGGCCTGGCCAATGAAGAGCAGTGGCCAAGTATGCGCGCTCAGGGCACGCCAGGCATTATAGAGCTCCAGCACGCCGCGCCGGTTCTTGTACCATTGGTTGCCGCCCACGTGCAGTAGATAGCCATCGGCCAGGGGCAGGCCGGTTTTGGCAGCCAGATGGACCCGCGCCGCTCCTGGGTCCTGGGGCCCGAAAGCCTGGTTGAGGCCGTTGTACACCACGTCGGAGCGCACCGGCGGGGCCGGCAGAAAGCGCTGCAAGTCGGCAGCGGTGCTGCGCGAAACGGAAATAAAATTACGCGCCTGGGTATAGCCGCGCCGAATCAGGGCTTGGTACTGACGGCCAGTCCAGCCGGTGGGG
This sequence comes from Hymenobacter nivis, assembly GCF_003149515.1. NCBI lineage: Bacteria > Pseudomonadati > Bacteroidota > Cytophagia > Cytophagales > Hymenobacteraceae > Hymenobacter > Hymenobacter nivis. The sequence goes on from NZ_CP029145.1 coordinate 3,682,706, forward strand.
TTCTCGGGGATTTCGCCGAGGGCCGAGCGCTGGGCCAGAAAATCGTGGCAGTGCACGGCGTGGGGCCGGCCAACTACCAGCGGCACCCAGGGCCCCAAAGCGTGGTCGGTAAACACAAACAGCGTATCGGGTGGGCAGGCCCGCAACCGGCGCCGCACCTGCGCCGGAAACGCGGCGTACTGGTCGAGGTAGCCCAGCCACTTGCGCAGGGGCCCCGGGGCCGGCAGGCGCGAAAAAGCCGCCTCCGGGGCCCATACCACCACCGTGTGGCCGCGGGCGGCCATACCGTCGGCCAGCATCTGGGCGAATCGGGGCATGCTCTGGTGGCCCAGAAAGGCGGGATGGGCGAAAAAGACGATGTTCATCAAAAGCAAAAGTTAGCGCAAAGAAGGGCCCCGGCCCGTTGCCGCTGTTCCGGCCAGAACAGCGGCAATGGACCGGGGCGGGCGCTGGGCGGCCACCATCAGCCCGCCCAGCAGCACACTGAAGCCCAAGGCCGTGGGCTGGGCCCATTGCCCCTGGGCCAGCGTGAGCAGCCCGAAGCTGACCAGCAGCCACGCCAGAAACTGGCCCTGGACGAGTTGCCGGTAGGCGCCGAGCGCAATTTTAGCCATTAGCCCCAGGCGCAGAAAAATAACCGTGAGGCCCAGCAGGACGCCTAGCTCGCCAATGTTACGGGCCCATTCCTCTTCGGCAATAAGAAATCCGCGGTCGCCGGAGCTCGAAACCAGGCTGCTGCCCACGTTGGTGCCCAAGCCGATGCCGTAGCCAAAAAATGGCTCGCGCGCCGAGCCCGAGCCCGTGAGGGCCCCCACCATGCTGCCCAGGTACCGGTCGCCGAGCGTGCCCTTCACGCCGCCTTCAAATTCGTTGGCCGATTCGATGCGGCTGGTGAAGGCTTCGAGCGGTGTTTTTAGTACGCTGGTTTGGCTCAGCGGAACCAGGGCCAATACGCCCACCAACAGCGCTGGCACAATACGGGCCAGGTAGGCCGGCCGGCGGGCCGCGGCAAACAGGGCAAACAGCAGCGAAATGATGATCTGAAACAACAGGCCCCGCGAAATGGAAAACGGAATGGCCGCCAGCATCCCAAGCGAAGCCCCAATCAGTGCCAGCCGGTTGGCCTTGCCGGTGTTCAGCCAGAAATAGAAGACGAAGCACGCCAGCAAACTGTAAAATTCAGTTGTGCCGTTGGTGAACGAAAAGGTGCCAGGCGGCCGAAAGAAACCCATGGCCCCGCTGAAGCCGGCGCCTTCCGTGTCGCCGCCCACGCCGCGGTTCACCCAGGCCGACTGCGGGCTGTAAAATTGCAGGCCGATGAGGACCGTCATGGGAATGGCAATCCAAAGCATAGCTCGCCCGATGCGCTCTACGTCGGCCCGGTCGAACACGCGCCCAACGACGAAAATGAGGGGGAAGTGCAGCAGAAAAATACGGGCCCCATACACGGCCACCGGCAAGTTGCCATGGCCAAAGAGCAAGGCCGTAAAAAAGCCAACCACTCCCACCACCGTCATGCCCGTGAGGTAGATATTGGCTGGCAGCAGCCCCTGCCGCCAAGTAGCCAGAACAAGCCACAACGCCAGCGGGTCACGGATAACGAGCAAGGGCGACGCCAGGCCGGGCAGCACCCATTTGCGCAGCGCGCCCTCGAAGAGTAGCAGCAGAAAATAGGCCCAAATGCCTTGCTTGAGCCGTCGCGTAGGGTCGGCGGCGCGGTGCGGTGCGGCCGGCGAAAATTGGGCCGAAGCAGCTGGAAAGTGTGCGAGGGAAGGCGTCATGGGGGAAGGCATTGGGTGGGGCTACCGGGCCAGGGCAGCGGCGAGTTCCTGCCCGTAGGCCGCCCACGGCCGGCGGCGGGCCGCTTCTTGGGCGGCGCGGCCAGCCTGGGCCACGGCGGCGGGCTGGTGCAACAGGTTGGCCAGGGCGGCCTGCAATGCGTCGGTTGAGCCGGCTTCGACGAGCCAGCCGCTGTGGCCGTGCTCGATGAGGTCGGGGCCCGCCGTGCGGTCGGTGGTGATGACCGGCGTGCCCTGCGACATGGCCTCGCTGATTACCAGCCCGAAGCCTTCGAACAACGACGGAAAAGCCAGTACGTCGTGGGCCCGCATCAGGCGCAGCACCTCGGCGTGCGGCAGGCTGGGAATCCAGTGGTGCAGGGCCAGGGCCGCGTCGAGGGCCGGGCAGGGGCCCCCGGCCTTGTGGCCCACCACGGTCAGCTCCACGTGCGGCGCCAAGGCTGCCACGGCCGCGAATAGGTTGGCCACGCCCTTGCGCTGCGACAGGCTGCCCACAAACAACAGCTTTAGGGGCCGGCCGGTGGGCGCGCTGTACGTGCGGGGTTCGCCCACGGCCGGGAAGCCGTAGGGAATGACTTCAATGGGCGCCAGCGGGCCAGAGTAGTCACATAGGGTATTAGCGGTAAATTTACTGGCCACAAAAATACGATCGGCCAGGCGCAGCTCTTCGTCTTTGCGGGCCAGCTTGGCGTCTGAATCGCCAAAGCCTTCCAGCGTGGGGGCCCACGCTGGCCACCGCTCGCGCTCGGGAGCTAGCAGCCGCCGCGCCGCCCGCCAGTACCCAATGGGCAAGTCGTAAAAGCACGTCAAGCCAAGACCTTTGGCGGCCTGGAAAGCACCGGCCGCGCCGTCCTCGTAGGCGTACACGCCGGTGGCGCCCTGCCGGGCGGCGTTCGCTAAACTGCCCGCCACCCGTCGGTCAAGGCTCTGGTACACGGCATCGACAGAGAAGGGGCCCACCTCGGGGCGCGTCAGCGACGCCAGGCCGGTGCGGCTGGCCAGCAAGCGGCCGGCTTCGCGCCAAGGCCAGGTGTGCGTAAGTGGGGCCAAGGCGGCCTCAAAGCCGCGGCGGCGTAGCTCGGCCAGGGGCCCCGCGGCACCCAGCCGGTCAAGTAGGCTGCCCGGAAAAGCCGCAATGGCGGTATGAAACGCCGCCAGCTGGCCGCTCTGCTCCAGCCCGGCCGCGGCGGCGCGCACGTTGGCGTTGCCAGTAGGGTGCGAGAAAATGAGTTTACCGGTCATGGTTTAATAATCCTTGGCCCAGCGGAGAACTCTGCACGTCAAGGTGGTGGCCAAGAATTTGGGGAAAGTAATAATAAACCTTGGTAAGCGGCGACGGAAAACCTTGTCGCGTGGGGCCCCACGGGTGGGCAGGGCACCAGACTGCGGTGCCGCTCAGGAAGGAAGTAATTTATTCCGAGCCTGCGGCGTAGGGCTAAGCCTACGCTGTCTGTGCTTCACGTTTCGCCCGCTGCATTTTAAGAATGCTGTAGGTTATCAGCATAGTAAGTTGAACGCAGATTACCAATATGTTGAGCACGATGATACCTTTTAGCGTAGAAACATCGAATAGCGCCACGCCAGCGGCAATCGACAGAATGCTGACTGGAATAAAAATTAAGGGGTTGATGACCCACCCCCGAAAAGTGCACAGCGAAAAAGCGGCGCCTTGCATCAGACTGAGTGCGCCAGCACCCATATTAAGCACCATTTCGGTTTTTAACGCCGCGTAATTTTTACCCAACACCCAAAGCAGCTGATTGGCGAACAACCACGAGCCGCCCACAATGCCAAGGGAAAATATCACTAAGCCAGCCTGGAGCTGCAAGTACCGCTTCAGCAGCACCGGCGAATTACTAGGCAGCCGCGCAAACCTTGGCGTAATCAGCGTGCCAAACAATGCCCCGAAGACGCCAATGCCCATGGCCAGCCGGCCCAGGGCTCCTATTTGGGCCACGGCTGCGGTAGACCCCGCCAGTGAAATAAGCCAAATCGTAATTTGACCCGACAAACAGTAGTAAATCGCATCGGGTAGCAAGCGCTTCACGATGGACAAAATCTCCCGGCGAACCACTGGGTCTGGCGCTTGATGCCAATCGGCGTGTACCAGCGATAGCTTGCGGAGCCATTGGTTCGACCAAATTTGGGGAAGCCCCGCCGCAAGAATGGCCACGAAAGCCCATGGAAACGCAAAGAGCGTTACGCACAGCATGGCCAGCCGCCCGATGTTGCCCCCGACTTGGATTTTCTGCAACGGCACAATGTCTTGGTGCAGCCGCGGGGCCACTTCCAATAAGTTGCCGGAGAGCGAGGCGAGAAACGCAGGAATGAGCGCTGCCACCAGCAAAAACGACATCGTCCAACTGGCATCGTGGTGCCGTAGTAAATAAACTAGCGCTGGGGCAGCAATCAGCAAGCTTCCCACCGCAAATTTTCTGCGCAAATCGAGGCCAGTGGCAAGCACTGCACCCATTTGGATGCGATCTTGCCACACCCGGGCCCCCTGCGACATAACCCCGTTGGTGATGCCGCCATCGGCGAGGACGACCATCGTCCCCAGCATGGTATTGGCAAGCGTGTACAGGGCGTACTCTTTCGTTGGCAGCAGCCGAATAACCAAGATGCCGCAGGCAAAGCTGACGGCCTGCACCACCAGCTGCGCCGACCCGGTGATGCTGGCCAATTTCCCCCACGCCATCAACTTGGCAAATTCGGGATAAGCCGTAATCCGTTGAAAAAAACCTCGGGTAAAATACGTTTTGTTCGATACAGGCATAAATACAAAAATAGGAGTGGGTCCAGGAGCTAATAGTTAGTTCTTAAGCCCACTATATATTAAGCTCTTATTTCTAGTGAATTACTCCGCTTAGCAGCTTTATTGGCCGACTTTTCATCGTAGCCATATCCATAAGCGTATGAATCTTTATTTTTAATGTCATTCAATACGATCATACTGTGGCAAAGCGAATTACTGCGATATATACTATCAATGATGGCCAGCTGTTTTTTGTAGGTATAATTGCAACGAACTAAATAAATCGACGAATCCACCGCCGAGCTAAGACTCAGCGCATCGGCTACCAAACCCACTGGCGCAGTATCTAAAAGAATGTGGTCGAAGCTTAAACGTAATTCAGCTAATAGCTCTCCCAGTTTAGGCGACATCATCAGTTCAGCCGGATTCGGAGGTATAGGGCCCGAGCTGATGGCCATTAGGCCCGGGATTTTATTCGAAGCCTTGAGAAGGTCGTGAATCGGCACTTCATTCGATATCAGGTAGTCGGTCAGGCCCGGGCCAGGGGTCAGGTCCAACTCCTGCGACAAAGCCGGCTTGCGCAAATCCAATTCAAGCAGCAACACGCGTTTGCCTGCCAGTACCAGACTGGCGCCTAGGTTGATAGTAAAAAAAGTCTTTCCTTCCCCACCCATTCCCGACGTCACCAAAAGAACTTTGTTTTCGCGTCCGCCGGCAGCAAACGATAAGTTAGCGCGGATAAACCGGAACGTTTCCGCGGCAGGGCTGCGGTTGCTCTTGCTCAAGATGATGCCACTGTCGGTGCTATGTGCCAATTCGCCAAGGATAGGCGTCTGGGTGAGTTGCTCCACCTCCTGACGGGTTTGCACCTTATCGTTGAGAAGGTCTTTAATAAAAATTCCGGTAAACGGCACCACAATTCCTAGCAGTATCGACACAAGGTACAGCAGCTGTTTGTTGGGACTTACCGGATAAGGTTCAACTGTTGCCACATCAATAATACGAGAATTGGAACTGGTTGCGGCTAAAACCAGCGCAGCTTCTTCCCTCTTTTGCAGCAGGTATTCATATAATGTTTGCTTAATGGCTTGTTGACGAGTAATTTCTAGTATCTCCCGCTGGATAACGGGCACATTGCGAATGCGTGACGAAAACTGCCGGGAATTCGCCTTTAAGCTATTGCTGGTGATAACCAAGCCGTTTTTAATATTGCGAAGGTTTTCAAGGATATTCGCCCTTAGATTAGTGATCTGCTCATTTATTGACTGTACTATTTGATTACCGGGCTCAGCTGTGCGCAACATCCGTTCACGCTCCATTTGCAAATCGTTGAACTTCGTGATAAGCCCGGTTAGCGTTTGGTCTTGAATACCTAGGGTGCTGGGTACCAATTGGGACTGGCCAGGGCCAGTACTCTGGCGTAAATAGTCTTCTATAGACTCTAAAACACTTATTTGGGTAGCCCAATCGCTCAGCTTACGAGTATTTTCGCCAGCCTGCGCCACGTAGCTCGATGCTTGGGTACTTACGTCCGCTACTTCATTCTGGCTTTTGTATTTTTCTACCCGGTTCTCTACGCCGCTTAGTTCAGCAGTAAGATTACTTAGTCGATTGTCTAGGAAGCTTATCGTGCTCGTGGCAGCCAAATTTTTATCCTCAAGCGCTTCTTTATTATAGTCCTCCAGTAATTTGCTAATAACAGCTTTGCCACGCTCAGGCAGGGCGTCAACTATACTTACCAGCAGAGCGTTGCTTTCCTTTTTTATGGGAGCAATCGTAAGGTTACCATTAAACTCATCAACTAAGCTGCGGGGAGAGCGGAAGCGAACAATAATCTTCTTACTCTCTGATCCTTTTTGTTGGATATAAGCGGAAGTAGAAACGATCGTGAAAGTGCCATAAGAAGTGGTAATTTGTTTTCCAAACTCATGGGAAACATTTCCTCCCGTAAGATCATTTAAAAAAAACGAATTATTGGAAGTAGGTTGAACAACAATAGTCTTATCAAAAGCAGTGGAATCTAAATTATTGATAATAAGCTTAATTGATAAATTTCGCTCGTACACTTCCACATCTTTGAAACGCCCTTGCACATAATAGCTAGTATTTAGCGATAGCTCATTAACCACTCGCAGCATCAAGCTTTTTGACTTTAAAACTTCTATCTCATCGTCAACACTTTTTGTAGCTTGAGTGGCTTCAGAAGCCGTGAATTTACCAGCGCCAGATAGATCAGGATTTGCTTTATTATCTTTAATTAGCAGCGTGCTAGTAACCAAAAATTTTGGTATTGCTAAATACCGCAAGTATACAATAGTGCAGCCAATTGCAATCGCAACACCTAGCAAGAACCAATACCAATACCGTGCATAGCCAGCAATAGTAGCGCTGATGCTTTTGGCGTTATTCCGCTCAGAACCTAATGGGAACATTTCCATCACTATTACTTTTAATTGTATAAATATTAGAAATGAAAATAGACTTAGCGAAAACGAATATTGGTGAATAGAATAACCAGGACGGATAATACAGATAAGTAAATAGGCAAGTTAACGGACCGCGTGCTAACCTGCAATGCCTTGGCCTTATCGGGTTCTACATATACAATATCGTTTTGCTGGAGGTAGAAGTAAGGAGAGTTTAGTGTGCTCTTGTTATTCAGATCAATGCGTGTAGTAGTTCGCACGTTATTCTTCTCTCTGATAATGAGCACATCGTCACGACGACCGTATCCCGTCATGTCGCCAGCCAATCCAAGCGCCTCCAAAATATTTATTTTTTCCGTAGGTACTATAAATGTTGAAGGTCTATTTACCTCCCCGATAACAGTAACTCGGAAGTTTAGAAATCGAATGGTAACCAAAGGCGATTTTGCTGACTTACCGACTAAACTGATTATTTTCTCAGTTGCTTCTTCTTTGGTTAATCCAGCCAATTTTATTTTCCCAATTATTGGAAAATTAACGTCTCCATTGGAATCAACCAAGTACCCTTCGTTGATCCGATTAACAGCGGCTGTCCCGGCGCTGGAACCGGCTGTTATGGGAAGCAAAATGCCGCTGTTGAAGGCTTGGTTAGTCTCGGCATTTAAGCTGCTTACAATAATGCTCAGCAGATCACCAACTTCAATTTTAGGCTCAATGCTATTCAGAATGGGGGTTTGATTGGGGGCTGTGTTGCTTAAATCGCTAAAATAAACCAGGTTTCGACCAGTTGTGCAGGCGCCTAAGGAGAAGACGGCTAAGTAAAGGGCCGCATAAACGAGTGTTTTGCAACTAGAAACTATAGATTTTGTACTTTTTGTGAACATAAATTTTTACGTAAAAATCAGGAAATTGAATTGGACAACTAGCGAAATCGGTGATGGCAAGGATTCAGGTCGAGATTGTTTATAAAGATATCAAAAAATTCTAATATCATCGAACAATTTGCTGTTTACGGTTCAGGACAAATATTGAACTTTATTTCTTACAAGAAAATCAGCCAAATTTCACCTTCAAAGGCAAAGCATATAATAACATACCAATAATGAATAGCACAATGTATTTGTATTTACTTTGATGTCCTGACTTTTTTTATTGATCCTTTGTATCCGCATTGGTACACTTAAAAAGGCGCGGTACCCAGCCGTCGCCTAGTCAGCACCTATAGGCACTGGCAGGAGGTAGTTGGGTACCGCGCCTTTTTAAGTGTATTATATTGCTTTTACAATACTCGTTACCCTTCGTTCTGAAGCTACGGAGTGGATAAATCGAGCGTTTTTGATTGTCACGCTGACGTGAAGCTATGTTAATCCTAAAGTAATATCGATTTAAGGACCCGTTGGTAAATAGCTTATATTAAAACAGACGGCCATGCTGAGTTTGTTGAAGTATATGTGCTGTGTAAATAACTCTAAATGTTGTAGTTAATCCCGAATAAGAGATGCTTCGGCTGCGCTCAGCATGATGTTCTTTACATCAAACTAATTAGCAACGGGTACTTAGAAAGCGTTGTCATGTCCTTTAACCGCTTGTACAACTGTCATAACTACGATCTTTAAATCCAGTAAGAACGACCAGTTTTTGATGTACCAAACATCAATTTTTACACGCTTGGCCATAGCAATAGTTTCTTTCGTTTCACCGCGAAACCCGCGAACTTGTGCTAAGCCCGTGATACCGGGAGTGACGGTGTGGCGCTCCATGAAGCCGTGCACAACTTGAGAATATTCTTCAGTGTGTTTGAGCATGTGAGGACGCGGACCAACGATTGACATCTCACCTAGTAATACATTGAGGAATTGCGGTAATTCGTCGATGTTGGTTTTGCGCATGAAGGCCCCTACTCGGGTAATCCGCGCATCGCCCTTACTAGCTTGTTTGTGATTGGCTTCATCATTCACGTACATGCTGCGAAATTTGAAGCAGTAAAATGGCTGGTTATCTTTGCCAGTCCGCAGTTGCTTGAAAAACGCTGGGCCCTTTGACTCTGATTTAATAATTAAGGCCATTAGTGGAATCAACCAACTTAATAAGAGCACTAGTACTAGGAGTGCGAATGCAATATCAAATAGCCTTTTTGCAGATAGAGGACGAAGATCGTTAGCACTATCTTGGTATCCGCCACTGGTATTGGCCTGACGTTCAGTTCCGGGGAGGGTTAAGTTATATTCCACAATATGTGAAGCGAAGAGATGAAGTGTTGGTAGTGATAGTGGTAGGGCAGGTCTCAAATAGGCATTCGACTGATTTTAATAGAAATAGAGAAGCTAACAAGTTGTCTTCAGCCTTTTGCAGTAAATTCACTACTTCATACCTTCAATAGGCATAGTCCAAAACCCTAATTTAGTGCTAATTTCTTTGTTTTGTTCAAAAATATATTGGAAACCTTAACTATATAGCAAATATAGGTAACAGTTGTCTTATGTCAAGTAAATTATTCACTGTCTGAGTTCTTTGATAATAAGCGTCTAAAAATAGTGCTCAAAACAATTGTATTTACCTAAGCTGAAACTGTTTGCATCGTCAGTCCATTCGATGGGATGCAGTTATAAGATGAGCATAAAGCCATTATATTGCTTAGTCATATTAATATACTGACTATCAATACTTTAATTTTTATTCTTGTATCACATAACGAACTTAGTAACGATTGTGCTGTACCTGATGAATTGAAGTATTCTGCTTGCACAATCGAAGGCGGCCTCCGAAAAATTACGGACAGATATTATCCGAATCTAAGACAATGAAAATTCAAGATTTTTAAAAAATACTTGTTAGACTAACAATCTCCTACGCTGCCAAAGTGCAGTGTTGATCTGGATCGTCCCGAGAACTGATTGCACATAACCACCGACCCCTGATAGTTTGAGTATAAAACCGGGAGCTAAGCAACTGGTCATAATTAACCAGACTGAGGTGGTCGGGTAGAAATGGACACGGAGAAAGTAACTTTCCCTTGTCATGGAAGCAGCAAAACCAGCCGGTAGACGGCAGCGAACGAAGTATGATGCGGCCTTTCGGACCGAGGCGGTCCGCCGCGTAAGCCAGGATGGGCAAGCGGCGACGCGGGTCGCGCAGGCGTTGGGCATGAGCGAGGCCGTGTTGGGCAAATGGGTGCGGGCAGCTCGCAGCCAAGCGGCTCGTCCAGCAAGCGGCTCGTCCAGCAGGCAGTGAAGCGCTGGCGCAGGAAAACAAGCAGTTACGGGCCCAATTGGCCCGCGCGGAAATGGAGCGCGACATTTTAAAAAAAGCGCTGACCATATTCTCGTAACCGACGGGCCGATGAAACGCTTCGCTTTCATTGCCTCACACGCCCCCTGTTGGCCCGTGCGGCAGCAGTGCCAGCTGCTGGGTGTCAGCCCCAGCGGCTACTACGCGTGGCAAAAGCGCGTCCCCGTTGCGGCGGCCGAGCCAGCGCTTGCCGCCTGGCAAGTGGCGGCCCAGCGCGTCTTCTCCGCCCATGCCGGCCGCTACGGTCAACGCCGGCTACGGGCTCAGTTGCAGCGCGAAGGCCACGCGGTAGGCCGGCAGCGGCTGCGCGGCTGGCTCATTGCCAGTGGCTTACGCGCCCGCTGCACCCGCACCAGCTCCCGGCCCCCGCGTACTACCCAGGCTAACCCGCAGGCCGTGGCCGCCGCCAACAAATTAGCCTCCTGGCCCGCGGCCACGGCCCCCAACCAAATCTGGGTCGGCGACATTACCTACCTGGCCCTGGCCCTGGCTACGGGGTACTAGGCGTACCTGGCCTGCTGGCGCGATGCCGTTGAGCGGCGCGTGGTGGGCTGGCACGTGAGCGAATCGCTGCATACGGACTTGATGCTGACCGCCTTTAGCCGGGCGGTGGCCGTCTGCCAGCCCCCGCCCGGTCTGCTCGTGCACGCCGACCGCGGCAGCCAGTATACCAGCGACGCCTTTACCACCCTACTCGACCGGACCCAGGCCATTGCCAGCCGGAGCCGGCCCGGTAACCCCTACGACAACGCCCTGGCAGAGAGCGGCTGGAGCACGCTCAAAACCGAGTTGCTGCCTCGCGGAGCCTGCTTTGCTGACCTGGAAGAGGCCCGGCTAGAACTGGCCGAGTATCTGGACCATTATTACAATACCCAGCGACTGCACTCCGCCCTGGGCTACTGTGCCCCGCTCGAAATCGAACTCCACTACCTTCTCAACCTGCCTTAGCGCGGTGTCCATTTGCATCCGAACACCTCATAAAATGAATTGTGGGCCTTTTTTCGGCCTTGATACGCTACGCCTGAACCCCCTTTTTTGCCGGACTGTGGGTACCGTCCGGATTCAATTCAGCAGGAGTTATTGCGACCGATTTATCCCGCAGCAGGGCTTGATAGGCTTGTTCAAAAATCCCAAACTTGCTCCAGCGGTTGTAAAAATAATGCACTGCTTGCCAGGAATAGGGATAGATATCCCCCTCACAATCAAGAAAAATAAACTCTCATTGACAGCCTGTTTTTAATTTGTGTTGAATACACTTCAAAATAAAGAAAGGCGAAATTTTACTGGCAAACCCGCGTTTATTCTTGGGGATTAGGGGGATAAAATATTTGTCAATCTGCTTAGCAGTTAAATCATGAATTGGGTTCTTTTTGTTTTCCACTATATTGGCCATTAGTTTGTTATTCAAAATAAACTTGCCCTAAAAATAGTTTAAATGTCTTCGAAGCTAAAACTAAAAACTAGTCCCCCCTCTTTTTTGGAGAGGGGGCTAGGGGGTGAAGTTCCCCGCCCTGGGGCCCCTAGCGGTTGCGGCCGTACTGCTCGTGGCTACTCACCCAGTCCGAGCTACTGATGGCGGCGCCCAGGCTCAGCTCGCCGGCTAGTACCACGCCGGCCACGATTTCGGCGAACTTGTACACCGTGCCGCGGCCTGTGCAGCCCAGCAGGCGCAGGCATTCGTTTTGGGTAGCCAGGCCGGTGCCGCCGCCGTGGGTGGCCACAATCAGGCTCGGGATGGTGATGTTGATGTACAAGTCGCCCTCCTTTGTCACCTCCGAGTACAGCACGCCGGCGCTCGACTCGCTCACGTTGGCCACGTCCTGCCCCGTGGCAATGAACAGCGCCGTAATGCCGTTGGCCGAGTGGGCCCCGTTGTTATTAGCGCCTGAGAGAAAGGCACCTACGTTGCTCACCTGCCCGTGGTAGGCCAGCTGCTCGGGCGTCACGCGCATGCGTTGCTGCAAGATGTCGCGCTTAATTACGGCCTCCGCCGTCACGCGCTTGCCGCGGGTGCGCATCACGTTGATTTGCGAGGCCTTTTTGTCGGTGGCGAAGTTCGATTCGAGGTAGAAATGCTCGACTTTAGGGCCCCCGTAGTTGGCCAGAATCCAGGAGCAGGCGGCGAAGGTGGCGCGGCCCACCATGTTCTGGCCCGCCGCGTCGCCGGTCGAAAAGTTGAAACGCAGGTAGGCAAACTTGTTGGCCAGGTACGTGTCGATGTACTGGAGCTTGGCGATGCGCGACGTACTTTCGGCCTCCGGCCGGATACGCTCTAGGTTGTCGGCCACCCACTTACCGAAGTCGCGGGCCCCGCGCGCGTCGCTGAACACAAACACCGGGGCCCGCTGCATGGCGTCGCCAATCACGGTGCACTTCACGCCGCCGCACAGGTTCAGCACCTGCATGCCGCGGTTGTAGCTGGCCACGAGCGTGCCCTCGGTGGTGGCCATCGGGATGAGGAAGTCGCCCTGCGCATGCTCGCCGTTCACGGTCAGGGGCCCCGCCAGGCCCACCGGCACCTGCGCCACGCCCATGAAGTGCTCGCAGTTGCCCTGCAAGTCGTGCGCATCAAACGAGTACGACTTCAAGTGCTTAAAATGCTGCTGCGTAAACTCTTCGGCAAACCGCTGGCGGGCCTGGATGGCGGCCTCCGAGTAATCGTCGTCGTCGGAGCGCGGGATGCGGGGGCGGCTGGCGGTAGCGCCCACAATGGTGTCCTCCACCTCCACGTGCAAGTCGCCGAGCACATCGGTCGAAAACCACACCTGCATCGGATAAATGCCCTCGGGCAAGGCCGCTGTGGCCAGCATAAACGTGAGGCTGCGGCCCACGGGCAGCTCCAGGGCCTGGCCGTCGGCGGGCCCCAGGCTGGCGGCGGGGCGTGTTTCGCCGCCGCCCAGGTCCAGCGTGACCTGCGCGGCCGGCACCACCGTGTCGCCCACCTGCACCTGGCGCAAGCCGGTGATTTTCACCGTATCCAGCCGGTTCTTGATGCTGAAAGCGATGCCCTGGCCATCGGGCAAATTGTGCAGGCTGCCGCGCGTGTACAGCAGTTTCAGTAGCATCGGACTGGGAGTGAAAACCATCAGGAATCGGGATTAGAAAAGGTAATGTGCCGCTTGTACTGCAATTAGGGCCCCAGCAAAGGTGCAGGATTATGGGGTCGAAGGCTTGGGCTTTTTGAAAGTAATGGGCAAGGTGTACGGTATAGCAACCGGCCGGCCGCCACTCATTCCCGGTGTAAATCCATCCATTGCCTTTATTACTCGAATGACTTCGGCATCAGCGGCTGGCGACAAACCTTTGACTATAATAGGTTTCTGCACAAGGCCAGCCGTGTCGATGGTAAAAGTGACGAAGACTCTTCCTTCGGGAAAATCTGGCTGGTACCGGATGTTGCACTGTACGTAATCTACTATGCCGGAACTGCCACTATTGAAATCCTTCTTTTGGAAAGAAGGCATTCGTTCATAGCGTGTTATTGAAATCGGTTCTGTTGCTTCGCCAATCAGGTATGTTGGCTCATCCGCGGGGCTCCGTTTTGGCTTTAGCCCGTCCAAATCTGCTTGGGTGGGCCCGGGGGATATCTTATTGTCCGGCAGTGCTTCAATATCTCCCAATAATTCTACTCGTTTTGCCGGCTGCACAACTTTAACCTTGTGGTGTGGGGCCCCCTGCCGCACCTGGGCCAGCGCCTCCCGCGCGCTCAGCCCCTGGGCCACCACCAGCACCAGCGCCACCAGAAACCAGCGCAGCTGCCGCGTGAGGGGTAGGGGCCCCTGCACCTGGGCCCCGGCGAAGCGGCCGCACACGCGCCCGTCGGGCGCGGTGGCGCGGGAGGCGGCCAGGTCGGCGGCGGGGTTTTGGGACTGGCTAAAGTCGAGCACCACGCGCTGGCAGCGGGCGCAGTAGTGGCCCAGGGCCGTGGGCGTCAGGGCGGCCCGGGGTTCGGAGCACGGCAGTAGGCGGGCGTGGAAGGTGGGCAGAAGCAGCATGGCGGGCGGGGCGGAAGGGCCCGAAAAGGTACCGATTTTCCGGCTGGGGGCGGTGCAGGTAATTGATTATTGTGAACGCCTCATAAACCACGCTTATGGCTGGGGCCCCACGCCGGGTTGCGGGAGGGCCAGCCGCGGGGCCCCTGCAACGGTTTCTCAAAAACTCCGTATTTGCTGTGCTTGACCCAATTCGTTGATCAGTAGCCTACTACTAATGCGCGGGGCCGCGCAATAACCAAAAGGCCCGGCTTGTTGGTTTACCGTTGCTGCTTTTGGAAAGCTGCCTGGCTTCCCGAATGCAGCCCAGGCGCCGGGGCGCCGGGGCTGCCCGCGCACCGGGGGCCCTGTGTTACCTTTGCAGGCTATTGGGTTGGGACCGCCAGTCTACCGCTCTATCTTCACTATGTCCTCATCTTTCGAATACCCTCGCTTTACCCTTGGTGCTACGCTCACCGATGAACAGCGGGCTTTTTTTGCCAAACACGGTTTTCTGCATTTTCGGCCGTTTGCTTCGCCTGCCCAGGTACAGGAAATTCTCCACGCCACCCAGGATGTACAGCGCCGCTGGCTGGCCGAGGGCGTGGAAAAAGTGAACGGCGTGCCCATCAAGTACGGCCAGGACGTGGACGGCGCCCGCATCGTGCAGCGCTTCGCGTTCACGTCGCAGCACCACCCGCTGCTGCGCGAGCTGCTGCAAGACCCGCGCTTCCAGGCCCTGTTTCCGCTGCTGGAGGCCGAGGGCGGCCGGGTGGGCGAAAACGAGAAGGACGGCCTCGTGGTGAATCACTACGTGAATATCCCGGGCTCGGAGTTCAGCCAGATGGGCTGGCACACCGACTCGCTGCGCGACGTGTTCTACGGCAAGCGCATCGGGCCCATGCTCAACGTAGGCCTGCACCTCGACGGCACCAAGGCCACCAACGGCGGCCTGCGCGTCATTCCCGGCACGCACCGCCAGGGCCTGGGCAAGATGCTCTTCCGCAAGAAATACTACAAGGACGTGCACTATGACCCGAACGAAATCGCCATCGAAACCGAGCCCGGCGACCTCACCGTGCACGACGGCCGCATGTGGCACCGCGTGGCGCAGTCGCCGCTCATCGGCGATGCCTCGCGCCGCCGTGTGATGTACGTGCCCATCATTTCGGGCAAGTACCAGCCCAAGAGCGAGGACAGCCCCACGCCATTCTACCTGCGCTTTTTACACTTAGTGAAATAGCATTGGCAGCGGCAACTAGGCCGTCATGCTGAATGCAGTGAAGCATGACGGCCTAAAAAAGCTACCTGATTGGATTTTAAAGTTTTAAAATAAAGCGTGGGGCCCCGGAAGCAGCAATTGCTCCCAGGGCCCCACGCTTTATTTTAAGCCCAGCCTACGCCGGCGCCGTGGGCCAGATGCGGCCTGCCAGCCAATAGGCCAGCCAGGCGAAGAGCGGGGCCCCCAGCACGTCGTACACGTAGTGCACGTGCTGCACCAGCACCAGCACGCCGATGGTAGCGGCCAACACGCCGAGCGCCCCGCGCCACCAGCGCCCGCGCACGGCCAGCGCCAGTAGCGCCACGGTGGCCGTGTGGCCCGAAAAAAACAGGTCCCGGGTGATGGGCACGGCCGTACTGGCGTGGAACAGGTGCTCGGTCACCGGGTCGGGGAAGGGCAGGATGCCCATTGGCGGCTCCAGCGGCAGTACCCAGATGGTGGCCATGCGCAGCAGCTGCAAAAACAGGTAGGCCCACACGCCGCGCATCAGCAGCTGCGGCCGCCCCAGCAGCCAGGCCACAGCGGTGATGCAGCTGCCGTACATCAGCAGGAAAATGGGGCTGGCCACGTTGCGGGCGGGCAAGTAGGCCAGCACTGGGTCGGCCAGGTGGTGGCCGGCGCGGTGCTGGATGAATTGGTAGAACGGCGCTGCCGCTGGTACCACGCCCGCAAAAATCAGGGCCAACGCCAGTGCCAACAGGGCCCGAAACCCGGGCTGGGCCCACGCGCCCGGCCAGGTCTGGGCGGGCGCTTCCGAAGGCGTATTGGTTGCAACAGGGAACGAAACACGCATAGCGACGAATAAAACCGACAAGCTCAACCTGGATGAGCAACAAAAATAATGCGCAAACCTGCTCCGGCCTTACATTGCCGTAACATTGGCCGCCCGGCCGTAACCCACAGGTAACCATTTGCCATGACTTTTCCGCTGCTTTCGCGGCCCGCACTGCGCGGGGCCGCCCTGGGCCTGGGGGCCCTGCTGGGGCCCCTGGCCGCCACCGCCCAAAACGCCGCCCTCGATGCCCGCATCGCCAAGCTGGCGGCGGCTGAGGAGCCCAAAGTCATTGCCTGGCGGCGCGACCTGCACGAGCACCCCGAGCTGGGCAACGAGGAAAACCGCACCGCCGCCCTGGTAGCCGCGCACCTCAAAAGCCTGGGCCTGGAGGTGCAGACGGGCGTGGCCCGCACCGGTGTGGTGGGTATTTTGCGCGGCGGCAAGCCGGGCCCCGTGGTGGCCCTGCGCGCCGACATGGACGGCCTGCCCCTCACCGAAACCAGCGGCCTGGCCTTTGCCTCGACCGTGAAAACCACCTACCTGGGCCAGCCCGTGGGCGTGATGCACGCCTGCGGCCACGATACCCACGTGGCCATGCTCATGGGGGCGGCCGAGGTGCTGGCCCAGGTGAAAAAGGACCTGCCTGGCACCGTCAAATTTATTTTCCAGCCCGCCGAAGAAGGCTCGGTGCCCGGCATGGAGGGCGGGGCCAAGCTGATGGTGAAGGAAGGCGTGCTCGAAAACCCCAAGGTGGACGCCGTGTTCGGCGTGCACATCAACGCCTCTACCGAGGTGGGCGTGCTCAAGTACCGGCCCGGCGGCGAAATGGCCAGTTCCGACCGTTTCACCATCAAGGTGCACGGCAAGGGCGCGCACGGCGCCGCCCCCTGGAATAGCGTGGACCCGGTGGTGACGGCCGCCCAGATCATCATGGGCCTGCAAACCATCGTGAGCCGGCAGGTGAAGCTCATCGACGACGCGGCCGTGGTGACGGTGGGTACCGTCAACGGCGGCGTGCGCTACAACGTCATCCCGCCCGATGTGGAGCTGAGCGGCACCATCCGGGCCCTGAACCCGGCGGCGCAGCAGCAAATTTGGGCGTCCGTGCGCCGCATTGCCACCAATATTGCCGAGAGTGCCGGGGCTACGGCCGACGTATCCATCGAGCCTTATGTGCCCGTGACCATCAACGACCCCGCCCTCACGGCCCGGATGCTGCCCACGCTGCAAGCCGTGGCCGGGGCCCCCAACGTGCACGAAATCAAGGCCGTGACCGGGGCCGAGGATTTTGCTTTTTACCAGGAAAAGGTGCCCGGCCTGTTCCTGTTCGTGGGCGGCATGACGCCCGGCACCGACCCCAGCACCGTAGCCGACCACCACACCGCGGGCTTCAAAATCGACGAGAGTGGCCTAACGTTGGGCGTGAAAACCCTGGCCACCCTGGCAGCCGACTACCTCGCCCAAAAGCGTCGCTAACGCAGTTGCCAAGGCAGTGCCCTAGCGCGGTTTCGGAATTAGCGGGTGCAAGGGCGGGGCTTGCCCCCGCCCTTGCACCCGCGCCAGGCTACTGATTCCGTTCAACGACGGGCGGGGGCAAGCCCCGCCCCTGCATCGTCTAAACTGTATAGTAACTTCGAAACAGCTTTAAAACCAACGGGCAACTACCCGTTTACCCAACTAGCTGGCAGGCAGCAAGCAAAGGGGGCCCCCAGCAGTGCTGAGGGCCCCCTTTTTATGGTAGCAAATGGTTGGCTCAGCGCCCGATGGCGTAGTCCAGCTTCAGCATCAGGGTGCCGAAACCGTCCTTCACGTTGGGGTTGCCGCGCTGGCTGATGTCGTCGAGGTTGTCGGTGGTGGTGAGGTAGTAGTTGCCCTCCAGCGTCAGATTGAACTGGTCGGTGAGGGGCACCACCACGCCCGCGCCCACGGGCAGCACGCCGGCCAGGGCGGGGTAGTCGTTGCGCTCGGCGGGCAGGTAGGCGGTGGTGCTGGTGGGCCGCGCCGTGCCGAGGTAGGCCTGCGGGTTGTAGAGCAGCAGGCCTAGCCCGGCCTGCACGAAGGGCTGCACCCGCCGCGCCGCGCCCGGGGTAGCGTACACCGACGGGTCGCCCAGCAAATCGTAGCGCACGAAGGCCGTGCCCAGCCCGTTGTGGCCATAAAAAGCCAGGCCGCGGCTCGGCAGGTAGTCGCGGGCCCCCATGCCGAAGTAGCCCAGCTCGCCGCCGATGCGCCAGTGGGGCCCCAGGCTATAGAGCAAGCCCAGGTTGAGGGCAGGGCCCAGGAAATCGTTGCTCAGGCTGTTGCCCAGGTCGCCGTTGTAGAAGGCCGTGCCCACGCCGGCGCTCACTCGCAGGGGCCCCAGGTAATAGGCGTGGCCGTTGTGGTCGTGGCGGCGCCGCCGGGCCACGTTCTGGGCGCGGGCCGCCGGAGGCCCGGCCAGCAAAACCAAGCCAAACAGGCCACCGGCCAAGCAGTTGCGCAACGAAAAAGCCATGTGTTAAGCAAGGATGAAATGAAAACGGGCCGCCGCCCGGCCGCGGGCCGGTACTTACGGCAACAACGGCCGGGCGGTAGGGCCCTGGCGCAACTTTTTTGCGCTACTTGAACTTGCCCTGCGGGTCGGGCTGCTTGGCGAGCAGGTCGCTCACGAGGCCAAAGTCGATGCTGGCGGTGCTCAGGGCCTGGCCTTTGTGCACGGCCTCCCAGGCCTCGGGGTACTTCTCCTGGTAGTAGTAGCCGCGGGCTAGCTGCTGCCAGGCGTTGGCATTGGTGGCGTCGGCGGCCACAGCGCGCTGAAGCAGGTCCAGGCCGGTAGTGAGGTCCCTCTTTTTCTTGCCGGTGCCGTAGCGGATGAGGTGGCTCGTGCCCAGGTCGCTCAGCACCAGCGAGTTGGTGGGCGTGATGGCTAGGGCTTGCTGGAGCAGGGCGATGGAGGCGTCGGGGGTAGGTTGGCTGCTGGCCACCACGCCCAGGCCCCGGTAGGCGTCGGCGTTGCGGGGGTTGAGCAGCCAGGCCAAGTTGAAGCGCGACGTGGCCGTATCAGGCTGGTTTTCTGATAAATACTCGAAGCCCTTGGTGGCGAAGAATGCGCTGGCTTCTTCCTTCGAGGCAAAGCTTTTGGCCACGGCCTCCAGCTTGGGGGCCCCGTAGGCGGCCGTGGCCTGGGCCGGACTCAGGCCCCCAAACAGGGGCTGCAAGCGGGCCGGGCGCGGGGCAGTGCCCGCGGCGGGCTGGCCGCCGTCGATGGGCTGGCGCACCTTTTGGGCGCGGGCCAGGCGGGGGCTGCCCACCAGCAGGGCTAGCGCAAGGCCAGCCGTCGTAAGCACACGAGTTGTCGTCATAACCAATCCAATAAAAAATGCGGCCGGGGCCCGAAAGCGCAAAGGTAGCCGCCGCCTGGGGCAAACTGTGCACCCTCGCGCGGCGTAGGTAAGCGCGGCCGGAAGGGCTTTGCCCGCCGCCGCGCACTTCTACCCCTAACATGAGAATTACCCGTTTATTGCTGGTGCCCGTGGGGGCCATATTGGTGCTGGGCGCCGTGCTGGGCGCCACCGAGTATGCAGCGGCCTGCCCCAGCCACCGCACCGCTGACGTGCCCTACGTGCCCGCCACCACGCCCGGCTTCGACGCCAAGTACAACCTGCTCGACGTGTACGCGCCCAAAAAAGCGGGCCCCGCCGCCGGCTACCCGGTGGTGCTGTTCATCCACGGCGGCAGCTGGACCAGCGGTGACAAAAACTTCTACTCCTTCATCGGGCGGCGGCTGGCCAAGCAGGGCGTAGTAGGCGTCGTCGTCAGCTACCGGCTCTCGCCCAAAGTGCACGTGCCCGAGCAGGCCACCGACTGCGCCCGGGCCCTGGCCTGGACGGTGAACAACATCAAAAACTACGGCGGCGACCCGGCCCGGGTGTTCGTGATGGGCCACTCGGCCGGCGGCGGCCTGGCCGCCCTGCTCGCCACCGACGATACCCTGCTGGCCCGCAACGGCCTGCCCACCAACCCCGTGCGCGGTGCCATTCTCGACGACCCCGCCGGGCTCGACATGTACGACTACCTGAAAAAGATGCAGTACCCCGGCGACGAGAAGTACCTCGTCCCCTTCACCAAAGACCCGGCCGTGTGGTACGAAAACTCCGCCATCTACAAAATCCGCGCCGGCCTGCCACCGTTCCTCTTCTTCATTGGCGGCGAAACCTACCCCAGCATCAGCAGCAGCTCGGCCCGCTTCCGCGCCAAGCTAGCGGCCGTGGGGGCCCCGCCGCGCTACACCGTGCTGCCCGGCAAGCACCACATCCCCATGGTGTTGCAACTCTACTGGCAGCACAACATCATCTACCAGGAGCTGCTGAAACTGGTGGGCGCGTAGGGCACCCGGCGTGAATGGCAAGGAAGCACAGGTACTGACTGGCAATACTTTGGCTCATAAAGTTGTCATTATTACCACTAAAGCCAACGAAAGGTCATTAGAGGTGCTGGCCTTCAGCAAGAAGCATAACATCGCGCTAATCCCGGCCTGGCCGGCCCGAACCGCTGCCGAAGCGGCCGTTCGGGACTATATCAAGCAAACCTACCCCACCGCCAAGCTGCATTCCATCTACGAAGATAAAAAGCAGGCGGGCCATTATGTGACGGAATTTGAAAACGGCGGTCAAACCTACAAGCTACGCTTCGACGGCCAGGGCCACCCAGTGGCCGAGTAGGGCCCCTACAGCACTGGGTGTTCCGACTCGAAAACTACTTTAGCCGGCCAAAATGCGGGCCGTGACGAGCAACTGGCCCACGTGGCGCTGGGTGTGCTCGGCGGCGTGCACCAGCAGGCCGATGACGGTGGACGGCAGGGCGGCGCGGCCCACCGGCCGGTAGTCGGTCAGCGTGTTTTCGGGGGTGAGGTGCAGTTGGGCCAGGGCCTGCTGCACTTCATTTCCGAAGGCTTTTTGCAGCGCTTCTACCTGAGCAGCAGGGGCCTCGGCGCCGAGTGCGGGGTGGCCTTCGGCGGCTAGGTAGGCCAGTTGAGCGGGGCTCAGGGGCTGGTTTTGGGCGTAGGTGAGCATGCGGTCGAGCACGCCGGTGAGGTGCTGGAGGTGGAAGCCTACTGCGGCCACGCCGGCCGGCTGGGCCCACAGCTGGGCGGCGGGGAAGGGGGCGAGGGCAGCAGCTACGTCGGCCTGGGCTTGCAGCAGGGCGTAGGCCACCGGCTGGAGCAGCGGCGGCACGGCGGGCAGGGGCCCCCGGAGCCACACTTCGGGTAGGGCATCAGGCGGGGTATTGGGCATAAGGGGGCGTGGATTAGTTTTAAAAGTAAGGCACGGGGCAGGGCATCGCACCACCAAGCTGTGCCTGGCCTGGCTCGTGCTGCCCCGGAGGGCCCCAGGAAAGGCCAGGCACGGCTTGCCAGTACGGCAAAAACAGGTCGCACAGCCAAACGGGCCGTACTTTTGTGGCCTATGTCCGCTACCATCCCCGCCGAAGCCCTGCTGGCCGCTGCCGAGCAGTTTGGCACCCCGCTCTACGTGTACCAGGCCGAAACCATCGCCCGGCAGTTTCACCAGTTGGAAACGGCCTTCACTGGCCACCCCACGCGGTTTTTCTACGCTTGTAAAGCTCTTAGTAACCAGACTGTTCTGCGCCACCTGCGGGGCCTGGGCGCGGGCCTCGATTGCGTGAGCCTCAACGAAGTGAAGCTGGGCCTGCACGCCGGCTTTGCGCCCGAAAACATCCTCTTCACGCCCAACAGCGTCACGTTTGAGGAAATTGTGGCCGCCAAGGACTTGGGCGTGCATTTAAACATCGACAATATTTCGATGCTGGAGCGCTTCGGCACCACGTATGGCGGCAGCTATCCGGTGTGCATCCGGCTGAACCCGCACATTGAGGCGGGCGGCAACTACAAAATCTCTACTGGCCACATCGATAGCAAATTTGGCATCAGCATCCATCAAATGCGCCATTTGGAACGCGTAGTTAAAAGTACTGGCCTGAATGTGAAGGGTTTGCATATGCACACGGGCTCCGAAATAAAGGACGTGGACGTATTTCTTAGGGCCCTGGAGGTGCTGTTCGACGCCGCCCGCCGCTTCCCCGACCTGGAGTTTCTGGACCTGGGCTCGGGCTTCAAAGTGCCCTACAAGCCCGGCGACGTGGCCACCGATATGGCAGAGCTGGGCCTCCGCGTCACGGCTGCCTTCGCCGAGTTTGAGCAAGAGTACGGCCGGCCGCTGCAAGCCTGGTTCGAGCCAGGCAAATACCTGGTGAGCGAAGCCGGCTTTCTGCTGGTGCGCGTAGCCGTGGTGAAGCAAACGCCGGCCACGGTGTTCGCCGGCGTCGATTCGGGGTTCAACCACCTTATCCGGCCCATGTTCTATGACAGCTACCACACCATCAGCAACTTAAGTCACCCCGAGGGCCCCGAGCGGGTGTACACCGTGGTGGGCAACATCTGCGAAACCGACACCTTCGCCTGGGACCGCCGCTTGCCCGAAGTGCACGAGGGCGACTTGCTGGCCTTCCACAACGCCGGCGCCTACGGCTTCGAGATGAGCAGCAGCTTCAACTCGCGCGTGCGCCCCGCCGAGGTACTGCTCGAAAACGGTGAGTTGCGCCAAATTCGCCGCCGCCAAACGTTCGAGGATTTATTAGCTGGACAAGAATAATTAATTACTGAATTAATTAATTCGGTAATTGATTAATTCAGGCGTGACAACTGAGAGGCCGTTATGCAGAACGAAGTGAAGCATCTCTCCCGCAGCAGTAATTGATTACTTATGCAGTAGAGATGCTTCACTTCGTTCTGCATGACGGCCTTTCAGCACGACAGCTACTGGGCGATAACCGCCTAGTAGCTGTCCTGCTGATTAGCTGTTCATTACCCTCTCCTGGTGCGTTACCGACTCCAGGTGCACGGCTTCCATGTAGCGCTCTACGAAGTCTTCGGTGAGGCCGACTTGGGCCCCTTGGCGCTTGCTGCGCTCCATGATTTCGTTGAGGCGGGCGGTTTGGAGGATGGTGATGTCGTTGTCTTTCTTATACTGCCCGATTTTTTCGGCCACGGCCATGCGGCGGCCCAGCAGCTGCATCATCTCGGCGTCAAGGTTGTTGATTTGCTCGCGCAGGCCGGCCAGGGCGGTCAGGAATTCCGCCTTGTCGGTGGTTTCGTGGCGCCACACAAGGTTAGTAATGAGCTGGCCGAGCACCTCGGGCGTGATTTGCTGCTTGGCGTCGCTCCAGGCGTTGTCGGGGTCGATGTGGCTCTCGATCATCGTCCCGTCGAAGTCCAAATCCAGGGCCTGCTGGGCCACGGCAAACAGCGTGTCGCGCCGGCCGCAGATGTGGCTGGGGTCGTTGAGGATGGGCAGCTCGGGCATGCGGCGCTTCATTTCGATGGGCAGGTGCCACATCGGCGCGTTGCGGAAATCGGTGTTGCCGTAGCTCGAAAAGCCGCGGTGAATCATGCCCACTTGCTTCAAACCCGCCTTTTGCAGGCGCTCAATGGCGCCCACCCACAGCTCTAGCTCGGGGTGAATGGGGTTTTTTACCAGCACCGGAATGTCCACCCCGCGCAGGGCGTTGGCAATTTCCTGCACCGAAAACGGGTTGCCGGTAGTGCGCGCGCCCACCCAGACTAGGTCCACGCCGAAGGCCAGGCAGTCTTCGACGTGCTTGGCGGTGGCTACCTCTACGGCCACGGGCAGGCCGGTCAGTTCGCTGGCTTTTTTCAGCCAGGGCAGGCCCTTGGCGCCCACGCCTTCAAAGCCGCCGGGCTTGGTACGGGGCTTCCAGATACCGGCGCGCAGGGCCTGCACCTTGCCGGTAGCGGCCAGGCGCTGGCAGGTTTCCAGCACTTGGGCTTCGGTTTCGGCCGAGCAGGGCCCCGAAATGAGGAACGGCTTGTCGTTGGGTTGGCGGTTGAAGAGCTTGTCAAACATGGGATTGGGGAGGTTATCGGTTGATGGAGAGTGGCAGGAGCAATTCAGGCTCTGAGCTGCTATTTGTGCCGGTTTGTACTTTTTATTACTGAATCCTTAAGGAATAGTCTTGCGGATGTGGTTGGCCTGGTTGATTTGGGTAGTCAGCCCGGCGTAGTCTTCCTGCGCCAGCAAGTCGCGGAGGTGCTGAAGCTGGTGCAGGTGCTCGTCGAGCACGTCGAGCACATTGGGCCGGTTCTGGCGGAAGATGGGCACCCACATGGCCGCCGAGCTTTTGGCCAGCCGCACAGTCGAAGCAAAGCCGCCGCCGGCTAGATCGAAGATGCGCTGCTCCTCCTTTTCCTTCTCCAACACGGTGAGGGCCAGGGCAAACGAGGTAATGTGTGAGATATGCGATATGTAGGCCGTGTGCAAGTCGTGGGCCTGCGCATCGAGGTAGAGTAGCCGCATGGGCAGGGCCCTAAACAGCTTTTCGACCAGCTGCAAGGCGTCGGCGTCGCTGTGGGCGGTGTCGCAGAGTACCACCGTTTTGCCTTCGTACAAGCCGAGCACGGCGGCCTCGGGGCCCGAATATTCGGTGCCGGCCATGGGGTGCGTGGCTACAAAGCGGCCCCGGCGCGGGTGCCCGGCCACGGCCGCCAGCAGCGTCACTTTGGTCGAGCCCACGTCAATCACCGTTTGCCGGGGCCCCGTGGCGTCGAGTACCTGGGGCAGCACGGTTAGCATGGCGTCCATGGGCACGGCCACCACCACAAGGTCGGCGCGGCGCACGGCAGCGGGCAGGTCAGCTTCCACCTCGTCCACCAAGCCCAGCTCCAGGGCCCGGCGCGCGTGCTCGGCGCTCTGCTCCACCCCAATAAAGTGCGCAGCCAGCCCGTGCTGCCGCAGGCTGAGCGCCAGCGAGCCGCCGATAAGTCCCAAGCCGATAATGGTAACGGTCATGATTTAGGATAGGAGGATTTGAGGATAGACGGGTAGGAGGATGTGAGGGTAAGCGGGTAGGCAGGTTACAGTTAAGCGGTCATGCTGAGCTTGTCGAAGCATCTCTACTGCGACAGTAATTAATAATTTAGTCAACGGGAAAGACGCTTCAATAAGCTCAGCATGACCGCCTAGTTATCTAATTAACTAACCAGTGGAAGAGCGGCTTCTTCGCTTTCCATACGACGGCCTACTTGCATTGCCACGACGCGGGCCAGGGCCTCGCGCAGCAGGGCTTCCGGCTGGCACAAACTGGCGCGGATGTAGCCCAGCCCGTTGCTGCCAAAAATACCGCCGGGCGTCAAAAATACCCGGGCTTCGGCTAGTACGGCGTCGCTGAGGGCGTAGCCATCGGCGTACTGCGGCGGCACGGGGGCCCAAATGAACAGGCCCACCTGGCCCGGCGCGGGTGCGCAGCCCAGCGCTTGCAGCAGCTCGACGACCAGGGTACGGCGGGCGCGGTAGGTGGCGTTCAGCTCCTGAAACCAGTCGTCGCCCAGCGCCAGGGCGGCTACGGCAGCCTGCTGCACGGGCAGGAACATACCTGAATCCATGTTGCTCTTGAAGCGGAGCACGGCGGCCAGCAAGTCGGCGCGGCCCACCAGGGCCCCCACGCGCCAGCCGGCCAGGTTGTGCGATTTGCTCAGCGAGGTCAGCTCCAGGGCAACGTCTTTGGCGCCGGGCACCGAGAGCAAGCTCGTGGGTGGCGTCTCGTTTAGAACGAAGCCGTAGGGGTTGTCGTGCACCAGCAGGATGTTGTGGGCGCGGGCAAATCCCACGAGTTCGGCAAGGAACGGCCGGCCGGCGGGCGTGCCGGTGGGCATGTGCGGGTAGTTCACCAGCATCATTTTTACCCGTGACAAGTCGGTGGCCGCCAGGGCCCCCAGGTCGGGTAGCCAGCCGGTCGCGGCGGTCAGGTCGTACGTGCGCACTTCGGCCCCGCAGATTTCGGCCACGGCCTGGTAGGTCGGGTAGCCGGGGTTGGGGATGAGCATGGCGTCGCCGGCCTCCAGAAACGTCATCCCGATGTGCATCAGCCCTTCCTTCGAGCCCAGCAGCGGCAGGATTTCGGTGGCTGGGTCGAGGGCCACGCCGTAGTGGCGCTGGTAGAACTCGGCCAGGGCCCCGCGCAGGGCCGGCGTGCCTTGGTAGCTCTGGTAGCCGTGGGCGTTGGGCAGCGCCGCCGTGGCCGCCAGCGCCGCCGTCACGCTCGGATGCGGCGGCAAATCGGGGCTGCCGATGCCCAGGCTGATGATGTTGGCCCCCGCCGCGTTGAGGGCCGCCAGCTCGCGCAGCTTGCGCGAGAAATAATATTCGCCAGTGTGGGCAAGGCGGCTGGCTATGGAGACGTTCATATTAATTCAATTAATTATTTACAGGTAATAGTTGGGATTAGGTAATTAATTAGGCTGTCATGCCAAGCGTAGCATATTTATTGCTCAACTAATTAATTATTATCGTAGTAGAGGTGCTTCGCTGCGCTCGGCATGGCGACCTATTTGCACAATCTTTTTAGGCAGTCGTCTAATTTATAGTTATTTGCAAATTATTAATCAGACTGAATATTTATTTTTGTCTCATGTATAAACCGCTCATTAACAATGTATTTATCTAATAATTTTTCCTTAAAAACCATTTAATTAAATAACGAGTTTAGCACCTTGGTTTAGACCACCGCCCCTTTTTAATAACTCTACATGCTGCCTCCCGACGCCTTACTATTCGTTACCAATCCCTCAAATTCCATGCTGCCGCGCTGGTACACACCCAGCACGCGCAACTCCTCCGTCATGCTGGGCAGCTCTTGTAGCAGCGCTTCCAACAGGGCGGGGTTGTCGAATTCTACGTCAGCATGGAAGCCGTAGTGCCAGGGCTGGCTAGGGCGCGGGCACGACTGCAACTTGCTCAGGTTGAGGCCGTGGGATGCTACCAGCGTGAGCACCTGGGCCAGGCAGCCCGGCGCGTGCGACGTGTAGAAGTACAGCGAGGCCTTGTCGGGCGCGGCCACGGGCTGGGCTTCCGGGGCCCGCTCCAGCATCAGGAAGCGGGTGTAGTTGTGGGGGTCGTCGTGGATGGCGGGGGCCAGCACTTGCAGGCCAAACGCCGCGGCCGCCTGGGCCCCGGCCACCACGGCTACGCCCGGCGTTTGGCGCTCGGCCAACAGCTGGGCGCTGAGGCCGGTATCCTCGGTTTCGACGAGTTGCCAGCGGGGGTGCTGGGCCAGGAAATCGCCGCACTGGCGCAGGGCCATGGGGTGCGAGTGCACCGCCTGTACGTCGGCCAGCGTGGTGCCGGGCAGCGCCAGTAGGTGCTGGTAAATGGGCAGGTACACCTCGCCGGTGATGGTGAGGTCAGCACGCTCCAGCAATAAATAATTAGGTAAGATGCTGCCGGCCAGCGAATTTTCCATGGCCATGAGGGCGGCGTCGGCGCGGCCGTCGGCCACCTGGGCCACTACTTCGCCGAAGGTGGCGCAGAAATTCAACGCCGCGGCCGCCCCGAAGTACTGGTGGGCGGCTACTTGGTGGAAACTTCCCTGGAAACCCTGGATGGCAACACGCATGGCAGTGGAGGCGAAAAAACGACAATAAAAAAGGCCGCCGGAAATCTGGGGGCCTTGCTTCGTTGAGGGGGTGTGCTTGGTAATTAGCATCCGCAACGGCAGGCCCGGTTCTTCTTGAAAAAGAAGAAATAGCGGTAGCCGAAATAATAAAAAGCGGGGGCGGCAAGCATCAAAGTAAAAAAAACGGGCATTAAAAAAGCGCCTCCCGAAGAACGAGCGGCGCTAGCGGTGGGCTATGGGGCGGCTTGTTCTACGCGACGGCGTAGAAGTAATAAAAGCCAAAAAGGTAGCTGGTGCGGGGCATGAGATAGCGGATTTGCGGCGGCAAGTTCTGCTCGAATACTGGGATATCCTAGTAAATGAAGGAAAAAGATTGCTCCCGGGGCCCTAACTAAGTGGCGTTAGCACAGCTTTTTCCCCCAAAGATTATACATTCGCTGCATGACAAAAGCATCTCTTTGCATGGGCTTGGCGGCCGCGGCGCTGGCCCTGGCCGGCTGCGCCCGCAGCACCCCGGCTACTACGGCGGTGGCCCCGCCGGCTGCCGTTCCTACTGCTTCGCCCGCCGCGCCCGACCCGAAAGGCGTGGGCCTCGACGTAGCCGACCTCGACCGCACGGTCGACGCGTGCGACAACTTCTACCAGTTTTCGGGTGGCAACTGGCTGAAGAATAACCCGCTGCCCGACTACGCCTCGCGCTGGGGGCCCCGCAACCTGCTCGGCGAGCGCACCCAAAAGCTGCTGCGCCAGATCCTGGAGGATGCCGCCGCTAACCGCAGCGCGGCCCCCGGCTCGAACGCCCAGAAAGTGGGCGACTTCTACGCGGCGGCTATGGACACGGCGGCCATTGAGCGGGCCGGCCTGGGGCCCCTACGGCCCGAGCTGGCCCGCATTGCTGGGCTGCGCGACCGGGCACAATTGCCTACCCTCATCGCCCACGAACACGAATTGCAGACGGGCATATTCTTCCGCAGTGGGGTGCAGGTCGACGAGAAGAACACGATCCGCTACGTGGTGCAACTGGACCAGGGCGGCCTCACGCTGCCCGACCGCGACTACTACTTTAAGGACGATGCACGCACGGCCAAGGTGAAGGCCGCATACCGCGCGTACATGACGCAGGTGTTTAATATGCTGGGCGATACGCCTGCTACAGCCGCCCGCAATGCCGCCGTCGTAGAGCGTATCGAAACGCGCTTGGCCAAGGCCTCGCGTACCCGCGTGGAACTGCGAAACCCCCAGGCCAACTACAACCAAATGGCCCTGGCCGCGGCCCAAAAACGCTACCCGGCCCTCGACCCCAGGCGCCTGCTGGTGGCCCAGCAATTAGGCCAGGCCCAGGAAGTAATTGTGGGCCAGCCCGCGTTTTTCGACGAGCTGAACGCCGCGCTGAAAACCGAGCTGCTGGTCGACCTGAAGACCTACATGCGCTGGCACCTGGTGCGCTCGGTGGCCCCAGCGCTGCCGGCGGCCTACGCCGACGCGGCCTTCGCCTACAGCCAGGCGCTGACCGGCGCCAAGCAGCCGCCCGCCCGCTGGAAACGCGCGCAAACGGCCACCGACCAAAACCTGGGCGAAGCCTTCGGGCAGCTCTACGTGGACCAGGCCTTTAGCCCCGCGGCCAAGCAAAAGGCCCTGGAAATGGTGAACAACGTGAAGGCCAGCATGGCCGAGCACATCCAAACCAACACCTGGATGAGCGCGCCCACCAAGGCCGAAGCCCTGAAAAAGCTGGGGGCCCTGCACGTAAAAATCGGCTACCCCGACGTGTGGAAGGACTATTCTAAACTCGCCATCACCCGCGCCTCCTACGTACAGAACCTGCTGGCCGCCCGCGCCTGGGACAGCCGCCAGGAGCTGGCGAAGTTTGGAGGCCCCATCGACCGCAACGAGTGGGGCATGACGCCCTCCACCATCAATGCGTACTACAACCCGCCGCTGAACGAAATCGTGTTTCCGGCCGGCTACTTGCAGCCACCGTTCTTTGACCCCAAGGCCGACGACGCGGTAAATTACGGGGCCATTGGCGGGGTGATGGGCCACGAAATGACCCACGGCTTCGACGACCAGGGCCGCCAGTACGACGCCCAGGGCAACCTGCGCGACTGGTGGACGCCCGCCGACGCGGCCGAGTTTACGAAGCGCGCTGCCATCGTAGGGCGCCAGTACGACGAGTTTTCGCCCCTCGACTCGGTGCACGTGAACGGCAAGCTGACCATGGGCGAGAACCTGGCCGATTTCGCCGGCCTCACCGTGGTGTACGGGGCCCTGGAGAAGCAATTGCAGCAGCGCTACGGCGCGGGGCCCCGGCCCAGCTTCGACGGCTTCACGCCCGAGCAGCGGTTTTTCCTGAGCTGGGCCCAGTTGCGGCGCTCCAACATCCGGCCCGAGGCCCTGCGCCAACAAATCCTCACCGACCCGCACTCGCCCGACCAGTACCGTACCATCGGCCCCGTTATGAATATGCCGCAGTTCCAGGCGGCCTTCGGCTGTAAGGAAGGCAGCAAAATGACCCGGACGGCTACCGACCGGGCCGTGATTTGGTAATTGTTTTGGCAATGGTCTAAACCAAGGTGCTAAACTCGTTATTTAATATAATGATTTTGAGGAAAAATTATTGGATAAATATATTGTTAATCAATGGTTTATGCATGAAATAAAAATAAATTCTAAGTCTGATTAATGATTTTGTAAATCACCATAAATTAGACGAATGCCCAATTTTAATACCCCTACCCAAACAGCCCGCCCTGCGCTGGCCGCTCGAAAGCCAGGAGCCAGCGCTTGCGCACCAGGCCGCCAGCGTAGCCGGTGAGGCTGCCGTTGGCCCCGATGACGCGGTGGCAGGGACAGATGATGGAAATCGGGTTTTGGCCATTGGCCGCGCCCACGGCGCGCACGGCCCCGGGGTTGCCCAGTAGCTTGGCTACTTCGAGGTACGAGGCGGTGCGGCCGTGGCCGATGCCGGCCAGGGCCCCCCACACCTGCCGCTGGAAATCGGTGCCGGTGAGGGGCGCGCAGGTTAGGTCGAAGGCGCGCAGCTCGCCCGCGAAGTAGGCGGCGAGTTGCGCGTGGGCCGGGCGCAGGCACTCGGCCACGTCGGCCGGGGCGGTGGGCGCGGCCGCGTCGGGGCCCTCCAGGAAGCGCACGGCGTGCAGGCCCGCATCGGAACCGGTGAGGGCCAGCAGGCCGATGGGTGAGTAGAGGTGGGCGGTGGTGGGCGCGGTCGGCATGGGCAAAGTGCAGATTTACTGTAAGAAACGAATTCTTATGCGGCGTATTGCCCGGGGCCCCTGCTGGGCTACGAAACCAGCGCCGGGGCCCGGCGGGGCCGCGCGGCGGCCACCATGGCCTGGGCTTCGAGCAGGGCCTCGGCGCTGGGCTGGTGCAGCACGCGGGCCGGGCCGGGGCGGCTCAGGTCGGCGTCCCACAGGCCCGAGCGGTGCCACTGGTCGAGGTGGTCCCAGTCGGGGCGGTCCACCACGGGGTAGAGGCAGGCGCCCCACAGCGGCAGGCCTTCGGCGAGCACGGCGGCGCACTCCTGGCCAATCATGCGGAGCCAAACGGGGCGGTCTTCGGCCGGGTGGCTGGTTTCGGTGATGGCGAAAGGACGCTCGTAGCGGCGGTAGGCCTCACGCAGCAGCTGGCGCAGGGGCCGCAGGCGCGGGTCGGGTACGTCGTCGTTCCAGCCCATGATGTAGTGCGGGTTCAGCTGCCACTGGTTGTCGTAGTAGTAGTTGAAGCCCACAATGTCGAGTAGCGTGGGATGGCCGCCCAGCTCGGGGCACAGGCGTCCGCACAAGATGTCGGTGGCCTGGAACTGGTTGGTGTGGGCCTCGCGGGCCTCGCGAATTTCGCGGGCCGAGGCCCCAAACCGCGGCGCGATGGCAATGAGCGGCTCGGTGGTGAGGAGGCGGATGCTGGGGTCGGCCTCGCGCAGGGCGTTGGCGCCCTCAATGTAGGCGCGCATCAGCTCGTACTTCACCTGCCAGCCGTTGCCGTTGCAGTAGGGCGAGGTGCCGCGGGCGTCGCCGCCGAGCCACGAGATGAAGCTCACCTCGTTGATGGGCGTGACGATGAGCGTGCCCGTGGGCTGCTGGCTGCGGTAGAAATCCACAAACGCCCGGCACAGGGCCGCAAACCGCCGCGCAAACATGGGGTGCAGCGGCGTCAGGTCGTCGGGGTAGCCAAAGTGGCACAAGTCCCACACCTGTTGGATGCCGTGGCGCTGCCCGGCGTCGAGCATGATTTTTACGGTGCTGAAATCGTACTGGTAGGGCGTTTTTTCGATGTGAGCCCAGCGGATGCCCTCGCGCACGGTGCGCAAATTGAACGGGGCCAAAGCGGCGTAGTCCTCATCAAGCAGCGGTAGGTGGCCGGTGAGGGGCAGGAAATCGACGCGGTTGCCGAAGGCATTCAGCTGGTCGGTGCATTCGAAGCCGCCCCACCAAAAAGACTGGAACGGGCTGGCACCAAGCGTAGTAAAATCCATCACGAAAGGGGATATGTACAACAAAGTGGCCGCCCCCAGTCGCCGCGAACGGGGCAGGGGCGGCCTCCTTGTACCTTGAAACTGCCGCCGGGGTTCGAAACCGGGCGGTAGACTACGTGCTTTCGGCCCGGCTGGCCAGGTGCTTGGCCTCTATAAAAATCCGCTGAAACTCAGGGTATTTGGCCCGGATGGCATCCTGCAAACCGTCCACAGCTTTCTCCACCCCATCCGATTTCAACTGGTCGTCGAACTCCACATCGAGCGCCAGCACTACGTCCCGGGGCCCCAGGTACATCGTTAGGGGCGCGCGCACCTGGCACACGCCGGGCTGGGCCAGGGCAATGCGGTTGAGTTCGGCGAGGGTTTCGTCGTCCACGCCTTCGCCCACCAGCAGGCCCTTGGTTTTGTAAATCAGGAAGATGGCCACGGCCATCAGCAGCAGGCCGATGGCGATGGACGCGGCTCCATCGAGGTAGGGATTGCTCAGCAAGTGTCCAAAAAATACGCCGGCCAGCGCAATGGCCAGGCCCAACAGGGCGGCCAGGTCTTCTATCAAAATGGCAAACACCGAGGGGTCTTTGCTGCGCGCCAGCGTGGTTGTGAACGAGGCCGAGCCCCGGTCGCGGTTGAAGGCCTGGAATGCGAGGAAGCACGAAATGCCCTCGAACAGCATCGAGAGGCCCAGCACCCAGTAGTTCCAGGTAGGGTCGGTGATGGGGGCTGGGTGCTGGAGGTGCGCAATGCCTTCGTAGAACGACATGCCGCCGCCGACGGCGAACACCAGCACTGCCACGATGAGGGCCCAGAAGTACAGCTCTTTACTACGCCCGAAGGGGTGACGCGCGTCGGCCGGCTTCTCCGACTGCTTCACGCCGTAGAGGATCAGCAGGCCGTTGCCGCTGTCGACGAGCGAGTGGATGCCCTCGGAAAGCATGGCCGAGCTGCCGGTAAAAAACGCCGCCACGAACTTGCTGATGGCGATGGCCACGTTGGCCCCGATAGCGCCGTAAATGGCGAATTTAGAAGAGTGAGCGTCTGACATATCAAGGAATGGGGCCCCATCGCATTGGGCGGCCGGCGGCACAAGCTGCAAATTAACGCCCCGCCGCGGCGGAATGAAGCTGGCGTGAGGTAGCGCCCGCTGGGCCCCCGGGGCCTCAGCAGGCACTACTTTCGCGGCCTATGTCGCAACCAACTCTTCAGCGCCGCCTGGGCCTCGTACAGGCTACTGCCCTCAACATGATTGACATGGTGGGCATCGGGCCCTTCGTGACGCTGCCGCTGGTGATGGGCTTCATGGGGCCCAACTTCCTGCTGGCCTGGCTGGTGGGCGCCGCCCTGGCCTCGGTCGACGGCCTGATTTGGAGCGAGCTGGGCGCGGCCTACCCCGCGGCGGGCGGCAGCTACCGCTTCCTCAAGCTGGCCTACGGCGAGCAGAAGTGGGGCCGCTACATGTCGTTTCTCTACGTGTGGCAGACGCTGATTCAGTCGCCGCTGGTACTGGCCTCCGGGGCCATCGGCTTCGCCCAGTACTTCGGCTACCTCGTGCCGATGACCGCCTGGTGGCAGCCCAAGCTGGTGGCCGGCACGGTGGTGCTGCTGCTCATCGCGCTGCTCTACCGCCGCATCGAGGACATTGGCAAGCTGGGCGTGGCCCTGTGGGTGGGTGTGCTGAGCCTGATGGGCTGGCTGATTTTTGGGGGTCTCACCCACATCAACCATCCGGTGGCCATCCTGCCCGCGGGCGGCGTGGGGGCCCTGCCGGGCCTGCTCATTTCGGCCGCCATGGGCCAGGCAGCCGTCAAAACCATCTATTCCTACCTGGGCTACTACAACGTGTGCCACCTGGGCGCCGAAATTAAGGGCCCCGAGAAGGTCATTCCGCGCAGCATTTTCCTGAGCATCCTGGGCATCGCAACGCTGTATTTATTGCTGAACTGGAGCGTGGGCACCGTCATCGGCTGGGAGGAGGTGCAGGGCTGGCAAGCGGGTACTTCTGATAAGTCGCAATTCATTATCAGTGTGTTCATGGAGCGGCTCTACGGGCCCGCGGCGGCCAACCTGGCCACGGCCATGGTGCTGCTGGTGGCGTTTGCCTCGCTGTTTGCGGTGCTGCTGGGCTACTCGCGCATCCCCTACGCTGCGGCGGCCGACGGCGAGTTCCTGCCCGTATTCGCCAAGCTGCACCCTACCAAGCACTTCCCCTACGTGTCGCTGCTGCTGCTGGGCGGCGTGGGCTTCGTGTTCAGCCTGCTGTTTCGGCTGGGCGAGGTCATTTCAGCTATTCTGGCCATGCGGATTCTGGTGCAGTTTGTGGGGCAGGCGGTGGGGCTGGTGCTACTGCGCCGCCGGCGCGGCACGGGGGCCCTGCCGTTCAAAATGCCGCTCTACCCGCTGCCCGTCATTCTGGCCATCGTCGTGTGGCTGTTCGTTTTCGCCGGCATCGCTCCGGTCGCGGTCAACTGGGGCGGCGTGGCGTTCAAGCTTTACTTCCAGGTGGCCGCCGTGGGCATGATGGCCCTGGGCACAGGGGCGTTTTTGCTCTGGAGCAAGCAGCAGGGCAAGTGGCCGTATGAGAATAAATGATTAACGTTGCTAGTGGTCTGACAACTTAGTTTCGTCAGTTTTTTTGGTTAATTCAGCGTATCTGTTTTTCAACTTATCGCGGGCCTTTTTGGTGGTGAAGGACCAATTGACTTTGGTGGCGGCGGCGTTGCGCTTGGCTTGCCAGGCCAATGCCTCTTGTTCGAGTCGTTGCTGGGTGGCGATACGCTGGGCCAGGCACTGGCGGGAGAGGGCGGCAAATTCGATTTCCGCCATGTTGAGCCAGGAGCCGTGCTTGGGCGTGTAGTGGAATTCGAGGGTGTGGCGCAGGTAGCGGGCCGTCTCGAGGGGTAGGTGTTCGTAAAAGGCCCCGTAGGTGTGGGTGCTGTAATTGTCTTGCACGAGCTGGATTTTGGCCGCCTCGGGGTAGTGGGTTTGCACGAGCCAGTCCATAAAACGGGCGTAATCGCCCTTGTTTTTGGTCGTCGTCACCTGCAAGTGGCGCTGACCTGTGTCGATGTTATAAGCCAGCAGCACGTTGCAGACGCCTTTTCGCACGTACTCCTGGTGTTCTTTTTGGGTCGCGTTGGGCTTGGGCGGCAGCGGCGTAAGCACGTGGTCGAGCAGTTGGCAGGGCCGCTCGTCGAAACACAGGCGCACCACGCCCGCTGCGGCCGGGGCGCTGTAGACGTCGAGCACGTCCTCCATATTGGCCAGGTATTCGCCCGTGATGGTGCCAATGCACCACATTTCTTTTAGCCAGGGCTTGAGGTGGCTTTTTTTAACACCTGGCGAATCGTTTCCTTGGAAACGGCCGGTCCGTAGTCGAGCGAGACGAGGGTTTCGTTGAGCAGCGAGAGCGTCCAACGGGCCGCCCCGGTCGGCAATTCACTGCACGCCAGACTGGTGATACGCGCTTCCAGGGCGGGCGTCACCTTCGGCGGTTGCCCGCTGCGCGGGCGCTCTTCCAGCGCCTGGGCCAGCCCCCCGGCCAGGTAGCGGCGCTTGAGGCGATAGTACTGGGTGGGGGAAATGCCCCCTTCGGCCTGCACGGCGGCGGCTCCTTTGCCGCTGCTCATGGCCAGTAGGGCACGGGCACGCGCGATTTTGCGGCTCTTGTGGGTGCCTTTTTTGACAATCGCCTGCAATTTGGCGGCATCGGCAGGCGGTAGATTGACGGGTTTGGCGAGGCGGGGCATTAGCGAAAAACGGATGGTGTCCACTCGTTACTGTTACAAACGGAATTAAGTTGTCAGACCACTAGGTCCGATAACCAACTATTTATAAGATGATTCGCTATTCATTATTTTGTTTGCTCTTGTTGCTGGGGCTTCGCGGTTCTGCCCAATCGCAAAAGCCCTTGCCGCCTGGCTATTTGCAATGGAGCGCTACCAGACGCTTGCAGAGTGCCGATTTTCAAATGAAAGTGCGCCCGCAGAATAACCTGAACCAGAGCGTAGGCAACTTAGGTATTCAGATGAACGGAGGCATTATGGACCTGTTTGGTAAAAATGCCAACCGCGCGGTACAAAACGTCTTTCATTGCGGGGGCTCTTACCTCGATTCGGCGGGGCGACTGAGCACCGAAATCCAAATCCGCTACATGCAAACGCTGTGGGACCTCAACGAAGTAGCTGCCCGAAAACTCCGGCAGGAGCTGCGGGCCAATGCCAAGCGCATCATTTTGTGGGGGAAGCCCGACGCTAATGACTTAATA
This sequence comes from Hymenobacter nivis, assembly GCF_003149515.1. Lineage (NCBI taxonomy): Bacteria > Pseudomonadati > Bacteroidota > Cytophagia > Cytophagales > Hymenobacteraceae > Hymenobacter > Hymenobacter nivis. The sequence continues at coordinate 3,719,221 of NZ_CP029145.1, forward strand.
AGAACGGCTTACGAAGTCGTTGGCCAACGGCAAATTCAGTACGCTGGCGAAACTAAGTATGGCTTGTTTCTTGACAAACAAGAAGCCTGGAAAAGGCAAATTCAAAACGAGCTGCTGGAGTTAGCAGCCTTCGCCGTACCAGATTAGCCCAGCCACTTCTCGTAGCAAAAGAACCGCAGCCCCGGCCGAAACGCCAGCTTGATTTCGCCCGCAAAGCGGTAGCCTAGCTTGGGGAACAGCCGCTGCGTGGCCGCGTTTTCCGAATTTGTGTCCACGCGCAACGTGCGCAGGCCCAGGGTTCGGGCTTCGTGTTCAGCTTGCGCCAGTAGGGCCCCGGCCACGCCGCGGCCCTGGGCTTCGGGGACCACGGCGAGGCGGTGCGTCACGAGGGCGGGCTCGGCGGCGTCCCAGTCGGCGTCGGCGTACTCGGGGTCTTGGTCCTGGGTGAGGGCGGCGACGCCTTCCAGGGCCCCCAGGCGCTCGGCTACCCACAGGTACTGGCGCTCGATGTCGCGCCGGAACACGGCTTCGTTTGGGTACTCGCTGGTCCACTGCATGTTGCCAGCGGCGTTCATTAGCGGCACTACGGCCTTCACCAGCGCCACGACGGCCGGTAAATCGGCCGCCGTGGCGCGGCGAATGGTCAAGTCGGTGGTCATGCTAGCCCTTGCGCAGCACCTCGGCCGCTTCCTTGGCGAAGTAGGTGAGGATGGCGTCGGCCCCGGCGCGCTTGATGCTCAGCAGTACCTCCATCATGGTGCGCTCGCCGTCCATCCAGCCGTTCAGGGCGGCGGCTTTCACCATGGCGTACTCGCCCGATACGTTGTAGGCCGTCACGGGTAAGTTAGTGCGGTCCTTCACCTCGCGGATGATGTCGAGGTAGCTCAGGGCGGGCTTAATCATCACCATATCTGCGCCTTCGGTTTCGTCGAGGGCTAGCTCGCGCAGGGCCTCGCGGCGGTTGGCGGGGTTCATCTGGTAGCTTTTCTTGTCGCCTTTTTTGGGGGCCGAGTCCAGCGCGTCGCGGAAAGGGCCGTAAAACGCCGAGGCGTACTTAGCCGTGTAGCTCATGATGCTCACGTGCTGGAACGCGTTGCTGTCCAGCATATCCCGAATCCAGGCCACGCGCCCGTCCATCATGTCCGAGGGCCCGATGATGTCGGCGCCGGCACGGGCCTGGGCCAGGGCCATCTGGCCCAGTACCTCTAAGCTAGCATCGTTGAGGATTTCGCCGGTGTCCACGTCCACCACGCCGTCGTGGCCGTCGCTGCTGTAGGGGTCCATGGCCACATCGGTCATAATCACCACCTCCGGGAACTGCCGCTTGATGTCGGCCACCGTTTTCAAATACAGCCCGTCGAGGTTGGCCGACTCGCGCGCCAACCGGTCCTTCAGGCTGTCGCTGATGCTCGGAAACGGCGCGAACGACTTGATGCCTAACTCCACGCAGCGCCCGACTTCATCAATCACCGTATCGGCCGAGTAGCGGTAGATGCCGGGCATGGACTTCACCTCCAGCCGCTGGCTGTGGCCTTCGATGAGGAATAGCGGAAAGATAAAATCGTGGGCGGTGAGGCGGGTTTCCTGCACCATGTCGCGGATTACCTGCGATTTACGGTTGCGGCGGGGGCGGTCGATGGGAAGAATCGGCATAAAAATTTCAGGGACTAGCAAAGGAATGTAACCGCACTGGGGCCCTGGAGGTTGCGCCCCCGGGGCCCCAGCGGCCAGAAGTAAGCGGTCGAATTAAGCCTTTTTCTTCGCAGTTTTCTTTGGACTGAACAGCTTGTAGAGCAGAAACAGCACCACCAGGCCGGCAGCCGTGTAGCCTAGCGCGGTGAAAAATCCGACCCCAAAAATGAGGTTCACCAGCGCCGCCAGGCCCGCCAGCACGGCCAGCACCACGCCGATAAAAAACAAAGCCACGCGCCCTAGTCCTGCCTCGGCTGTGCGCTGCGTGTGGGCTATGGCCCCGGCAGCCCGGCGGTGGGGTTGCAGCTGCGCTAGCAACTCCGGCGCGGCCGAGGGTTGGGGTAAAGGGTGCAGTGCCAGCAATTGCCGCGCTTGGTTCCGCACCGACTGGCCAAAGCTTTTGCGGGCCGGGGCCCCTGTTGCAACTGCTGTTACGGTTGCCGGGGCCCCTAGAGCAGTGTCTGGCGCTTCGGCTGAGGCGGTGGTGACTGGCGCTACGAGGGCCCCAGCCGGCGCAGGGCGCGTACCCCGCGCCAGGGCCCCGGGGCTCGCACCAACAGGCGTAGTGAACCGGAAGGCGACCTGCTCGCTCCGGCAACCGGCCACCAAGCTTAGCACGAATAAAAAGGCAACCGGGCGTAAGCGTACAGAAATCATGGAGGGAGGCCCCGGGCTAGAAATCCCGGATTACGTCCGCAATTACGTCGCAGGCCTCGTGTAGTTGTGCCTCGGTGATGACGAGCGGCGGCGCGAAGCGGATGATGTCGCCGTGGGTGGGCTTGGCCAGCACGCCGCGTTCCATCAGGCTCACGCACACGTCCCAGGCCGTGCGGCCGTCGGCAGCGGGCCGGATGACCACCGCGTTGAGCAGGCCGCGGCCGCGCACCAACGCCACCGTGGCGGGGCACTCGGCCTGCACCTGCCGCATGCGCTGCCGGAACATCTCGCCCAGGCGGGCGGCGTTCTCAGCCAGCTCTTCGTCGATGAGCACGTCCAGCGCCGCCCGCATCACGGCGCAGGCCAGCGGGTTGCCGCCAAATGTGGAGCCGTGCTGCCCAGGCTGAATCGTGAGCATGATTTCATCATCGGCCAGCACCGCCGACACCGGCAATACGCCGCCGCTCAGGGCCTTGCCGAGGATGAGAATGTCGCCGCGCACTGCCTCGTGGTCGGAGGCCAGCAGCTTGCCCGTGCGCCCCAGGCCGGTCTGGATTTCGTCGGTAATCAGCAGCACGTTGTGCTCCTTGCAGAGCGCGGCGGCCTGGGCCAGGTAGCCCACGGCGGATAGTACCACGCCCGCCTCGCCCTGGATGGGCTCAATCAGAAAGCCGCACACGTGCGGGTCTTGCAGGGCCGCGGCCAGGGCCTCAATGTCGTTGTAAGGCACCACCTGATAGCCGGGCGTGTAAGGCCCGAAGCCGCCCGTGCTCTCGCCGTCGGTGCTGAAGGAGATGATGCCCGTGGTGCGCCCGTGGAAGTTGTGCTCGGCCACCACAATACGGGCCTGGTTGGGCGCAATGCCCTTTTCCTGGTAGCCCCACTTGCGGGCCAGCTTGAGGGCCGTTTCCACAGCCTCCGCCCCGGAGTTCATCAGCAAAGCCTTGTCGTAATTGAACAGCTCGCACAACTGCTGCTCAGCTGCCCCGAGTTGGTCATTGAAAAACGCCCTTGAAGTCAGCGTTAGCAGCTGCGCCTGTTCCGTTAAGGCCCCGATGATGCGCGGGTGGCAGTGCCCTTGGTTCACGGCCGAGTAGGCGGAGAGAAAGTCGGAGTACCGCTTGCCGTCCACGTCCCAGAGGTACACGCCCGCGCCGCGGGCCAGTACCACCGGCAGCGGGTGGTAGTTGTGGGCCCCGTAGCGGTCTTCGAGGGCCATGAGTTGCTCGGCTCGGCTATCGGTGGTGGGCAGGGCGGGGGCGGGAAATTGCATGAAAGGGGGGGATGGGTGACGGGTAATCAAAAGTAAGCACGAACGCGGCAGGGCCCCGCCGCCCGCTGGCCACCCAGCGGCGGCCCCGCCATCGTATGGGCCGCGCCCGCCGCCGTTACCTTTGCCCCATGCAAGCCCTTCACCACCCCAACGCACCCGCCGCCGTGGGGCCCTATGCGCAGGCCATCGTCGCCGGCGGCTTCGTGTTTTGCTCCGGCCAAACGCCGCTCGTGCCCGCCACCATGCGCATCGAGGCTCTTACCATCGAGGACCAGACTCGGCAGGTACTGGCTAACCTGGCCACGGTGCTCTCGGCGCAAGGCCTGGGCCTGAGCGACGTTGTGAAAACGTCGGTGTTCCTGAAAAACTTCGCCGACTTTGCCCGCATGAACGCCGTGTACGCCGAAGTATTCGGGGCCCACCGCCCGGCCCGCACCACCGTCGAGGTGTCGCGCCTGCCGCTGGAGGCCCTGGTCGAAATCGAGTGCATCGCCGTGCTGCCTGCCGATGCCCGCTGAGCCCACGCGCCCCACGCTGGAAGAGTTCGCCGCCCGGCCCCTGCTGCCTGGCGATTACTACACCACGCCTGAGGGTTACCTGGTTTTCACGGCCCAGTACCACCAGCGGCGCGGCTACTGCTGCCGCAACGGCTGCCGCCACTGCCCCTGGAATTTTAGGCCCCCGGGGCCCCCGTCGGCATGAAAATGAAACGGGTAGTTGGTAATTGGCAGACTTTTACCGATATTTGCGGCCCGTTTCCCTGCTTTGTAATTTCTAATCCCCCCGATATCATGGCCCGAGTTTGTGATTTGACCGGCAAGCGCACCCGCGTTGGCAACAACGTGTCGCACGCCAATAACAAAACCAAGCGCAAGTTCTACCCGAACCTGCAAAAGAAGCGCTTCTACATCCCCGAGCAGGACGCCTGGGTGACGCTGAAAGTAGCTACTTCCACCATCCGCACCATCAACAAAAACGGCATCACGGCCGTGTTGAAAAAAGCCAAGGAGCAAGGTTTCGTAGTATACTAACTGAGCGCGCCGTCGGGCGGGCTGGGCCACTGGCGCCCGGCCCGCCGACGGCGCTTACTGCCAAAGCCAGCGCCGATGCGCCAGCCCCCGGGCCGGGCATCGGCGCTGGCTTTGGTGGGCCCCCAGGGCCCTGGCACGGCCGGAAATGCCCTGGCTGATAAGACTATAAATAAGCAATAGGTGCTTCATCTTTTGCGGTTTCCCCAAAAGGCCGTACCTTTGCAATCCTAAAACCAAAAACAACCCCCGTCGAGATGGCCAAGAAAGGAAACCGGGTGCAGGTTATCATGGAATGCACCGAGCATAAGAACTCGGGGCTGCCGGGCACCTCGCGCTACATCACCACCAAGAACCGCAAGAATACCCCCGAGCGCATCGAGCTGAAGAAATTCAACCCGATCATGCGTAAAATGACCGTTCACAAAGAGATTAAATAACCTGCGTTATGGCTAAGAAAGTAGTAGCAACTCTGAAAACCACGGAGAACGCCAAGAACTGGGCAAAGGTCATTCGCGCCGTGAAATCGGAGAAGACGGGCGCCTATACCTTCAAGGAGGAAATGGTGCTCCTCGACAAAGTACAGGAGTTCATCACCACTGGTAACAAGTAAGCTGCCGGCCGTTGAATAACAAGAAAGTCCCGCCTTTGTGGGACTTTCTTGTTTTATGGGGGTATGAGGTAAATGTTTGGACAGGACGGACGGTGGCAAGTGCTCCGCGCGCCCTTGCCCGACTAATTCCTGGCCCCGTACCCTCTTCCCTCATTCCCTTCCCTCATGGGCCTCTTCGATTTTTTTAAGAAAGACAAGGACAGCAAGGAGCAGCAAGCCTCGCTCGACGCGGGCCTGGAAAAAACCAAGACTAGTTTTTTCAACCAGCTCAGCAAGGCCGTGGTCGGCAAAAATACGGTCGACGAAGCCGTGCTCGACGACCTGGAAGCTCTGCTGGTGCACGCCGACGTGGGCATCGACACGACGGTGAAGGTGATTGACCGCATCGAGCAGCGCGTGGCCCGCGACAAATACGTGAGCACCAATGAGCTGGACCGCATCCTGCGGGAGGAAATTGCCGCCTTGCTCGAAGACAACAACACCGGCTCGACGGCCGTGCTCGAGCGCGGCGACGCGGCGCAGGGCGCGGGGCCCTTCGTGATTATGGTGGTGGGCGTGAACGGCGTAGGCAAAACCACGACCATCGGCAAGCTGGCCCACCGCTTCCACAGCGCCGGCAAAAAGGTGGTGCTGGGGGCCGCCGACACGTTCCGGGCCGCGGCCGTCGACCAACTCATCATCTGGGGCCAGCGCGTGGGCGTGCCCGTGGTGAGCCACGGCATGAACACCGACCCCGCCTCCGTGGCCTACGACGCCGTGCGCAAGGGCGTGGAGCTGGGGGCCGACGTAGTAATCATCGACACCGCCGGGCGTCTGCACAACAAGGTGAACCTGATGAACGAGCTCACCAAAATCAAGCGCGTGATGCAGAAGGTGATTCCCGACGCGCCGCATGAGGTACTGCTGGTGCTGGACGGCAGCACGGGCCAGAACGCCTTTTTGCAGGCCAAGGAGTTCACCAAGGCTACCGAGGTATCGGCCCTGGCCATTACTAAGCTCGACGGCACAGCCAAGGGCGGGGTGGTGATTGGCATTTCGGACCAGTTCAGCATCCCCGTGCGCTACATCGGGGTGGGGGAGAAGATGACCGATTTACAGCTCTTCGACAAGCACACCTACGTCAATTCGCTGTTCCGCAAGTAGCCGCGGGCACTAAATCGCCCCGGCCGGCCGTTGCGGTCGCAAAGCCTTTTTGCCATGCGTCTTTCCTTTGCTTCGCTACTTGCACCAGTTCTGTTTGTAGGGGCCCTGGCCTCGTGCAGCTCCGGCGGCAGCAACGCCGAGCCGCTGATTCCCTACGCGCCGGTCAACCTCGTAATCGACCTCACCAACCAGCAGTACCGGGCCCTGCGCTTCGACAACGGCGTGGTGACCCTGCCCGTGCAGGGCCCCGCCGGCACCGGCGGCGTGAAGGGTGTGCTGGTGGTGCGCCAGAACGCCAGCAGCTACCTGGCCTTCGAGCGCAATTGCCCTTACCACCCCTACGATGCCTGCTCGCTGGTGAGCCTCGACCGCTCATCGAGGTTGTTTTTGCGCGACTCCTGCTGCGATTCGCGCTTCAGCCTCGCCGGCCAGGTCATTGGGGGCCCCGCGGTGCGGCCCCTGCGCGCGTATGCTACCAGCCTGCAAGGCACGCAATTAAGCATCATTAACTAAGCGTCCAGCGCATTTTTTTAACTTTTTTTCTACTCTCATCTTGCGCTAACCGGGACAGCGCCGTAAGTTTGCAGTCCGAAAACGCCGGTTTCGGAACGAAATGCTTCCTTAGCTCAGCCGGTTAGAGCATCTGACTGTTAATCAGAGGGTCCCTGGTTCGAGCCCAGGAGGGAGCGCTACAAGTCTGAAACGCCCCGCAAACCATGTGTTTGCGGGGCGTTTTTCTTGGGGCCTCTGGTAGGATTCAATGCATAAAAAGGGCCCCCTACCAAACTGGTCGGGGGCCCCTTTTTTATGGCTCCAGTTTCTGGGCGTCGGCTTGGCTGGGTGCCGGTGTCCGTATTCGTGCGGTTAATATACACGGTTTAGGTTAAAACCTGTTGCAACGTGCGAAATAAAATAATTTTGTGTAGGAGGTGCTTGCGCTGGGGCCTCGGCTTAGGCTGCCCACTCGTGAAGTGGCCGGGGCCCCACAGCCCAGCGGCGCGTTTCTAGCGGACGGGTTTGGCTGGGGTGCTGTCGAGGGCCTGCCGCACTTCGCCCCAGCTCATCTCACCGGCCACGTAGCGCTGGTACAGCTGCTGCGCGTGCGGTGGGGCCTTGGCCTTCAAGCCGGGAATAACGGCTTGCATCTGGGTCAGTACCCAGGCGCGTTGCTGCGGCGTTTGGGCACTGGGGCCGAATTTTGGATCGTGTACCATTGAGCAAGGGGTAGCGCTTGCGGAGTTGCAGTAGCAAAGTTCAACAGGCATTGAGCCCCCACGGTGTAGTCAACTACTGATTTTTGTGCGCGAAAAACACTGGTAATTACTGAATTATTGACATATAAGCCCGGCGCTACCCGAGGAAAGACGACCGGGCAGGGCCTCAACTGGTAGCGGCTGTAACCACGCACCAGAATTAGGCCGCCCGTGCCAACTTTTCGGGCGGGGCCCCGGCGCTAAAAATTCAACATGGCGTTATACCTTTGGGCACGTGAAACCCGTGCCTTAACGGCAACAATGCCGGCTCTGGACCAGCGCCGGTGGGCCCCTTGAATATGAATGCTTTACAACGCAACAACGTCAAAGTTTCGGGGCAGGGCACGCAAGCCATCGTGTTTGTGCACGGCTTCGGCTGCGACCAGCACATGTGGCGGCTGATTGCCCCGGTCTTTGAGGTCCACTACCGGGTGGTGCTGCTCGACCTGGTGGGCGCTGGCCAGTCGGACCTGGCCGCTTACGACCCGGCCCACTACGCCGCGCTGGGCGCCCACGCGGCCGACGTGCTAGCGGTGCTGCGGACCCTGGGCCTGCACGGCGTTGTGCTCGTGGGCCACTCGGTGGGCGCCACCATCGGGGCGCTGGCCGCTGCGCAGGAGCCGGTGCGAGTGGCCCGGCTGGTGCTGGTGGCACCCACGCCCCGGTTCCTCAACGACGACGGCTACCTTGGGGGCTTCGAGCCGGCCGACCTGGAGGAGCTGTTTGGGGCCTTGGATGATAATTACCTGGCCTGGGCCGCGGATTTGGCCCCAGTGGTGATGGGCTACCCCGACCGGCCGGAGCTGGCCGCCGAGCTCACCCGCAGCTTTTGCCGCACCGACCCGGTGATTGCCCGGCACTTTGCCCGCGTCACGTTCTGGAGCGACCATCGGGCCGACCTGGCCCGCGTGCGTACCCCGACGCTGATCCTGCAAAGCGCCCGCGACGCGCTGGTACCGCTGGCGGTGGGGGTCTACCTCAACCAACACCTGCGGGGCAGCCAGTTGGTGGTGCTCAACACCCTGGGTCACTGCCCGCACCTGAGCGCCCCGCGGGCTACCACCGCGGCTATCGAACAGTTTCTACCCCCACCCGTACGCTAAAGGCATGAGCCCCGACGCCGACGAGTGCCTGCCCAAGCTAGACCTGCGCCTGACCCAGGAAAACCCGGAGGACCTGTACGAGCACGCCCCCTGCGGCTACTGCTCGTGCCTGCCCGATGGTACGCTGGTGAAGCTCAATGCGACCCTGCTCGGCTGGCTGGGCTACGCCCGTGAGGAGCTGGTGGCGCGCCAGGCCCTGCCGCAGCTACTCACGGTGGGCGGCCGCCTGCACTTTGAAACGCACGGCATACCCCTGCTGCTACTCTACGGCCAAGTGCACGAACTAAGCTACTCGCTGCGCCGCAAAGACGGCACCGCGATGCCCGTGCTGCTGAGCGCCGTGCTGGTGCGCGAAGTCGACGGCACGCCCCTGGTGGTACGCGCCATGCTGTTCGACATTACCGAGCGCCGCAAGTACGAGCAGGAGATGCTGCGCGCCAAGGCGCTGGCGGAGGAACGGGGGGCGCAGCTGGCCTGCGCTAATGCCCAGCTTATAGCCCAGAACGAGCAGCTCACGCGCACTATCGCCGATCTCGATGGCTTCGTGTACACGGCTTCGCACGACCTCAAGCAGCCCATCGACAACATGATGGGCTTGTTTGAAGAGCTCAAGCGCACCGCCACCTTCGCCGACCCCGAGGCGGCGGGCATGCTGGGCATGTTCGGCGGGGCCGTGCAGCAACTAGTGGGCACCATCGAGGGGCTGGCCGAGGTGGTGCAGGTGCAGCGGCAGCTAGAGGAAGTGGCCGTCGAAACCGTGGCGTTGCAGCACTTGGCCGAGGAGGTTGTGCGAAGCCTGCAGCCGCAGGCCAGCGAGTTGGGCGCCCGGTTTGAGTTCGACTTTGCCGCCGTGCCTACGCTGCGCATGGCCCGCCCGGGCGTGCAGAGCCTGCTCTACAACTTGCTCAGCAATGCGTTGCGCTACGCCCAGCCCGGGCGCCGGCCCCACGTGCGCGTCAGCACCGCCCGGGCCGGCATGGGCACCGTGCTGACGGTGCAGGACAACGGCCGCGGCATCGACCTGGAGCGTCACCGCCGCCACCTGTTCCAGCTCTTCCGCCGCTTCCACCCCGAAGTGGCCGGCTCGGGCGTAGGCCTGTACTTGGTGCAGCGGCTGGTGCACCAGGCCGGTGGCCGCGTGGAAGTGGACAGCACTGTGGGCCAGGGCACTGCCTTCCACCTCCACTTCCCCGGGTAGCCCGCAGGCCCCTTGCGGGCGCTACGGGCGCGGCGGCCTGGTCGTAGGCGCGCAGCATAGCCAAGGCTACTACAACGAAAAGAACAGCCAAGCCGGTGGTGCCAGAAGAAGCGCTGGAGCGCGGGCGGTGCATGGCGAAACGGAAGGAAGAAACAGCCAAAAAATTTACCTAGCGCGTTTTTCAGGTCTGTGTACCGTTTGGCCGCTGCCGGTTCGCCAGCTTTTTCAGCCGACCGATTTGTCGCCAGGGAAAACAAATAGCTGTTAGTCAACCGGTCGGCCGGTTGAAAAAGCCGACGGGCCGGGCCGTACACTGACCTGAAAACTGCTGTAATTATCAATAATAGGACTTACGCAAAAAGTGTAACTTGAAAGGAAAAGCCATGAAAGTGACGGCACAACTGTACGGGCAGTTTTTGGTGAGCAGCCAGGTCAACTACACGGGGACGTATCTGGCCGAGCATCTGGAGGGCCTCTCGCACGACAACGTGCGCTATTTTCTCAAAACCCGGCGTTTCACCCCCCGCCAGCTCTGGCAGCAAGTACGCCCACAGGTGATGCTCAGCGCGCGGGGCTACGTCCTGTTTGACGACACGGTGCTCGACAAGCACCACAGCCGGCGCATCGAACTCGTACGCCGCCAGTACAGCGGCAACGCCCACGGCGTGATTGCCGGCATCGGCCTGGTGACGTGTGTGTACGTCAACCCCGAAACCGACCAGTTCTGGCTCATTGACTACCGCCTTTTCGCCCCCGACACCGACGGCAAGACCAAGCTCGACCATGTGGCCGACATGCTCGGGCAATTGGCCCCGCGCAGTATCCCATACCGCACGGTGCTCATGGATAGCTGGTACGCCACCACGGCCCTGTTCAAGTGGCTGCTGGACGAAGGCAAAACATTTTACTGCCCGCTGAAAAGCAACCGGCTCGTCGATGATTCCGGCGGCCAGCAGCCCTACCAGCCCGTGGCCTGCCTGTGCTGGTCGGCCGCCGAAGTAGAAGCTGGCAAAATCCTGAAAGTGAAGGGCATGCCCAAAGATTGCAAACTGAAACTCTTCCGCGTACTGGTGTCCACCCACCGGACGGACTACCTCCTCACCAACGAGGTTGAGCCCTTGCACACGGCCGCTGCCGAACACGAAAGCAGCGTCCGCTGGACGATTGAGCAGTTTCACCGCGAACTCAAGCAACTCACCGGCGTGCAGGCCTGCCAGTGCCGGCTGGCCCGCAGTCAGCGCAATCATATTGCCCTGGCCGTGCGCGCTTGGACCTGCCTTAAACAAGCCGCCTACCAAACCAAACAAACCGTCTATCAGCTCAAACAAGGCTTTTTGGATGAGTATATGCGACATGAATTACGCCAGCCTTCGCTCGCGTTTGCGTAAGTCCTAAATAAGAAAGCTAAAAGCTAAAGGCTCAATACTTGCGGCGCTTTTTTTGCGCTGCTGCCGTTGCGGATGGGGCCAGGGGGGAGCGAATATCCCGGTACGGCGCACTATGGCCCATCGGCACGCGGTTGGTTGGGCCGGGGCCCTGTTCTTTGAGCCCGGTTACCGGCCCGGTTGCGGCCTCTGCGGAAACGGGCTGGTCCGGCTTCGGGCCGGGGGGCCGTCCTTTGCCGGGCGCACTTTGCTTTTTCCCTTTTTTAACCCGCCGGAATGGACTTGCTAACGGTATCGGGCCTCGGCCTTGCGGAGCGCGGCCGGGCCGTGTTGGCGCCCCTCAGCTTTGGGTTGCGCGCCGGCCAGCGCCTGGCCCTGGCCGGCGAGAGCGGGGCTGGTAAAAGCACGCTGCTCCAGCTCATTGCCGGCCTGGTGCAGCCCAGTAGCGGCACCGTGCACGTGGCCGGCCGCCGCGTGCGGGGCCCCGCCGAGGTGCTGGTGGCTGGCCACCCGGGCGTGGCATACCTCTCGCAGCGCTCCGAGCTGCCGCAACACCTGCGCGTGGAGCAGGTGCTGCGCTACGCCCACGCCCGCCCCGCCGTGGACGCGCCAACCTTGTACGCCCTCTGCCGCATCGACCACCTGCTGGCCAACCGCACCGACCAGCTCTCGGGCGGCGAGCAGCAGCGGGTGGCTCTGGCTCGGCTGCTGCTGGGGGCCCCCCAGCTGCTGCTGCTCGACGAACCGTTCTCGAACCTTGACCGCACCCACAAGCGGCAGCTCCGCGCCGTACTCGACGACGTGGGCGCGCGCCTGGGCATCACCAGCGTGCTGGTGTCGCACGATGCGGCCGACACGCTGCCCTGGGCCGATGAAATCCTGGTGCTACGCCGCGGCCAGCTGGTGCAGCAGGCCCCCCCGGAGCAGCTGTACCGCCAGCCAGCCGACGCCTATACCGCCGCCCTCTTTGGCGATTATTACCTGGTGCGCGGGGCCGACCGCCAGGCCCTGACCGCCGCCGCCAAATCCTCCGCCACTGCGGAACCCGCCGCCGGCACCGCCCTGCTCGTGCGCCCCGAAGGCCTGCGCCTCGGGGCCCCCAGCGCCGGCGCTGCGGCCGGCACAGTACGGGCCGTGCGCTTCATGGGCAGTTATTACGAGCTGGAAATTCAGCTCGCCGCCGCTACCGTGCGCCTGCCCGCCGCTGCCGCCGCCCTGGCCCCCGGCGACGCGGTGCACGTGGCCCTGGCCCCCGGCGCCGGCTGGGAAGTAAAGGACGACGGGGGAAGGGACGCGTAAAGGCTGGATATAAACAGGACTTACGTGAAACGTTGCCTTTGAGCCCCAGCGGGGCGGCTCGTCGGTCGTAAATAGCTGTAAATGAACGATAAAGCCCCGGCGGGGCGACCCAACAGACAGGGCCGCCCCGCTGGGGCTTTGGTTATGATAACCAACTCCTTACTGCCGCCGGGCCGCCCCGCTGGGGCTACCGGATGCCAAGTTGCGTAAGTTATAAAGTAATTACTGCCGCGGCAAAGCTGTTTCGGCTACGCTCACCACGACGTGCTAATTGCCTGGCCTGAAAACCGCTCTAATTACTGCTGTTGCGCAGTGCCTTTGGACAAGTGCCACGCTACCCTCTGCTGCATAATAGCAGTTAATTACAGGTTAATTTGACTATAATAATTTTAATTATCAATAAGAAAGATAACAGCTATATGCTCCGCACCCTACTGCGTTTTCGCAAACTACTTCGCGACGAGTATAAAAGCCAAAGGTCCAATAATTAAGACTATTTCTGTACATCGAATGCGGAGCTGTTCTGGCCCTCGCCCACCTCGGTCTGGGTAAAAAAACGGGCAGTGGTCTAAACCGTGGTGATTTGTTTATTATGGTTATCGATACATATTTTGATTCTTGCATGGTGCAGGGTCAATGATTCACTGAACGAACAGGATTTGCGAACCAAGACCCCGCAGCGGTGGCGGAGCGACCAGTTGAGGGCCTCCACGGTACTGGTTCGCCCGCTGCCTTTGGCGCTGGGCAGGTGCGCGTGGGCGAGCAATACCGTGGCATAGGCTTCCCAGGCATCCGTGTAGTACGTCGTATTGGTCTGCTAACGGGCGGGTAAGGCTTGAAAGAGCCGCCGCTCTGTGGCCGCTCCCCGGCAGCCCAATACCCCAGCCACGATGCGCCGGGAGGCCCGTTCGACTGCCAACCACCGCCATACTTTGCGCTTGCCGACAAAGGTCTACCCTTCATCCGGTTCCAATACCGCTTCTTCCGGCTCAACCACTTTCGTTCCAACCACCTTCGGTCCAACTACCTCCGGCTCAACCGCCTTCATTATGACTTTTTTATCCACCGCGCAATCGTCATGCGGGCAACACCCGTGACCCGCACCACGCTGCGTTGCGAGTTGCGCTCGACTAGCAACTTGAGCCCCTGCTCGTACTGAGCGGCCCGCTGCGGCGCGGCGGGGGCAAAAACCGCCTGATGGCCGCAGTCGTAGCAGCGATACTTGGCTTTGCCGCGACTTGCCCCATTTTTTTAGAGCCGTTGGCTGGCACACTTGGCACACGTTAAGTGCTCGTTCTTATTTAAACAGATAATCATACGGTCATGCTGAGCGCAATCGAAGCATCTCTACCGCACACTAAATTAATCGTTTAACGAAGCGGTAGAGATGCTTCGACTGCGCTCAGCATGACGGCCTAATAATTCTTTTAATTCCGAACGAGCACTTAGAATAGTTGAAATTATACATAAATATAATAGCTCATCACGATTTAGACCACCGCCAAAAAACGATGGCTGCGCCCTTTATAACTGAGGGGCTCATTCGCCCCGGCAGCGCTGGCGCCACGGCCGGGCAGTGGCGCCGCCTGCCGTTGCACAATGCCTAGCCGGGGCTGCACGACGCCTTGGCTGGCCGACCGGGCCCTGGTTTGGTTCGCCGGGGCCCGGGCGCCGTTGGCCGGGTTTTCGCCGTTGCCCGTCTAAACGCCCGAACCCCAGCGGGGCCCCGTGCGCAATTTTGGAATACCAACCGCCGCGGAACCAAGCCGGTAAGCAACTGCTGAGTTGGTACACTTTCTCCTCAACACCCTGTTTTTTAGCTGTCTATGAAAACTGCTTTACTTGCTGCGTGCCTGTTGCTTTTGTTCTTAGGCGCGGCGGTGGCTGCCCCCCACGCCCTGCCGGGGCCCTGGTCCCACCGCGGAAGCGCCCGGCCGCTGCTGCGTTTCCTGGTAGCTACGCTGCGAGTGCCCGATCGCCAGGCGCTGGCCATCCAGCAAGTGCTTAAAACCCGCGCCCTGGGCACGCCCACCGCCGATGAGCTGGCCGTCCTGTTGCGCCCGGTGCTCACCGAGGCCCAGTTTGCCAAATTTCAGGACCTGGCCAGCAGCGAGCTGTTAGGCCCCAACCTGACGTACCTGGCCTCACTGCACTAAGCCGGCCCAGGGCCAGCGGGCGCGCCGCGCCGCCAACGGGCCCCCAGGGCCCCGCTTGGGCGCATCTTTACGCCCCACCTAGCGCCCCGCCCCATGACCCTCGCCTGGACTCTTCAGCCCTTCGCCACCTTGTCGGTGCCCGAGCTTTACGCGCTGCTCCAGCTGCGCAGCGCCGTGTTTGTAGTGGAGCAAACCTGTGCGTTTCAAGATATTGACGGCCACGACGCCGACGCGCTGCATCTGCTGGGCCGCACCGAAACCGGCGAGCTGGCAGCCTACGCCCGGCTGTTTCCGGCGGGCCGTAGCTACCCCGAAGCCAGCATTGGGCGGGTGGCGGTGGCCCCGGCGTTTCGCCGCCACGGCCTGGGGCGGCAGCTCATGGGCGAGGCCCTGGCCCGGTGCGCGGCGCAGTGGGGCCCCCAGCCCATCCAAATCGGGGCGCAGCTCTACCTGCGCGATTTCTACCGCAGCTTCGGCTTCGAGCAAGTGGGCGAAGGTTACCTGGAGGACGACATTCCACACATCTACATGCTGCGGACGTAACAAAATATAGTATTGTGAAATATATATAATGGCTAATAAAATTAACAAATAAGGCGGTGGTCCAAAGCAGGATGATACCGGACCTTTAGTTTGTTAATTAAGTCAGCTTAAAAACACGTCAGGAAAGCTGGAAGGACGAATATTCAGACATCATAAATTGAGTGAAATACCGAAATCATCTCGCTTTGGACCACCGCCACAAATAATACTTGCGATTAATAGCCTAATGTTTGCACTAGATTAATTACTTCTTGTTCTTGAGGTGGTCGGGTAGAAATGGACACGGAGAAAGTAACTTTCCCTTGTCATGGAAGCAGCAAAACCAGCCGGTAGACGGCAGCGAACGAAGTATGATGCGGCCTTTCGGACCGAGGCGGTCCGCCGCGTAAGCCAGGATGGGCAAGCGGCGACGCGGGTCGCGCAGGCGTTGGGCATGAGCGAGGCCGTGTTGGGCAAATGGGTGCGGGCAGCTCGCAGCCAAGCGGCTCGTCCAGCAAGCGGCTCGTCCAGCAGGTAGTGAAGCGCTGGCGCAGGAAAACAAGCAGTTACGGGCCCAATTGGCCCGCGCGGAAATGGAGCGCGACATTTTAAAAAAAGCGCTGACCATATTTTCGTAACCGACGGGCCGATGAAACGCTTCGCTTTCATTGCCTCACACGCCCCCTGTTGGCCCGTGCGGCAGCAGTGCCAGCTGCTGGGTGTCAGCCCCAGCGGCTACTACGCGTGGCAAAAGCGCGTCCCCGTTGCGGCGGCCGAGCCAGCGCTTGCCGCCTGGTAAGTGGCGGCCCAGCGCGTGTTCTTCACCCATGCCGGCCGCTACGGTCAACGCCGGCTACGGGCTCAGTTGCAGCGCGAAGACCACGCGGTAGGTCGGCAGCGGCTGCGCGGCTGGCTCATTGCCAGTGGCTTACGCGCCCGCTGCACCCGCACCAGCTCCCGGCCCCCGCGTACTACCCAGGCTAACCGGCAGGCCGTGGCCGCCGCCAACAAATTAGCCTCCTGGCCCGCGGCCACGGCCCCCAACCAAATCTGGGTCGGCGACATTACCTGCCTGGCCCTGGCCCTGGCCCTGGCCCTGGCCCTGGCCCTGGGGCAGTGGGCGTACCTGGCCTGCTGGCGCGATGCCGTTGAGCGGCGCGTGGTCGGCTGGCACGTGAGCGAGTCGCTGCATACGGACTTGATGCTGACCGCTTTTAACCGGGCCGTGGCCGTCTGCCAGCCCCCACCGGGCCTGCTCGTGCACGCCGACCGGGGCAGCCAGTACACCAGCGACGCTTTTACCTCGTTGCTGGACCGCACGCAGGCCATTGCCAGCCTGAGTCGGCCCGGCAATCCGTATGACAACGCCCTGGCCGAAAGCGGCTGGAGCACGCTCAAAACCGAGCTACTGCCCCGTGGGGCCTGCTTCGCTGACCTGGAAGAGGCCCGCTTTGAACTGGCCGAGTACCTGGACCATTACTACAATACGCAACGGCTGCATTCCGCCCTGGGCTACTGCACCCCGCTCGAAATCGAACTCCACTACCGTTTCAACCTACCTTAGCTTCGTGTCCACTGACACCCGACCACCTCAGCTACCGTGGGGCCCTTGCGGGTGATTGGCCGGCGCGGCGCGGGCGGCCGAACTTTGCCCGCGCTTGCGCCGCGGGTTCTGCGGCGGCTTGCTTTGTTGTGTTATGCCGCGTTCCTTTCGTTTTTCGCTGCCCGCCGTGCCGGCCGTGCTGCTGGCCATTGTGAGCGTGCAGGCCGGCGCGGCCATTGCCAAGGGCCTGTTTCCGGTGCTGGGGGCGGCCGGTACTACCAGCTTGCGGATTGGCTTGTCGGCCCTCGTGCTGCTGGCGGTGGTGCGGCCCCGGCTGGGGCGGCTGGAGCCCGCGCAGTGGCGGGCCGTGGTGCCCTACGGCCTGGCGCTGGGGGCCATGAACTTCTTGTTTTATTGCGCGCTGGCCCGCGTGCCGCTCGGCCTGGCCGTGACGCTGGAATTTGTGGGGCCCCTGGGGCTGGCGCTGGCCGGCTCGCGGCGCTGGCCCGACGGCGTGTGGGTGCTGCTGGCCGCCGCTGGCATTGCCCTCATTGCCCCGTGGCACGGCGCGGGCGTGGACCTGCTGGGGCTGGGCTTCGCGCTGGCCGCCGGCGGGTGCTGGGCCGTGTACATCGTGCTGGGCCAGCGCACGGCCGCCGTGCTGCCCGGGCCGGTGGCCGTGGCGGTCGGGATGCTCTTTGCCGCGCTGCCGGTTTTGCCCTTTGGCATAGCCAGCGGCAGCTTGTTGGGGCTCACGCCGCACCTGCTGCTGCTGGGCGGGCTGCTGGCGCTGTTCTCCAGCGTGCTGCCTTTTTCCCTGGAAATGCGGGCCCTCAAGTCGTTGCCTACCCGCACGTTCAGCATCCTGATGAGCCTGGAGCCCGTCGCGGCGGCCTTGTCGGGCTGGCTGCTGCTGGGCGAGCGGCTGACGGTGGGGCAGTGGCTGGCCGTGGGCTGCATTGGGGTGGCCAGCGCGGGCGCCACCCTCACCACCCGGCACCCCTAGCCTGTGCCCACTAGCGAATGATGCGGGGCCCCCGCGGGCGCGCAGCCTTACCCGGCGCGCAGCAGAACGCGGCTTCGCTTTGTTCGGGTCATTTTTTCCGCTGCTCGGGGTGGGCCGCCGCCCGGTGCTCGCCCGCGCGGTTCTCGCCATGCGGCCATTGGCTGGTTAATGATCCCAGGAAAATCGGCCGAAACCTGTTCGTTTATTTGGCCTCAGTTTAGTAGCAATTGCTGGACAAACCGCACCGTAATGACCTGGAAACGCAGCCGCCGAATGCATGCTTCCGCCGTTTTAGCCAACTGGCAACGGTAATGTTTGCGCGTGGCTTCTGCGAAATATTCCCGTTTTTTTTTACGTTATTTCAGCTAACTGTAGTAATTTGTACGTAATGAAAAATAGGTGTCGGTTTACTGCTTATTTGCATTACTTTTGCTCCACAATAATCACGCAATTTTATTTTTTGACAACATGGCTTTGAATTTTGATGAATTTCAGAAAGTAGTTGAATCTGCCCAGCAGGCAGACGCCATGAAAGCGGACCTCAAACGTGCTTTGAAAAAAGTTACGGGGGCCCTGGATGCGTTGCAAGGTGCTCTCGGTGACATGGAAACCGTTCTCGCCGACGATTACGTGGCCACGCCAAAAGAGCGCAAGCCGCGCCAGCCGCGGGCCCCCAAAGCCGAAACCGACGGTGGGGCCCCCAGCGCAACGGGTAAAAAGCCCGGCCGCCCCAAGAAATCGGCCGAATAATCCTGCTGGTTATCAATAAAAACGCCCCCGCCTTTTAAATAAAGCGGGGGCATTTTTATTGACCTCGTTCGGAGTGGCGCGCACATTTTTCATTTTGCCAGCTAAGCGGACGCGGGTGCACCTAGTGTTTCTGAACTTAGAAAATATTTAGTGCTGTTGAAATGTGAAGTGGTTATCTGCGCTCCAAACCGTAAAAGGCATTTGGGTTTCATTCTTTCGTTGGCTTTTATTTTGGCGGCTATCAGGCGCTATCGGGGCCGTGATTGGCGTGGCCGTTGACTAAGCCCACACGAAAGAGCCGGTGCATAATTTAATTCGACTTGAATTATGCTATTCTTGGGTATTTGCTATTTAGTGGCTCATGCTATTGGTTGGAAGTTTATTGCCAGCAATTGTATTTACTGCTTTTCGCGTTGTTCATCGATGGAGCGTTACCTGTGCACAGCTGCCAATAAACCCAATAAACCAAAGGAGCCCCGGCCGCTGCGGCGGCCGGGGCTCCTTTGGTTGCGGGGCCGTGGGGTCCTACAGGTTTTTTAGCCAGGTGGCGCGGGCGGCCAGTTGGTCGGGAGTGGCGGCGGGGTCGGGGGCGAAGTGGTAGCGCTGGATATCCTCAGCGGCGGTCAGCTTCACGCGCACGTCTTTGGCGGGGGCCCCGGCGCGGCTGGTGCTCAGGGCCAGATCGGCACCGGCGGGGCGGGCACTGATTTTATCCAGCATGCCGGCGTAGTTGCGGCGGTCCACAAAAGCGCCGTCTATGGCCGTGAGCTGGTCGCCGGCGGCCACCCCGGCGGCTTGCAGGGCCGGGCTCACCTGGCGGAAGTACACGTCGTCGCCGCGCACCTGGAAGGCCACGGGGGCCCCCAGGGTGGCCAGCTGATGGCCGGTGTGCAGCACGGCGTCGTAGCGGATGCCGATGCGGCCGAAGTATTCCTTCAAAGGCAGCGGCTCGGCGCCCTGCACGTAGCGCCGGAAGAAGTCGCCGATTTCGGGGTAGGTAAGGGCGGTGAAGTCCCGAAAGAAGTTTTGCTCGCTGATGGGGCTATCGGGGCCGTATTTTTTGGCCAGTTGCAGTAGCACATCGCGCAGGCCGCGGGTGCCGTGGCTGAGTTCGAGCAGGCGCAGGTCGAGGGCGCTGGCGGTGAGGGCCCCGCGCTGGTAAATGTTGCCGTACTGGCGCTGCCCTTCATCGGAGAACGAGTTGAGGCCCAGTTTACTAAGCGAATATGTAGTGTCGGATCGGGTGCGGTCGTAGCGCTCCTCGTTGTGCAGCACCGAGAGGTAGTCGTCGAGCGGCACGAGGCCCCCGCGCAGCTGCATCATGTGCGAGGCCCACTCCGTCACGCCCTCGTACAGCCACAGGTGCTGCGAGCCGGTGGGCTTCACGAAGTTGAAGTGCTCGATGATTTCGGAGTGGATATTGAGCGGCGTCACGATGTGGAAAAACTCGTGCGCGGCAATATCCACCACGTTCTGGGCGAATTCCGGCGTCAGGGCCCCTTCCCGCAAAATGTACTCCGAGCTATAGGAGTGCTCCCAGGCCCCGGCCACTTTATCGCTGAACAGGTACAGGAAGGCATAGCGCTTCACCGGCAAGTCGCCGCCCAGGAAGGCCTGCGCGGCGCCCAGCATTTTCTGCATGTCGGCGAGCAGCGGCGTGGCCTGCACCAGGCCGGTGGCCGAGTAGCAGTACAAGGCCACGTCGGCGTTGCCGACCTTGGTTTTGGCGTTGGTGAGGTTGCCGAGCAGAATGGGCGAGTCCACGGCTTGGTCGTAGCTTTTGGCGTGGAAGTAGCCATCGGCGTCGGGCACGAGCACGGTGCCCACCGTCCAGGCACTGGGGTAGTTCAGCTTGAGGCGCAGCGGCTTGGCCTGCCAGCCCTGCGGATAGCCGAGCACCGTTTGGCCGTTCACCAGGGCGTGATCGGGCTCAAGCGACGAGCCGCACATACGGTAGATGTTGTGCTCGGGCACCGGCGTGGCCCAGGTTTCGGCGATAGTGTAGCGGATTTCGCGGGTTTTGGTGGGCTGGGCCAGCTCCCACTGGTTGGGGCTGATTTGCTTGCTGCCCAGCGGCTTGCCATTGGCGTCGAAGGCCGCGAACTGGCGCACGTAGCGGCCCATGTCCATCACCTGGTAGGTGCCGGGCGCGGTGGCGGCGAACTGGTACACGGCCTGCTCCTTGCCGAGCTTGGGTGTTTCGAGCCGCACCCGGAACTGGTGGGGCCCCGCGGCGGGATCCATGCTCACGGTGTAGGTCAGCTCTTTGGGGGCCGGGGCGGCCACGGCGGGGGCAGCAGCCAGCAGCAGCGCGGCCAGGCCGAGAAAGGAGGTTTTCAAAGAAAAAATGGGAATGAGTGGGAAAATGCAGGCGCAAAGTACGGCAGCGGTAGCGCAGGTTGGCGCGGCTCACGTAAGCGGTTTGAGAGGCCCGGCACCGACAGCCCGGTGCCGAGGCAACTTGCGTGAGTGGGTTGTGGGCCCCTGCAGCCCAGCCCTGCTTCCCACTCTTCACTCCTCACTTCCCGCTCTTCACTTCCCGCAGAAATGTACACCAATCCCATCCTCGACGACAACTTTCCCGACCCCACCGTCATTGGGGCCCCCGACGGCTGGTACTATGCCTATGGCACCCAGACCCGGCGGGCCGATGGGCAGATTGTGAACATCCAGGTGGCCCGCTCGCGCGATATGGTGGCCTGGGAATACCTCGGCGACGCCCTGCCCCAGAAGCCCGCGTGGGCCGCGGGCACCCAAAAGTTCTGGGCCCCCCACGTGAGCCACGCCGCCGGCCGCTACTACCTGTACTACTCGGCCCGGCCCGACGACGCGCCCGACGGGGCCCTGGCGCTGGCCGTGGCCGTGGCCGACGCGCCCGCTGGCCCGTTTGTGGACGTGGGCCGGCCGCTGCGCCGGGGCCCCGGCTTCACCTGCATCGACCCAATGGCCTACGACGACCCCGCCACCGGCCAGCGCCTGCTGTACTGGGGCTCGGGCTTCGGGCCTCTGTGGGTGCAGGCACTGGCCGAAGACCGGGTGAGCTTCGCGTCTGATAGTGAGCCGCAAGCACTGATCTGGCCCAGCGGCCCGGCCGACGACGCGGCCAATTACCACCGCCTTATCGAGGCCAGCTGGGTGCACCGGCACGCAGGCTGGTACTACCTGTTTTTTTCGGGCGATAACTGCTGCGGGCCCCGCGCCCACTACGCCGTGCTGGTAGCCCGCAGCCGCGCCGCCACGGGGCCCTACGAGGTGCAACCCGCGCCCGTAGTGGCGGCCAACGCGCACTGGCTCGCGCCGGGCCACAACTGCGTCGTGGCCGATGCCGCCGGGCACGACTGGCTGGCCTACCACGCCATTGACCCCGCCCAGCCCACCTTCGCTGCCATCGACGATTCGGAGGGCTACGCCCGCCGCGCCCTGCTGCTCGACCGCCTCACCTATGGCCCCGACGGCTGGCCGTGCGTGGCCGGCGGGGGCCCTTCGTGGCAGCCGCAACCCGCCCCCGCCGGGCCCCTCGTACCTTAGAAGCTCCTGCTTGAGGTATCGTCAGAGCGGTGTAGAAACGCATCCTTGCGTCTCCGGCTTGAACGACTTGTCCGAACATCGTTCAAACCGGAGACGCAAGGATGCGTTTCTACATCCGTTCCAAGAGCCAAAAAATTAACTCAAACAGTTTCTTTGGCTTTCCCACCCCCGCGCCGCCGCTTATGCCGCTTCTCTTTACGAATGCCTGCCGCCGGGCGGCGCTGCTGGCGCTGGCCGCCGGGGCCCTCGCCGGGTCCGCCGCCGCCCAGAGCCCCGGGTCCCTGGCTGCCCCCGAAGTGGCCTGCGGGCTGGTGCCGCTGGCGCCCGCCGCGCGCGCCGCCGGGGCCCCACTTATAATAGAGGCCCAGGTGCTGAGTGCCCAAAGCTTCTGGGACGCCAGCCGCCGGCACTTGTTCACCCGGCACCGGCTGCGGGTATTCAGCCTGCTGAAGGGCAGCGCGGCCGATACCGCCGGCCTGGTGGTCGTAACCGAAGGTGGTCGGCTAGGGCTTGATCAGCAGTTGCTTACCAACACGTTGCGCCTGGCGCCGGGCCAGCAGGGCGTGCTGTTTCTGGCGCCCGCGCCGTGGCCCGGGCTGGGCCTGGCAGGCACTGCCTACGCAGTCTACAGCAGCGCGCAGGGCTTCGTGGCCTACGACCTGGCCCACGCCACCGCCGCCGACCCGGTGCGTACCTACCCGGCCATCGACGCCACTTTCTATCGGGGCCTCGACCCGCTGGGGGCCCAGGCGCGCCGCGCCTTGCAGCCTAACCCCGCCCTGGCCGCCGCCCAACGGCACCAGCTGGCCGCCGCTAAAGGCACGGCGGTAGCTACCATTTTGGGGATGCAGCCGGTGCAGCTCGCGGCGGGCACCGGGGCGGTGCTCACCATCCGGGGCAGCGGGTTTGGCGACGTGCGAGGCGCGGGCTTCGTGGAGTTTGCCAACGCCGACGACGGCGGGCGCACCTTCGAGCAGCCCCTGGCCACCGACTACGTGGCCTGGGCCGACGGGGCCATTCAGGTGCGGGTGCCGTCGTCGGGCGCGGGCGGGCATCCAGCCGGCTCGGGGCTGGTGCGCGTCACGCCCGACGGCGGCACAGTGGGCGCCAGCCCCCAGCTGCTCACGGTCGTGTATGCCCTCAGCAACGTAAAAAGTACCGACGCCCAGCCCACCGTGCAGCGCCCCAACCACGTGGCCACCAATGGGCTGGGCGGCCTCACGTTTCACTTCACGCCCAACTTTGGGGGCAACGCCGCTGCCGGCGCGGCCTGGCAGCGGGCCCTGGCCAGCTGGCGCTGCCAAACCGGTATGAACTGGGCCCTGGGCGACGCCGCCCCCGCCAACGACATCGCCAGCGACGGCCGCAGCACAGTGGCCTTCGACCTGCCCAGCGCCGCGCTGCCGGCGGGCATTTTGGGGCGTACCACCAGCTACTACCAGGGCTGCTACGCGGCCGACCGCTCGGTGGTGTACTACGTGGGCGAAGTGGACATGCAGTTCAGCACCGTGGCCGCGTTTCAGTTTGGCCCGGCGCTGGCGCTGGGCTTAGCCATTGATTTTGAGACGGTAGCGGTGCACGAGCTGGGACACGCCCAGCAGTTCGGCCACCTCATCCGGCCGGGAGCCATCATGCACTACGCCGTGGCCCGGGGCCAAAACTCGCGCCGCCTGGCCCCCGAAAGCGACGTGGCCGGCGGCCGCCAGGTGCTGCGCACCCGCAGCTTCCGCAACCGGGGCTGCGGCGGCCCGGCGCTGCTGCCGGCCCCGCTCACGGCCCTCAGCGCCGCCGTGGAAGCTGGCGCGGGCCCCGTGCTGCGCTGGGCCACCCAGGCCGAGTGCTTCCTCGCCGGCTTCGTGGTGGAGCGCAGCGCCGGCCTCGACACCGCCGCGGCCACCGCCGGCTGGCAGCCCGTGGCCACCGTGGCGCTGGGGGCCCCCGGCGGCACCTACCAGGTAACCGATGCCCAGCCCGCCGCCCGCCTCGTGTACTACCGCCTGGCCCTGCTGCGCCCCGACGGCACCCGCGATTACGCCGCGCCCCTGCCCGTGGCTCCCGACGCCGCGCCCCAGGTCGCGCTGTTCCCCAACCCCGTCACCGGCACGCAGCTCAGCCTCCAATACCCCGCCGCGGCCAATGCCACGGCCCTGACCTACAGCATCTACGACGAGCTGGGCCGCCGCTACCGGCTGGCCGCCGCCGCCGTGCAGCCCGGCCTCAACGTGCTCACCTTCGACGTGGGGGCCCTGCCGCGGGGCTTCTACATCTTCCGCTGGCAGGACGGGCAGGGCAACAACCAGAGCCGCAAGTTCCTGCGCTTGTAGCGTGGCCGATGGGCGTAAGCGTGTTGGCGCTCGATTTTTACGAGGAATTCTGCTGACGAGCTGCATGGTCCCCCTACGGTGGACGCGCTGTACGCCCAGGTCTTAGAAGCCATAGCTAAAATTGGCTTCATTTGATAATGCATTCATTATCAAAAATTTGTGCCGTGCCGTGCCGTGCCGTGCCGTGCCGTGCCGTGCCGTGCCGGAGGGCGTATCTTCGACCGCATGATTGCATTTTCGTCTCCGGCTTTTTTTGGAAGCAAGAACATAAAGGACATCTTTTACGGGCTGTTGCGCCGCCGGCAAGCTGATTTGGTTGGTAAAGATGTATTGGACCTGCCCGCCGGTTACGGCGATACGGCCCGCTTCTTGACGGACTTGGGGGCGCGGGTAACGGGGGCCGATTTGTATCCGGAAATCTTTCGCTATCCCGCCATTCCGTGCGTAAAAGGCAATTTGAACGAGACGTTGCCCTTCCAGGCAGCAAGTTTTGATTGGGTTATCTGCCAGGAAGGCATCGAGCACATGCCCAATCAGTTGCACCTGTTTCAGGAGCTGAACCGCATCTTGCGGCCGGGGGGGCGGGCCATCATCACCACCCCGAACTACTCCAATCTGCGTACCCGC
This sequence comes from Hymenobacter nivis, assembly GCF_003149515.1. Taxonomy (NCBI): domain Bacteria; kingdom Pseudomonadati; phylum Bacteroidota; class Cytophagia; order Cytophagales; family Hymenobacteraceae; genus Hymenobacter; species Hymenobacter nivis. The sequence continues at coordinate 3,744,321 of NZ_CP029145.1, forward strand.
GTGAGCTACGCCCTGCTGGAGAGCGAAACGTACCGCATCATGCCACCCAACGAGGTGGATTCGGTGTGGGCGGCCGAAAATGCCCGGACCATCAACGACGTGTACCTCGGCCACATTTTCTTCGCCAACATCACCCGGCAGCGGGTATTGGCGGAGCTCTCGGGCATGCGGCTCATCGAAGTGCACCCCAGCCGAGTAAACTATACCTCGCTGCTGCTCTTGCCCTTGTACTATCCCTGGATTAAGCTGGCCGGCTGGTTTGCCCGGCGGCGGGGCCTCCGGCGGGAACAGCCTTCCGCCCAGCGCGCCGGGGTCTACGACGAGTTGGCGCAACTGAACGGCGACCTGAACGTGTTAGTCGGCGGCCACCTCATCCTGGAATTTGAAAAGCGGGCGGAAGCTGCCGAAGTAATTGCGGGCCTGTCGGGCAAACTCGACACGGACGTTACGATGCCGGCCCCGAAAATATTCTAGCCATTAACCCAACTGCCTAGCAGAGCGGTCGCGGGGTGTGTACGTAGGGGCCAAGGCTTGCTCCCACCGTTTGCGCCCGCCCACTGCCTGGGCCCCAGCCTGCGGGGGTAAGCCCCTGGGCCGCGGCCGAAAAGCATGTGCACAGCGCCAGGGCCCAACGGAGTACACCGGGCCGGCTCACAAAGGGAGCGAGGGGAGAAGGCATTAGCCGTCAATGTTCTAGCGCTCCCAAGATAGGGCCCCGGCGCTAAAAGCTGGGCGGCGCGGCGCTGGCCACGGCTTGCGCGGCCGGGGCCACGGTGTAGGCGGCCAGCTGGGCCGCATCGAGGTTGCCGTTCAGCCACTCGGTTTCAATGTGGGCCCCCAGCCTTTGGTAGAAGCCGATGGCGGGCGCGTTCCAGTCCAGCACCTGCCACTTCAGGCGGTGGGCCCCGGTAGCGCGGGCCTCGGCCACCACGGCGTCGAACAGCAGCCGGCCCAGGCCGCCGCGGCGGGCGGCTTCGGTGATGACTAAGTCTTCGAGGTACAGCATGCGGCCCTTCCAGGTGGAGTAGGCGGTGTAAAAAAGGGCCAGGCCGATGAGCTGCTGCTCCACGTTTTCAAGCACGAAAAACCCGAAGATGGGCTGGGGCCCAAACCCGTCGCGCTGCATCGCGGCCAGGGTGTTGGTCACGGCGTCGGGCGCTTTTTCGTAGATGGCCAGCTCCTGGATGAGGGCTAGCACCTGGGGCAAGTCGGCGGCGGTGCCGCGGCGGAGAATGGGTAAAACAGTCATAGTCAGTCGGCGGGGAGCAGCGAAGATAGCGCCGGGGCCCCGCTGGGCGGGTTGGAAGAAAACAAAAAAGAGCAGTGCACAATGCCGCTCAAGGGCATCGTACACTGCTCATAAGCGCCTGATGGCAAGCAGATTACATCTGCGGCTGCATGTTCTTAATATCCTGGGTGGCGTTCACCGAGTTCAGCTCACGCAGGGCGCTGGGTTGCTTGTTGCCCTTGGTGCTGTCGGGGGCGGGGGGCAACGGGGGCAAGGCCGTCACGTGGGCGTTGTCGTCGGTGGCGTCGGCCGACGAGCCGCAGGAGGTGAGCGAGAGCGAAACCAGGGCGGCCAGCAGGCCGGGGAACAGCAGCTTTTTCATGAAGTAAAAACGGGTTTGGGGCCGCAAGTTACGCACGGTTGCCGGGCGGCGGCGGGCGGCTCCACGTAATTGGCTGGGCCGGTGGGCCCCCGGGCGCCAACTTATTTCACGTTGGGCGTCACGTTCATGTTGGCGAAGCAGAAGCTCCACACGTCGGCCCACTCCTGGATTTGGAGCTTGGTGCTTTTGCCCGCGCCGTGGCCCGCGTTCACGTCCACCCGAATGAGGGTGGGGTTGGGGCCCGTGTTGGCGGCTTGCAGGGCGGCGGCAAACTTGAACGAGTGGGCCGGCACCACGCGGTCGTCGTGGTCGGCAGTGGTCACCATCGTGGCCGGGTAAGCGGCCGGCTTCAGGTTGTGCAGCGGCGAGAACTTGTAGAGGTTGGCAAACTGCTTAGCGTCCTTGCTGGTGCCGTACTCCGGGGCCCAGTTCCAGCCAATGGTGAAGTCCTGGTAGCGTAGCATGTCCATCACGCCCACCGCGGGCAGGGCCACTTTGCACAGGTCGGGGCGCTGCGTCATGGTGGCGCCCACCAGCAGGCCGCCGTTCGAGCCACCAGCAATGGCCAAATGCTCGTAATCAGTATATTGGCTAATTTTCAGGTACTCAGCAGCGGCGATAAAGTCGTCGAACACGTTTTGCTTGCGAGGCGTCATGCCGGCCTGGTGCCAGGCCTCGCCGTACTCGCCGCCGCCGCGCAGGTTGGGGATGGCCAGCACGCCGCCGTTTTCCAGCCACAGCATGCGCGCCACCGAAAAGCCCGGTGTGAGCGAGACGTTGAACCCGCCGTAGGCGTAGAGGTAGGTTGGGTTCTTGCCATCCAGTTTCACGCCTTTTTTGTGGATGATGAACATCGGAATCTTTGTGCCGTCCTTGCTGGCGTAGAAGATCTGGGTGGTCAGGTAATCGTCCGGGTTCACGTCCACGGCGGGGGCCTTAAACACAGTGCTGGCGTTGGTGGCCAGGTCGTACTTGTAAACCGTGGTCGGGTACGTGAACGACGTAAAGGCGTAGTACACGGCCTTGTCCGAGCGGCGGCCGTCGAAACCGCTGGCCGTGCCAATGGCCGGCAGCGCCACGTCGTGCTGGAACTTGCCGGCCTCGTCGTACACCTTCACCTGCGAGCTGGCGTCGTGCAAGTACGTGGCCACCAAGTGCCCGCCCACCTGGCTGGCGCCTTCGAGCTTGTCGGGGCCCTCGGGTAGCACGGTGCGCCAGTTGGCTTCCAGGGGCTTTTTGGGGTCGATGGCCACTACCCGGAAGCGGGGCGCCTTGTAGTTGGTGTGTACCAGTACCTCGCCGCCCACGTTGCCAATGACGTGGTTCTGAAACTCGTAGGAGCTGATGAGCGTGGCCCAGGCGGCGGCCTGCTTGGGGTCGCGCAGGTCGCGCACCAGCAGGCGGTTGCCGTCGGATTTGCCGTCGGTCAGCGACAGGGTCAGGAACCGCTCGTCCTCCGTGGCGGTGGCCATGCGGAAGCCCAGTACCATTTTCTTGTCCTCGTACACCAGCTTGTCGGCGCTCTGGGGCGTGTTCAGCTTATGGAAGTACACTTTGTGGAACTCGTTCTTGCCGGCCAGGCCGTTTTCGCCGGCCTTGGGCGCGTCGTAGCGGCTGTAGTAAAAGCCGTTTTTCACCCACGACGTGCCCGACACCTTCACCCAGTCCAGGGTTTCGGGCAGGGCTTTGTTCGTGGTCAGGTCCATAATTTTCACCTGGTGCCAGTCCGAGCCGCCGCCGCTGGTGGCGTAGGCCAGGTAGCGGTGGTCGTTGCTGAAGGCTGTGCCCGCCAGCGCCGTCGTGCCGTCGGCCGAGAACTTGTTGGGGTCGAGTAGTACCTGGGGCTCGCCGGCGCCGGTTTGCACGTACAGCACGGCCTGGTTTTGCAGGCCGTCGTTTTTGCTGAACACCAGCCGCTCACCCACCAGCTCGGGCACGCCGTAGCGCTCGTAGTTCCAGAGCTTGGTGAGGCGGTCGCGGATTTTGTCGCGGAACGGAATCTGGCTCAGGTAGCCAAAGGTCACCTCGTTTTCGGCCGTCACCCAGGCCTTGGTTTCGGGCGTGTCGAGGCTTTCGAGCCAGCGGTAAGGGTCGGGCACTTTAGTGCCGAAGTAGTCGTCAACCTGGTCGGTTTTGCGGGCAACGGGGTATTTCAAGGGCGGATTGGGGGCGAGAGGAGGCACGTATTGGGGGCGCTTGGCGTGGGTGGGCTCACCGTACTCGGGCACCGTCATTTCGGTCAGGGCCTGGTGGTTGGGCAGCGTATTGCGGGGCGGTGGCGTGGCCTGGCAGGCGGCCGGGGCTGCTAGTAGCCCCAGCAGGGCCAGCGTGTGGGTAGTGTTCATGCGGACGGGAAAAGGCTGAAGCGCAGTAGTATTTTCCAAATATAGAATAACCGGCTGCATTAAAGATAACCTTATCTCCGGCCGCACTCCAAAAGGGAGGCGTATTTTCAAAATGCCAACAAGCAGCTGCTTTTAGTAGATGACTGGCATCCCCGATCTTTTAGAGATGGGCCCCACCGCAGTGTGTAGTGTGCCCTGCCCTGCCTACTGCGCCGTATCCGGCGCGGGCGGGGCCCCGGCGGCGGCGGCCAGCAGCCCGGGCAGCTGGGCGCGGAGCCAGGTCATTTCCTCGTCCACGCGCTGGCTCACGAGGCGCTCCACCTCCAGGCGCTGGGTGTGGGTGAGGAGTTCGGAGGCGGGGGGCGGGGCGGGGCTTTCGCCGGGGGCCCCGGCGGCCAGCACCAGGGCTTCGGCGCGCTTCACGCGGGCGGCGGCGTCGGCCACCGCGGCGGTGGCTTGCTCGGCGGCGGTTTTGGCACCGGCGGCGGCGTGGGCGGCGCTCAGGGTTTCGCGGCGCTGCTGCCGCCGCCACTGCCCCAGGCTGACGCGCAACATCACGTACAGCACCAGGCTGAGGATGCCTAAAATGAGGGCCAGCGGCGCGGCAAAGCGGTCGAGCAGGCTGGCCGTGGCCGACGGGGCGGCCGCGTCGGGCGGGAGCATGGCGCCGGGGTTGGCGTCGCGCACGGCCTGGGCCTCGGCGGTTTCGGCCAGGCCGGGGTCCCCGTTGTCGGCCGTAGCGGCGGTATCGGCGGTGGTGGGTACCATGGCGGCGGGCACGTCGCCGGGGGGCGTACCGTGGGCCACGTAGTTGGTGAGGGCCGTTTCGAGGGCTTGCAGGCGGGCGAGGCGGGCGGGGTCGCGGCGGCGGGCGGGGGAGGCCTTCAGCTGCTGCACAATGGCCTTCACCAGCGCCCCCAGCTGGGCCGGCGTACCTTTTTTGCCCTGGTAAATAACGCCCCGGCCCTCGATGGGCTGGTAGAGTACCGAGTACACGCGCAGGCTGTCGGGCCGCAGGCTGGCGGCCAGGGCGGGCAGGTCGGCGCCGGCGCAGCGCACGGTGCGCTTGAGGCCGGGCCGGCCAGCGTCGTCGTACACGAAGCGGGCCGTGGCGCACCAAATCTGCACCTTGGCCTCGTCGAGCGAGGGCTGGCCCAGGGGCGTTTGGGCCGGCGCGGGCCGGGCGGCGAGCAGGCCCAGGGGCAAAGCAAGCAGGAACGAAAAGCGGCGAAACATCATGTGGAGCAAACGACAAGTAGGGCCCGCAAAGTACGCCAGCCCGCGCCGGGTTAGAAGCGGCCGGGCTACAGCGCGGGCGCCAGCTTACAGGCTCAGCAGCTCGCGGAACAGGCCCGACTGGCTGCGCGACACCTCCACGTCGGGCCCCTCGCGGAGGCTGATTTTGAGCGTGTTGCTGAACCAGGGCGCGATGCCGGCCACCCAGTGCAGGTTGATGATTTGCTGGCGGTTGGCCCGAAAAAAAACCTTGGGGTCGAGGCGGGCCTCCAGCTGCTGCAAGCTGCGCGGAATGAGCGGCCGGTGCTGCTCGAAGTACACCCGCGTGGCGCTGCCGCTGATTTCAAATAGCCGGATATCGGCCAGGCGCACAAACCAGCACCGCTCGCCGTCTTTCACAAACACTTGGTCGTGGGCCGCGAGGGTGGGCAGCGCCGGCTCGGGCTCCGCTGCTGGGGCCCCGGCGGCGGCGGCCAGCGGCCGGATTTTGGCCAGCGCCGCCGCCAGCCGGGTTTCGCTCACCGGCTTCAGCAAGTAGTCCAGCGCGTTGACCTCGAACGCTTGCAGGGCGTACTGGTCGTAGGCGGTGGTGAAGATGACGCGCGGGGCCGGCCCCTCCAGCGAGGCCAGCAGCTCGAACCCCGTTTCGCCGGGCATGTGGATGTCGAGGAACAGCACGTCGGGCCGCAGGGCGGCAATTTGCTGGCGGGCTTCGGCGGCGTGGCGGGCCTCGCCCACCACCGTCACCTCGGAGAAGGCGCGCAGCAGGTGGCGCAGCTCGGTGCGGGCCAGGCGCGAGTCGTCAATCAGCAAAGCGTTCATCGGCAATGCGCTTATCAGCAAGGGGTTCGTCGGCAAAGTATTTATCGGCAGCGGGTTGGGGCGCGGAGGCGGGCAGGCGCAGCTCGGCCAGCACGGTGTCGGGCAGCAGCGGGTCGGGGCCAATGGCAAAGGCCGCGGCCGGCCCAAACAGCAGGTGTAGGCGCTCCCGCACGTTGCGCACGCCCACGCCGGCGTGGCCGGGCCGGGGCTGGTAGGTGCCGGTGTTGCGCACGGCAATGCAGAGGCTGCCGTCGGCCGGGGCCCGGCGGGCGCTGAGGCTGAGCTGGCCGCCGGCCGGCCGCGGGGCCAGCCCGTGCTTGATGGCGTTTTCGACCAGCAGTTGCAGCGTCATGGGCGGCAGCAGCAGGGGCAGTGCGTCGGGGGCCACGTCGAGGCTATAGCGCAGGCGCTCTTCAAGCTGCAAAGCTTCGAGCTGGAGGTAGTTATCCACAATTTCCAGCTCGGTGGCCAGCGGCACCTGCGCGGTGCCGTTGCGCTGCATGGCGTAGCGCAGCAGCTCGGCCAGATGCGTCATCATGGCTCGGGCGCGGGCGGGGTCCTCCATCACCAGGGCCCGGATGTTGTTCAGCCCGTTAAACAAAAAGTGCGGGTTGAGCTGGGCTTGCAGCGTGCGTAGCTCGGCCTCGCGGGCGGCGGCGGCCAGCTTCCAGCGGTCCACCTCGGCCTGTTTGTAGCGGTCGAGGTAGTGCAGGCCGAAGTAGCAGGCCGTCCACAGCCAGAGTACGAAATAGGTTTGCAGCACGTAGCCTACAAACTGGCCGCCGCCCGCCGGGCCGCCCAGGCTGGCCGGCGGCCGGATGACGAATGCAATGAGGGCCCCCAGCACCAGCTGGCTGCCCAGGGCGGCCGCGCCGTTGGCCAGCGCCAGGCGCCACAGCAGCCCGCCCAGGCCCAGCGCCCGCCAGCCGCGCCGCCCAAACAGCGTGCGCAGCCCGTGGCTGGTGAGCACCAGCACCGCCGCCATCGTCACCTGAATGGCCACCAGGTGCCAGGTAATGGCCACCGCGAAGGCGAACAAGTGAATCATTAGCAGCCCCAGGGCCCCGTACAGGGCCCAGCCGGCCACCTGCAACACCCAATAAAGCCGGCGGCGGGGAAGAAACATGGGGCGCGAGGAGAAGGGAGAAAAGAGAAAATCAGGCAACGGCCGGGGCCCCTGACGGGAGCTGGGCCGCCCGCTTCTGGTACGATGCAAAGAGCACCGAGCCCAGCACCGCCAGGGCCCCCGCCATAAACGCTGGCAGGTAGTACAGCGTCGCTCCGCTGGTATTCAGCCCGATGACCAGGCAGCCGATGGCCATGACGCCCGCCAGCACGGCATAGGCTTTTTCGTGGTAAAACCAGGCGTAGGGAAACAAGTGGGCCCCCGTGATGACGCTGTACACGAGGATGAAGTACGCCGGCTGCCGCAGGTAAATGAACACCAGAAAAGGGAAATAAAACAGCTGGGCCACGTTCAGCCACAGCCCCAGCGGCTGCAACGGGTTACCCTTGACGGTCCACGTGGTACGGAAAACCTTGGAGAACCCAAACGCCAGCGGCATCATCAGCCCGCTGAGGCAAAAGGTGAGGAACCCGCGGTGGGCCGGGCTGTTGGGCTGCGCCCAGATGAAGGCAATGGCCACCCACAGCAGCGTGGCGGCCGCAATAAAATCGACGCCGTTTTTGGCCTTCACCGAGAGTTCCAGCTTCAGGTCCGTCAGGTCTTGCGCGTGCATGGGAAAGGGTCTTTTAGAGCGGTTCCTAGGTTGATGCACGCCTTGGATATGAAGCTGTTTAGGAAGTCGTCAGCATGACGGTCAACCTTGAATTTCTAGCCTTCCTAAACAGCTTCTATAATTAATGCTCAGTGGCCCTGAAATCGTTTTAACTAGAAAAAGCGGTGGCCGCCCGCCCGGGGCCCTACTTGCCTGCCCCGCCCGGCTGCCGCAAAAAGGCGTCGGTTTGGGCGAAAAACCACTGCGGGTCGTCGTACATCAGGAAGTGGCGGCCGGCTTCTGAGAGCTCGATGCGCGCCTGCGGCAGCCGGGCGTACTGCTGGGTAAAAATGGCGCGGGTACTCTCCTTGGTGGCCCCGTACTGCTGGTAACCGGCCCACGAGCCCAGCACCAGCACCGGCTGCTGGATGCGCGCCAGCTCGGCCCGCAGGTCGGTGGTGTACAGGTCGTACATGGCCTGGGCCACGGTGGCGGGGTCGGAGGCCAGGCCCCAGCGCGCCACCTGCGATATGCGGGCCGAATCCGTGACGAGCGCGGCTACCATCAGGCGCTCGGCGGCGGGCGTGAGGCGGCCTTGGCGCACCTGCTGGCGCAGTTGCTCGGCCTGCGGGCGGGCGGTTTCGGTGGTGGCGGCGGGGTTTTGCGCAGCCGAGAAGAAGGGCAGTGAATCCACAATCTCCAGCGGGCCCAGGGCCCCAGGGGCGGTGGCGGCCATCCACAGGGCCAAAAAACCGCCCAGGCTGTGGCCGATGACGACGGGCTGCTTCAGCTTTTGCGCCTTCACGTAGGCCAGCAGCTGGTCGCGGGCCCCCAGCAGCAGCGCCGCCGGCACTGGCTGCTGGGGCCCCACCTCGCCGAAGCCCGCCAGCGACACCACATGGCACTGGTGGCGGCCCTGGTAGCGGGCTACCGTTTCGTCCCACACCGCGCCGGGGCACGTCAGGCCCGGAATAAGCAGCACGGGCCGGCCCTGCCCCACCACGCGCACCGTGAAGGCAGGGTGGGCCGCCGGGGCCACCGGTGCGGCGGCTTGGGCGGCGGCCGGGTGGGCAGTGGTGGGCTGGGCGGCGGCCAGGCGGGCGGCGGCTACGGCCAGCCCCAGGGTGGCTACCGAAAAATAACGGGCAAGCGAGGTGGTGCGCATGGCAGCGAAATGGCTGGGTTGGTGAAAGAATGGCCCAAACCTACCGGCCCGCCCCCGGGGCCCCAACGCCGTGCCCCGCGAGCGGCCCCCGCGCCCGCCCAACGGTAAAAAACGCGGGCTGAGTTGCGCGGCCCTTGGCTACGCCAGATGGGCTTGCTGGTCATTTTGGTGGAATAACCCGGGGCCCGCGCCCGGCGCGCCCGCCCAAGCCCAGCCAACGGCGTTACTTGCGCCATGAACTTCCCCCTCATTATCGTCATGGGCGTCTCGGGCAGCGGCAAAACCACCGTGGGCCAGCTGCTGGCCGCCCGCCTGGGCCTGCCGTTCTACGATGGCGACGATTTCCACCCGGCCGCCAACGTGGCTAAGATGGCCGCAGGCCACCCCCTCACCGACGAAGACCGGGCCGGCTGGCTCGCCACCCTGGCCGCGTGCCTGGGCCAGTGGCGCGCGACCGGCGGGGCCGTGCTGGCCTGCTCGGCCCTAAAGGAAGCCTACCGCCAAACCCTGCAAGCCGGTGCCGGGGGCCCCCTCAGCTGGGTGTTTCTCGACACCGACCCCGCCGTGCTGCGCGCCCGCCTGGCCGCGCGCCAGGGCCATTACATGAAGGCCGACATGCTCGATTCGCAGCTGGCCACGCTCGAAAAACCCACCTACGGCCTACGCCTTACCGACGATGCGCCGCCCGAGACCCTGGTAGACCAGGTGGTAGAGCAGCTGCACCTACTACCAGCCGGGACCTAGCGCAGCCTGCTCGGCAAGCTCCGTATTAGTCAGTCCGCGCTGATGGCCTGGGGCCCTGGCAGTGCCCGCAAATTTCGTTGGCGGGCCGGGGCCCAACGCCGGCGCCTGCCACGGGCTAGAGCTTGAGCAGGCCGTACTTGACGATGCAGTAGAGGGCCCGGAACCCGTCGCGCCAGCCAATCTTTTTGCCCTCGGCGTAGGTGCGGCCGTAGTAGCTGATGCCCACTTCGTAGATGCGCACGCCGGGCACGCGCGCCACCTTGGCCGTTACCTCGGGCTCGAAGCCGAAGCGGTTTTCCTTCAGGTCCAGGCCCTGGATGATGTCGCGCCGGAACAGCTTGTAGCACGTTTCCATGTCCGTCAGGTTCAGGTCGGTGGTCATGTTCGAGAACACCGTGAGCCAGTAATTGCCGATGCTGTGCCAGAAAAACAGGATGCGGTGGGGGTTGCCACCCATAAAGCGCGAGCCGAATACCACGTCGGCAAAACCCTTTAAAACGGGCTTAATCAGCAGGTTGTATTCCTCCGGGTCGTACTCCAAATCGGCGTCCTGCACGATAACGTAGTCGCCGGTGGCGGCCCGCAGGCCCGTGCGCAGGGCCGCGCCCTTGCCCCGGTTCACGGGGTGGGTGAGCAGGCGCAGGCCCAGGCTAGGGTGGCGCGCGGCGTAGGCGTTGATGGCGGCCGCTGAGTCGTCGGTCGAGCAGTCGTCCACCAAAATTATCTCCTTGCCAATGCCGTTGGGGAGCTGCAATTCGCGCAGCAAATCCAAAATTTGGTGAACGGTGCGGGCCTCGTTGTAAACGGGCACCACGATGGAGAGGGTGTCGAATTTGACCAAGGCAGCGGGAATTAATTGCAGGAGTAAAGGGCAGGGATTTTTGGCACACCACCCGGCCACTCACGTTGTTTCACGCCACAAAAATCATCAATTAAATCAGCTGCTGCCAAAACCTGCCCTGTACTTCCCGGCCGCCTGCGGCAGTAATGGTTAAGCGAACTTCTTGAAATTGATTAGCCGAACGGCCGGCCAGCAACAAAGTTCGCCATCGCCGTTGCTGCCTGGGGCCCGGTCCCGGGGCCCCAGCGCAGTTTTCAGGTCCGTGTACGGTCCGCCAGCTTTTTCAGCCGGCCGACCGGTTGCCCCGCCGCCGTTTGTTTTCCCTGATGAGAAATGGTCGGCCGGCTGAAAAAGCCGGCGGACCGGCAACAACCAAGCTGTAAACTGACCTGAAAAATCGCCCTAGCTGTAGTCAATCTCAGTGTTGTCGCCGATGTTGAGGCTGTGGTTGAGGCCCCGGAATGAGGCGTCGGAGCCCACGATGCAGTCGTGCATCACGGCCGAGCGCAGCTCGGAATACGAGCCGATGATGGAGTTGCTGATAATGGTGTGCTCGACGATGGTGCGGTCGCCGATGGCCACGTTGGGGCCGATGATGGAGTTTTCGATGCGGCAGCCGGGCCCGATGCTGACGGGCGGGATGATGACCGTGCCCACGAACTCGGGGTAGTCGCGCGGCTCCAGAAACTCGGGCCGGTTGAGCAGGCGCGCATTGGCTTCGAGCAGCGTGTCCTTGCGGCCGCAGTCGAACCAGTTGTCCACGGCGGCCGTGGTCATGGCCTCGCCTTGCTCAATGAGGTGCATCAGGGCGTCGGTGAGCTGGTACTCGCCGTGGGTGCGCACATTGCTGGCAATGAGCCACTCCAATGCTTCGGCCAGCTTCTCGGCGTCGGCCAGCTTATACAGGCCCACCAGGGCAAAGTTGGACTTGGGGATGGTGGGCTTTTCCACCACCTTGCGCACGCGGCCCCCGGGGCCCGTTTCCACGAGGCCGAAGAGCGAGGGCGTCTTCACTTCCTTCACGGCCAGTACCGAGCCCGGCGTGGCCAGCAGGGCAGGCAGGTCCACGTCCACAATGGTGTCGCCGAGTAAAATCAGCACCCCGTCGGGGTCGTGCCGGAACGTGTCGCGCGCCAGCCACAGGGCGTGGCCCAGGCCCTCGCGGGGCTCTTGCAGCACGAAGGTCGCGTTCAAATTGGGATAGTGGCGGCGCACATAGCTTACCACCTTGTCGCCGAGGTAGCCCACTACAAACACGAACTCGGTGAGGCCGGCGGCCGTCAGCCGGTCGATGATGTGGCCCAGGATGGTGTTGCCGGCCACCGGCACCAGGCTTTTGGGCTGGGTGTGGGTGTGGGGGCGCAGGCGCGAACCAATGCCGGCAACGGGAATGATGGCTTTCACAGCGGGGAAAAGTAAAAATGAGGAAACCGGCCGTACTTGCAGCTTCACTGGCCCGCAAGTACGGCCCCGGCCGGCAAACAACCGTTGGGCTACGGTTGCGTATGGGCCCCTGACGCTGGCCTCAACCGGCCGGGACGCCGTTCGGTTGGGCCCCGCGCCACTTTCTTTCGTCTTCAACCCCCTTCACCTTACCCGTTCTCTTCATGAAACGCCTCCTCCTCTACTTCGCAGGCTTCATCATCCTGCTCTCGCAATCGTCGTGTGGCTACAACGGCATGGTCACCCGCGACCAGGAAGTGAAAAACAAGTGGGCCGCCGTGCAAAGCTCCTACCAGCGCCGCTCCGACCTGATTCCCAACCTGGTGAACACCGTGAAGGGCGCCGCCAACTTTGAGAAATCAACCCTCGAAGGCGTCATCGAAGCCCGCGCCAAGGCCACCAGCGTGCAGATTAACGCCGACCAGCTGACCCCCGAAAACCTCCAGAAATTCCAGGCCGCCCAAAGCCAGCTGTCCTCCGGCCTCGGCCGGCTGCTGGCCGTGTCGGAAAACTACCCCGAGCTGAAGGCCAACGCCAACTTCCAGGAGCTGCAAGCCCAGATTGAGGGCACCGAAAACCGCATCAACGTGGCCCGCAACGACTTCAACACCGCCACCACCGACTACAACACCTTCACCCGCTCGTTCCCGAATAACTTGTTTGCCAACATGTTCGGCTTCAAGGAGAAGCCTTTCTTCGAGGCTGACGCCGCCGCCAGCAAGGCCCCCACGGTGCAGTTCTAAATTATCAGTGAACAGTGAGCAGTGAACAGTTTGCACGCTGGGCAGCACGATTGCCTGCTTACAAACTGTTCACTGCTCACTGTTAATTGTTAACTGATAAGCTATGAAATCTCCCCTTACCCCCGCGCAGGACGCGGCCCTGGTGGCGGCCATCCGCCAGGCGGAAGTCACCACATCGGGCGAAATCCGGGTGCACCTGGAAGACGCCTGCCCCACGCCCGAGCCCCTCGACCGGGCGGCGCAGGTGTTCGGCGAGCTGGGCATGCACCGCACCGCCCAGCGCAACGGCGTACTTTTTTACCTGGCCTGGACTACCCGCCAATTTGCTATTGCCGGCGACGTGGGCATCAACTCAGTGGTGCCCGACGACTTTTGGGAAATCACCAAGGATGCGGTGCTCCGCGACTTCCGGCAGGAAAAGTACGTGGCCGGCCTTGAGCACGGCATCCGCCAAGTGGGCGAGCAGCTGAAGCGCTACTTCCCCTACGACGCGGCCACCGACCAGAACGAGCTGGACGACAGCATCTCCATTGGCGGCGATGAGCCGTCGCCCCGCTCATGAGTAGGCTCCCCTACCTGCGGGCCGCTACCGCGCAGCTCTGGCTGCGCCGGGCGCTGGGCGTATTGCTGCTGGCCGTGCTGGCCGCCGCCGGGGCCCTGGCCCAGGGCCTGCCGCCGCGCCCCACCCCGCCGCGCCTTGTGAACGACCTGGCCCACCTGATGCAGCCCAAGGAGGCCGACGCGCTGGAGCAAAAGCTGGTGGCTTACAACGACAGCACCTCCTCACAAATTGCCGTCGTGACCGTGCCCAACCTGGGCGGCAACGATATTGCCGACTACGCCCAGAAGCTGTACCGCGCCTGGGGCATTGGCCAGAAGGGCAAGAACAACGGCATTCTGGTGCTGGTGGCGCAGCAGGAGCACGCCGCCCGCATCCAAACCGGCCAGGGCCTGGAAGGCGCCGTGCCCGATGCCCTGGCCAAGCGCATCATCAGCAACACGTTGGTACCAGCCTTCAAGCAAAACCAATACTACGCCGGCCTCGACCGTGGCACCGACCAGCTCATTGCCCTGGCCCGCGGCGAGTACAAGGCCGACCCGGCCGATGCCCGCGGCCGCGGCCAAGGCGGCGGGGGCCCCGGCTTCGGCCTGATTGTCGCCATTCTGATTGCCATTTTCATCTTTATCCAGATTAGTCGCCGCGGCGGTGGCGGCGGCGGCGGCGGCCGTAGCGGTGGGTTTGGTCCCATCCTCTTCGGAGGGCTGGGCGGCTTTGGGGCCGGTGGTGGCTTCGGCGGTGGGGGCGGCGGCTTCGGCGGCGGTGGGGGGGGCGGCGGCGGCTTTGGTGGGTTCGGGGGCGGCAGTAGCGGCGGCGGCGGCGCCAGCGGCAGCTGGTAGGGGCCTTGGGCTCAATCTTTTGCCGGTGCGGGTAGTATCATGCCGGGACAGTAGCGCTGGCTCCTTCCCTTTTTCACTCCCATTCCTTAATGCCGTACGTTCCCTTCGGTTTTCCTTGTTTCTGTTGCTCGGCGTCCTCAGTTTTTCCCTGAGCAGCTGCGCCGCCATTGCCGGTATCTTTAAGGCCGGGGCCTACACGGGCATCATTGGCGTGGTGCTCGTCATTGCCCTGGTTATCTTCGTTATACTCGTCACGAAGTAGGATGCGGGGCTTGTTCCCGCCCGTCGTTGCACGAAAGCCGACTGAACCGTTCAACGACGGGCGGGGACAAGCCCCGCACCCTACTTCGTTTTCGCATTCCACTTCGTGAGCAGTATATCAGCAAAATCAGCGGCGGCGGCAACTAGGCCTAGAGCCCCGAGAAACCAGAGTTGTTAGTCATTAGTTACTTGTTGTTGGTTGTTAACTAACGAGTTATAGGTTTGCTGACAACAAGTAACTAGCATCTCAGTAACCCACAAAAAAGCGGCGCTTCCCAGTTGGGAAGCGCCGCTTTTTTGTGGCTGGCCTGGGGCCCTACTCGCCCTGGCGGGCCCTGGGCATGGTGCCGATAACGTGGTCCCAGAGGGTGCTGCTCACGCCAAAAGCCACCTCGTCTTGGCGGTAGTGGTGTTGGCTGTGGTGCGTCCACCACACTTTCAGAAAGTTTTTGGGCGGCGAATACGCGTGGATGGCGTAGTGCACAAACAGGTACGATGCGTAGCCGAACGTGAAGCCGGCCAGAATGCCGAACGCCCAGCTGCCAAACACCAGCCGGAAGATGAAAAACAGCAGCGACGCCACGAACACCGTGACGATGGGCGGCATGGCCAGCCGCGTCTTGTCTTTCGGAAACTCGTGGTGCACGCCGTGCATTGTGTACTGGAACTTGGCCTTGCGCGGCGTGGTGGCCGGCAGGTGGTATAGGTAGCGGTGCACCGCGTACTCAATAAAGGTGAACAGGAGCAGCCCGCCCAAAAATAATCCCAGCGCCGAAAGCCCCGACAGGAAGCCATGGGTGAAGCCGTAGTACAGGCTCAGCAGCGTGGTAGCGACGAAAATGCCCACCGGCCAGGCAATGTGGGTGTGCGAGAGCCGCTCAAGCAGCGGGTTTTCGAAAAGCTGGGCCGACCCTTTGTGTTTGGGCCGCGGGGCGGCGGGGGTAGGAGCTGCGGGTGCTGATTGCATAAGGTGTTGATAAAGTACGCGAACGCTTCGGCCCGCAAATTTACGCCCCCCGGCCTAAACCTAAACGGGGGCTCCGGCCGGAAAGCCGGCTTGGGCCAGTGCGGGCAACAATGCGGCCAGTGGCTCGCGGGTTTCTGCAAAGCGCAAGCGGGCCTGGCTATAAAACTGCTGGCGGGCCGCCAGGGTTTCGGCCAGCGCCGCGGCCAGCTGGAGCCCCGCGCCCGCCAGCAGCGGCCGCCGCGCCGCGCCGCCCCGCTCCAGGCGCCGGGCCAGTACGGCTACTGGCACATCAAGCCACAAGGTGAACGTGCTGGAATTGAGCACGTTGAGATTGCCGTGGAAGCAAGGGGTGCCGCCGCCCGTGGCCAGCACCAAGGGCCCTGGGCGGGCCACCACGGCCCGCAGCGCGTCGGCCTCTAATTGCCGGAAATTGGCCTCGCCGTGCTCGGCAAAAATGGCCGGGATGGCCTGCCCGGCCCGCGCCACGATCTCGGCATCCAGGTCCAGAAACCGCCAGTTGAAGTGCTGGGCCAGGGCCTGGCCCAGCGTGGTTTTGCCCGAGCCGGGCATGCCGAGAATGGAAAGATGCATGAGCGACAAGGTAGTTATTGGCTTATTTTTTAGTGCATGACGGCCGTTTTGTGCCATGCGCACTGCACTAGCTCAATTGATTTTCACCCGCGGGTCGAGCACAGCGTAGAGCACGTCCACGGCGATGTTGATGAGCACGAACAGGGCCGCCACGAACAGCGTGGCGCCCATCACGACCGGGAAATCGAGGTTTTCGACGGCCCGCAGCGTGACGGTGCCCAGGCCCTTCCAGTTGAAAATGTACTCGATGAAGAACGCGCCCGCCATCAGCGAGGCCAGCCAGCCCGACACGGCCGTGACCACTGGGTTCAGGGCGTTGCGCAGGGCGTGGTGCAGCACGGTGGCGCGGTAGCTCAGGCCCTTAGCCCGCGCCGTGCGGATGTAATCCTGCCCCAGCACATCCAGCATACTGGAGCGCGTGAGCTGGGTGATGACCGCCAGCGGCCGCACGCCCAGCGCCACGGCCGGCAGCAGCAGGTTGCGCAGTACCAGGTGCCGTACGCCCGTG
Organism: Hymenobacter nivis; assembly: GCF_003149515.1. Lineage (NCBI taxonomy): Bacteria > Pseudomonadati > Bacteroidota > Cytophagia > Cytophagales > Hymenobacteraceae > Hymenobacter > Hymenobacter nivis. The sequence continues at coordinate 3,760,713 of NZ_CP029145.1, forward strand.
AATGGGTCGTTTTCAAAGAGTTGGCCCGTCAGGCTAAGGCCCGTCCAGTGGCTCCAGTAAAAGCCAAACGTGACGGCGATGAGGATGGCCGCCACGAATGAGGGCACCGAAATACCTAGCACCGAAGTCGTCACCAGGGCCCGGTCCAGGGCCGACTGGGGCCGCAGCGCCGCCAGCACGCCCAGGGCTACGCCGCCCACGCTGGCAATGAGCATGGCCGCCAGCGCCAGCCACAGCGTGCCGGGGAAATAGTCGAGTAAGATGCGGAGCACGTCCTTGTTGCTCTGGAACGAGCGCCGCAAATACGGCACCTTCAGCACCAGCGCCCGGGGCCCCAGCGGCAGCACCGTGAGGCCCCCGTAACGGGCCCGCCCAGCCGAGTCGCGCGGGTGCACGCCCAGCGGCGACACGTCGTTGAGATAGCCCACCAGGCGCTGGGGCAGGGGCTGGTCGAGGCCCAGGTCGGCGTTGATGGCGGCCTTGGTAGCCAGGTCGGTGCGTTGGCCGGCCAGCAGGGCGGCGGGGTCGCCGGGCAGCACGTTGAACAGAAAGAACACCGTGCACGCCACGCCCACCAGCACGAGCAGGCCCTGGCCCAGGCGGCGGAGGAAAAAGCTGAGCATGGGGCCCCAGGCTAATACAGCTTCTCCACGTCGTACAAGTTCGGCACGTCGTGGTAATGGTACTTGGCCAGGATTTTGCCGTCCCGCAGCACCATCAGCCCGGGGTTGGAGCGCACCATGGACTTGAGCACGGTGGCGTCGGCGGTGTAGTAGGGCACGGCCAGGTTCACGTCGTGGCGGAAGGCGTCGAACTTGGCCGGGCTGGTGCTCGTGATGGCCAGCACGTCGATGTGCTTGCGCGATTTCTCGGCTGCGGCCAGCAGGGTGTTGATGGGCGCGAACCGTTCGCGGTCGGCCTTATTGCTATTCTGGACGATGATAATCAGCTTGTTGCCGGTCAGGATTTGCTTAGTCACATCGTTGCCTTCGAGGTCGTACACCGCAAAATCGGTAATGGTGGGGCGCGACTTTTCGGGGTTCAGCACCGTCATGGCCTGGTACTTCCAGGTCGAATCGGTCGGGAATTGGTCGAACTCCTTGGTTTCGCCGTTGCGGGTGAAGGTGTAGCGGTAGCGGGCCGCCTCTGGGGCCTTCATCAGCTGCGGAATGCTGTTGCCCACTTTGTAGGGCAGGAAATCGAAGTACGGCTGGTGGCCCAGGGCCCGCATACCGATGCCCACGGCCAGGGCCGTGGCCACGGTCATCATCATCAGGCCCATGGTGCCGGGGGCGAAGGTGCGCCGCAAAAACCGCTGGTTCCGGAACACCACGCCCCACAACCCCAACAGCACCAGGTTTTTGGTGAACGAGGCCCAGGGCGTGAGCTTGAGAAAGTCGCCGAAGCAACCGCAGTCCGTCACCTTGTTGAAGGCGGCCGAATAGAAAGTGAGGAAACCGAAAAACACCAGCAGTACCAGCAGCACCCATAGCGTTTGGCGCAGGTACCAGCGCAGCAGTACGGCCACGCCCAAAATTACCTCCAGCGAACTGAGGAAGATGGACAGGAAACGGGCGGCATCCTTAAAGTGCAAAAAAAACGGGCTGATGTCCTTGGCAAATACCTCGAAATATTCCTCCAGCTTGTAGGCGGTACCTACCGGGTCGTTCAACTTAATCAGTCCCGAAAACACGAACAGGGCCCCCAGCGCCACCCAGCACACACGGGTGAAGTAGCGCAGCGGCCGGGGCGGCGACATCGGCGGGGACGGCACGCTGGCGGCCGAGGCGTGGGGGGCAGGAATGGGCATGGCGAAAAAGACAGTAAGGAAACGGCGGGCGGGCCCCTGGGGCCCCGGGCTAGGCCCCGTTCAAAATCAAGGCAAACACGGCATAGTTGAGCATGTCGCGGTAGCTGCCCTCTACGCCTTCCGAAACCTGGGCCACGCCGCCGAGGTTCTCCAATTGCTTCACGCGGTGCAATTTCATCAAAATCAAGTCCGTGATGCTGCTCACGCGCATCTGGCGCCAGGCCTCGCCATAGTCGTGGTTTTTGGCCAGCAGCAGGCGGCGGTTTTCGGCGGCTTCGTGGTCGTAGGCGGCGGCCACGGCGTCGGGGCCTATGTCCAGGGGCGTGCCGGCGGGCAGGTGCAGTTGCATCAGGGCAATGAGGCAGTAGTTGACGATGGCCACGAATTCTTCGTCCACGCTGTCGGCAATCTGCTGGCTGCCAACTTCCTGAATGGTACGGATGCGGTTGGCCTTGATAAAAAGCTGGTCCGTGACGGACGGCAGGCGCAAAATGCGCCAGGCCGTGCCATAGTCGTGGGTTTTGGCCAGGAACAGCTGGCGGCAGCGCGCCAGCAGCAGGTCGTAGTGCGCGGGGGTGGCGGTCAAGGGGTGAATGAGTGAATGAGTGAATAAGTGAATTTGGCCGTGGTATTGTTGCCCTTCACCGCCGCAAGTTCGCCCCGCCCGGCGGATATTGAGCCACCTTGCCCCGCCCGGCTTATCCCAACCCACCCATGCTTTCCCCCCCGCTCGCCCCCGCCCATTCACGCATTCACGCATTCACGCATTCACTGCTGAGCCCCCACGGCCGCCTGCTCGACCTGCGCCGGCCGCGGGTGATGGGCATCCTGAACGTGACGCCCGACTCGTTTTTTTCCGGCAGCCGCGTGGCTGGGGAGGCCGACCTGCTGGCCCGCGCCGGGGCCCTGCTCGCGGCCGGCGCCACCGTGCTCGACGTGGGCGCCTATAGTACGCGCCCCGGCGCTGCCGACGTGCCCGTGGCCGAGGAGCTGGCCCGCCTACTGCCCGCCGTTGGGGCCCTGCGCCGCACGTTTCCTGGCGTGTTTCTGTCGGTCGATACCTTCCGGGCGGCCGTGGCCGAGGCCGCCGTGCACGCCGGCGCCGACCTGGTGAACGACGTGGGCGGCGGCACGCTCGACGCCGAAATGTTCGCCACCGTGGGCCGCCTACGCGTGCCCTACGTGCTGATGCACATGCGCGGCACGCCCCAAACGATGAGTAAGTTGACGGACTACGAAGACGACTTGGTGCTGACGCAGCTTCGGTTTTTCCGCGATGGGCTGGCTGCCCTGCGCGCCGCCGGGGCCCACGACGTGGTGCTCGACCCCGGCTTCGGCTTCGCCAAAACCGCTGCCCAGAGCTACGCGCTGCTGCGCCGCCTGCCCGAGCTGGGGGCCCTGGGGCGGCCCGTGCTGGCCGGCCTCTCCCGCAAAAAAATGGTGTATGGGCCCCTGGGCCTCACGCCCGAGGCGGCCCTCAACGGCACCACGGCCCTGCACGTGCTGGCCTTGCAGGGCGGGGCCCGCCTGCTGCGCGTGCACGACGCGGCCGAGGCTACGCAAGTAATTCAGCTGTATTTGAATATCTTTAAGCCAGAAGGCGCCAGCATAGGCTGAGCAGAGCAAGTTTTTGCATTCTGGCCGCGGTTTACTGGCAAAAAATTGCGTTCTTCGCAACGCCGGGGCGGTTTTCAAAATCTTTGCTTTGCCTGGATGCCCCCGCCGGGGCCCCGGGCCATTATCCCACCCTTCAGCGTCCTACCCGTGTCCGGCCCGTTCCCCGTCGACTTTTTGCGTTTCGGTTGGACCGACGCGGCCGATGTGCTGCTGGTGGCCGTGCTGCTCTACCAACTCTACAAGCTGCTGCGCGGCTCGGTGGCCCTGAGCGTGGCCGTGGGCTGGGCCTCGCTCTACCTGTTGTACCTGGTGGTGAAGGCGTTGGGTATGGAATTGCTCACCACCATCTTGGGCGAATTTATGAGCGTGGGCGTGCTGGCCACCATCATTTTGTTCCAGCAGGAAATCCGCCGGTTTTTGCTGACGGTGGGGCAGGCTACGGCCTTCGAACGGGTGCGGCGCTGGCGCTGGGGCTCGAACGCCGCCGAGCTGCTAGCCGTCGAGCCTTTCGTGGAAGCCGCCAAAAGCCTGAGCAACAAGTACACCGGGGCCCTTATCTGCTTCAGCCAGGCCTCCGACCTCAGCGCCTACGCCGAATCGGGCGACTGCCTCGATGCTGAGGTAAGCAAGCGCCTGCTGTTGAGCATTTTTAATAAAACCAGCCCGCTGCACGACGGGGCCGTGATTGTGGCTAATGGCCGCCTGCAAGCCGCCCGCTGCATCCTGCCGGTGAGCGACAACCCCGCCGTGCCCGCCGCCCTGGGCCTGCGCCACCGCGCCGCCATCGGCCTCACCGAAATCACCGATGCCGTCGTGCTGGTGGTCAGCGAAGAAACCGGCCAGATGAGCCTCGTGCGCCGCGGCGAGGTGTACCGCGGCCTCGATGCACCCACCCTGGCCGCCCGCCTCGGCGAGTGGCTGGGCGTGGACAATCGCTCCGCCGGCCAGCCCGTGTCCGTGGCTACCGCCACCTAGCCCCGGGAGGGGCACAAAGCCCAAGCTACACGCATAGAATGCGGATTTATACCTGTTCCGCGTCGAGCAGCGAGGCCGCTACTTGATAGCCAGGGGGGCCTTCGGGCTGCAGCTCGCTGAGCGAGGCGGGGGGGTGGCACAGCACGAGGCAGCCGCCGCGCTGGCGCAGGCGGTCGGCCCCCTGGCGCAGCAAAAACAGGGCGTGGGTGTTTAAATTGGCCAGGCTGCTGCAATCGACCCACACGCGGCGCTGGGGCTGGCGCAGGGCCCAGCGCAGGGCCCGGGCTAAGGGCGCGAGGCCCGCCCAGCCGTCGCTATCGGTGAGAATGAGGAGGCAGCTGTTGGGCAAAACTTCTTGGTAGACACGCATGACGGCTGGGCTTGTGGGAGGAAAGCGCCGGGCCCCCGGGCAGTTCGCGGGGCAGGGTGGTGGGTTGGCTGGCGCGGTGGGGAAGGCAACGCGGCAATCCAAGCTTCAAGCGTGTGCCATTGGATGGTAAACGCCTGAAGAGAAGAAGATATTGCAAATATACCAGCCAGGTCCAATGCTTTTACCTGGAAATATACTGATTTCACTTACGGACTATACGGAGGAAACTGCCAGGAACCGGGAGGCGCTGCGTCGGCCGTTTTGTCTTAAATAATTGAAGGATTGGTGCTTAATTCAAAGAAGCTCGCATAATTCCCACCAGTGCCGCTGTGCTACACCTAATCCAGCAGGCCCTCCGTTACGGCCCGGTGGATGAGGGCAGCGGTGTTCTTGGTTTGGGTTTTTTCCAGAATGTGCTGGCGGTGGGTTTCAACGGTGCGCTTGCTGGTGAAGAGCTTGGCGGCAATTTCGTTGGTGGTGAGGCCCGCGGCCAGCAGCTGAAGCACCTCCAGCTCGCGGGTGGTGAGGCGGCGGGCGCGCTGGCTGTTGGCCAGCGCCGCGGCCGTGGGGCCATGGGCAGCCGGAGCAGGGGCCAGTAACTGGTGCAACAAGCTCAGCCCCAGCTCCGAGCACAGGTACAGCTCGCCGGCCGCCACGGCCCGGATGGCCGCCAGCAACTCAATTTGCCCGGTGCTTTTGAGCAGGTAGCCCTGCGCGCCGGCTGCAAACAGCTCCCCAATGCGCTGGGGCTCGGCCACCATCGTGAGCACTAATACGCGCAGGGCGGGGTACTCGGCGCGCAGGCGCGCGGTGGTGGCCAGGCCGTCGAGCACGGGCATGGCAAGGTCGAGCAGTACCACGTCGGCGGGCGTGGTGGGCAGGCAATCGAGCAGCTCCTGGCCGTGGCTGGCTTCGCCCACCACTTCCAGGTCGGCCTCGGCGGCCAGCAGGGCACGCAGGCCGTTGCGCACAATGGAATGGTCGTCGACTACAAAGAGGCGGATCATGTCCGCCGGTGAAAAAAAGTGGGGCCCCGCGCCCCGCGCCGGTAATGCCGACCAGCCGGGAAGGTGAAGGGATGCATAGCGCTGGTTATTAACAGTAAACAGTGTAGCCAAGATAGAGAATTTTTTGAATATTCAATGGGTGTGCTTAGCTGAAAATTGCCGCGGGCGGCAGGGGCCGGGGCCCAACCCTATGCGGGGCCCTGCGTTAGCAAGCCCGCGCCCGTTGCGCCCCGTTTAGTCAATTCCCACCATGAAAATCGCCACCGAAAACCAAGACAAAGGCTTCCTGCCCGACGGTCGCCACCTGGTCGAAATCACCGGCATCGAAGAAGGCACCAGCGAGCACCAGAACGTGCCGTTTTTCGCCGCGCGCATGGAAAGCGCCGATGGCTTCGTGAGCCAGCGCTTCTACAATTCGCCCGCCGGCCATCCCATCATCCTGTCGCTATATGCGGCCGTGGGCATCCAGCCCCACGACGGCAAAGACCTGGACACCAAAGAGCTGATCGGCAAACACCTATCGGTGGAAGTGAGCGACCATAACTACACCGATCCCACCACCGGCAACGAGCGCAGCATCCGCCAGGCCACCGGCTTCCGGGCCGCGTAGCCGGGGCCCCAGGGCCCTAAAAAGAAAGGCGTCGCCCCGGCTGGGGCGACGCCTTTCTTTTTGGTTGTCCGTTGCTCGTTGCCAGTTGTCAGTCACTTGATGAGCAACGGACAACTGACGACGAGCAACTGACAACTAACGGATGACAACGAGCAACTGACAACTTACTTCAACACTTCCAGCTTCTTACCCACCTTTATGAAGGCGGCAATGGCTCGGTCGAGCTGGGTGCGGGTGTGGGCGGCGCTGAGTTGCACCCGAATGCGGGCTTTGCCCTGCGGCACCACGGGGTAGTAGAAGCCGACCACGTAGATGCCTTCGGCCAGCATTTGGGCGGCAAATTCCTGGGCCAACTTGGCGTCGTAGAGCATGACGGGCACGATGGGGTGCTCGCCGGCGGGGATGGCGAAGCCGGCGGCCGTCATCTTTTCGCGGAAGTACTTGGTGTTCTCTTCGAGCTGGTCGCGCAGTTGGGTGCTTTCCGTCAGCAGCTCCAGCACGCGCAGCGAGGCCCCCACAATGGCGGGCGCTAAGGTGTTGGAAAACAGGTAGGGACGGCTACGTTGGCGCAGCATGTCCACAATTTCCTTGCGGCCGCTGGTGAAGCCGCCCATGGCTCCGCCCAGGGCCTTGCCCAGCGTGCCGGTGATGATGTCGACGCGGCCCATCACGCCGCGCATCTCGTGGGTGCCGCGGCCGGTTTTGCCCAAAAAGCCGCTGCTGTGGCACTCGTCCACCATCACCAGGGCCTGGTACTTGTCGGCCAGGTCGCAGATTTTGTCGAGCTGGGCGATGGTGCCGTCCATCGAAAACGAGCCGTCGGTGACGATGATGCGGTGGCGCGTGCCCTTGGCCTGGGCGTCCTGGAGCTGCTTTTCCAGGTCGGCCATGTCGTTGTGCTGGTAGCGGTAGCGCTGGGCCTTGCACAAGCGCACGCCATCGATGATGGAAGCGTGGTTGAGGGCGTCGGAAATGATGGCGTCCTGCTCATTAAACAGCGGCTCGAATACCCCGCCGTTGGCGTCGAAGGCGGCGGCGTACAGAATGGTATCCTCGGTGCCCAGGAACTCGGCCAGCTTGGCTTCGAGCTGCTTGTGAATGTCCTGGGTGCCGCAGATGAAGCGCACCGAGCTCAGGCCGTAGCCGTGGGTGTCGATGGCTTCCTTGGCGGCCCGGATGACCTCGGGGTGCGAGCTGAGGCCCAGGTAGTTGTTGGCGCAGAAATTCAGCACTTCGCCGGCTTCTTCGGTGTCGATTTCCGCGCCCTGGGGCGAGGTAATTACGCGCTCTTTCTTGAAGAGGCCGTTGTCTTTGATTTCCTGGAGCTGCTGCTGAAGGTCGGGCTGGAGGGTGGCGTACATGGATGGGGAGTGAGGATAACTTTAGAACAAAGTTGGAAAATTTAATTCGTTGCCGGGCCGCCAGCAGATGCGGTACCGCACCGTGGCGCGGTGGGCGGCCGGGATAAGCTCTCGGGGCCCGAGAAGCTGTATAGCAAACAGGTCAATACAAACCAGGTTCCGTCGCGCAGCTCCCAAATCTGGTAAGAGTATCCCTTCCACAGGGCCCGACGTCTGAACGAGCGTCGGCTGTCGTAGCTCGTAATACCGGACACATCGGCCAGCGCAAAATGTAGTGCCGTACCAGCGTTGGTGTACGTGGCCGCCTGCGCGGTGCGGTCAATCGTCAGAGAGGCCCGCCGGTTGTGGCGCCAGTAGGTTAGGTGCAGCCAGAGGCCGCTGCCTCCCCAGCACAGTAGCACGGCGGCTAGTAGTAAGCTTAGGCCTGCCAGTGTGAGCTCATCGGCCAAGTGTACCGCGACGCTACCCATTGCAGCTCCCATCCACAACAGTGTGCCAGCCAGCAGCAGCGACAGCATATTTCGCCAGGGGCGGCTTTGGAAAACCACTACTGGCTTGTCCATTTTTTGGCTGTTGAAATGCAGCGCGTACGGGGCCCCCAGTATGAGTATAAAAGGCACGAGCAGCAGCAGATTCCACATGCCGTAAAGTTACCCATGCTTGCCACCGGCGACAAAAACGGCCGCGTGGGCGCGGCCGGTTGGGCGTTGGCATTCAGCGCTATAAATCTGAATGCAAACCAGTTTGGCGGCGCCAACATGCGGCTGAATATACCGTAGAACAAAGTCAAGCCAGGGCGTGCGCGCGCCTGTCCGTTCTTTTTTTTCCGCCTGGGCCCCTGGCCACCCGGCGCCTTATTCCGTTTCGCCATGCAAGCCCCCCAGAACCGAACAATTGTGCGCGGCAGCGAGCGTACCGCCCTGCCCCAGGCCCGCGCCGTGCGGCCCATCGCCCCCGACGAGCCGCTGGAAGTGACCGTGCGCCTACGCCCCCAGGGGGCCCCGGCAGACCTGTCGCCCAGCGCCTTTGCCGACCAGGCCCCGGCGGCCCGTACCTACCTCACCCGCACCGAGCTGGCCGCCCAAATGGGCGCCGCCCCGCAGGACGTAGCCGCCGTGACGGCCTTTGCCGCCGCCCACGGCCTGGCCGTGGTGCGCGCCGACGCTGCCCAGTGCTACGTGGTGTTGGCTGGCCCGGCCGGGGCCCTGAGCACCGCCTTTGGCACCGAGCTGCACCAGTACGAGTCGCCGGCCGGGCGCTACCGGGGCCGCACGGGGCCCCTGACGGTACCAAAGGCCCTGGGCGACATTGTGGCGGGCGTATTTGGGCTTGATGACCGGCCCCAGGCGCGGGCGCACTTCCAGGTACGGGGCCCCGCGGCGGGGGCCGTGGTGGCCCGCGTGGCGGGGCCCTCGTTCACGCCGCCGGCGCTGGCCAAGCTGTACAACTTCCCGGCCGGGCTCGATGGGCATGGCCAGTGCATTGGCCTTATTGAGCTGGGCGGCGGGTTTCGGCCAGACGATTTGACGGCCTACTTCACCCGCCTGAAACTGCCCGTGCCAGCCGTGGCCACGGTGGGCGTGGACGGCGGTAGTAACCAACCCACCACCGCCCAGGGCGCCGACGGCGAGGTGATGCTCGACATCGAAGTCGCCGCCGCCGTGGCCCCCGGGGCCCGCCTCGTGGTGTATTTCGCCCCCAACACCACCCAGGGCTTCCTGGATGCCGTGACGGCCGCCGTACACGACCAGGTGAACCAGCCGACGGTGATTTCCATCAGCTGGGGCGGGCCCGAAAATACCTGGACGACGGGGGCCCTCGACCAGTTCAACCAGGCGTTTCAGGCGGCGGCGCTGCTGGGCATCACCGTGTGCTGCGCGGCCGGTGACAACGGCTCGGGCGACGGCGTGGCCGATGGGCAGCCGCACGCCGACTTTCCGGCCTCCAGCCCGTTCGCGCTGGCCTGCGGCGGCACCAGGCTGACGGCGGCTGGCGCCAAAATCGGCAGCGAAGTGGTGTGGAACGCGGGCCCCGGCAGCGCCACCGGCGGCGGCATCAGCGCCCACTTTCCGGTGCCCGCGTACCAGAAAACCCTGAAGCTACCCATCGCCGCGCAAGCCAAGGCCGCTCAGCCCGGCCGCGGCCTGCCCGACGTGGCCGGCAACGCCGACCCTGCCTCGGGCTACGAGGTGCGCGTGGATGGCCAGGATTTGGTAATTGGCGGCACCAGCGCCG